>DXBO01000049.1 GCA_019116485.1 Candidatus Gemmiger excrementavium
CAGCTGACTGTTGAGCTGATCCTGCACGCTGAGCAGTTCCTGCTGTTTGGAGCCGATGGAAATCTGATAGTGGATCAGGCTGACAAACAGATATCCGCAAAGAGCCAAAAAGGCTGCTGCCATGACCCAGCCCGGGAGCAGCCCGCGACGTTTGTGCATGATGGGCGCCCCCTTTCCTGACGATCCACGCAATTCTAGATATGGCTAATTATATAATACTTTCGACGGCTTTTGCAACTGCTTTTTTCCGTTTTTTTCCGCTTTCTTCAACTTTTTACGGTTTTTCTGCCTTTTGCGGGCCGCTGTGACGGCGATCCGCCGCCGCAGCGGCAGAAACAGACGCCGATGCAGCGCCCGCAGAGGATACAGCAGTAAACCCGCCAGTACAGCCACCGCCCTGTGCAGCCCGGGTGCCAGAGCAACGCCCCAGGCCAGCGCCCCGGCCAGCAGTGCTGCCGCCATATACCAGCGGGCCAGGCCGCTGGCACTGACCCCTGCCGAAAACCCGCACACCAGCACCGCCGCCGCGGCAAAGGCCAGCAGGTCCCAGCAAAAACAGCGCACCGGGCCATTGCCCATCACCAGGCCCAGGATATCCCGCCCGGCCCCCAGCAGGCAGCCCAGCCCCAGGCACCACAGCACGTCCGCCCATACCGCCGCCGCGGCAGGCGCCGCAGCCATTCAGCGGAACAGCCGGGCCAGCAGCCCCCCGCCGGACTGCCGGTTTTCGGCGTATTGCAGATATTCGATGCGGCCGCTGAGCTGCACCTGGCCGCTGTGCACCGACAGTTCACTGACCTGCAGTTCCTGCCCGCCAATGGTCAGATTCCCCAGCGGGGTTTCCAGCACAGCGGCGTTCTCGTCGCAGCTGATAATGCGGCTCACACCGGTCACCGCCAGCTGACGGCGGTCCCGCAGGGCCAGGCTGTGGCTGCGGGGCTGTGCGTCGGCGGCAACGGCATTGGTACGGACCGGTTCGGTCTTGGTTTCCGGCATGGCGGTGTTCCCCCTTCCCCGCTGTTGGCGGTACAGTGATACCATATGCGGGCAGGTGGAAAAATATGCCTACTGGGCGATGACTTCAAACAATTCCCGGGCCACATCCTTGCCCTTGGGTTCCTCCACCGCCAGCACCCGTACCTTGACCGGGCGGTTGCCGAAGGTGATCTCGATCACATCCCCCACCTTGACAGCATAGCTGGCTTTGGCAGGCTTATCGTTGACCAACACGCGGCCCGCGTTGGCCACCTCGTTGGCCAGGGTGCGCCGCTTGATCAGGCGGCTGACTT
This sequence comes from Candidatus Gemmiger excrementavium, assembly GCA_019116485.1. GTDB lineage: Bacteria > Bacillota > Clostridia > Oscillospirales > Ruminococcaceae > Gemmiger > Gemmiger excrementavium. Next base: position 1,290 of record DXBO01000049.1, read on the forward strand.
TCAGATATTTGTCTAAACGCATGGTATCCTCCCGATGAAAAAACCCCATCGCCAACGGCGACGGGGCAGCAAGGTACAACTCTTACTGAACAGCGTCCTTCAGGGCCTTGCCGGCTTTGAAAGCGGGCAGCTTGGAAGCCTCGATGGTGATCTCGGCGCCTGTCTGGGGGTTACGGCCCTTGCGGGCGGGGCGCTCACGGACCTCAAAGGTGCCAAAGCCCACCAGGGTGACCTTCTCACCGTTCTTCAGGGCCTCGGTAATGGCGTTCAGCGCGCTGTTCACGGCCTGCTCGGCGTCTTTCTTGGTCAGTTCGGCTTCGTTGGCCACAGCGGCAATCAATTCAACTTTCGTCATGGTTTTGTACCTCCAAAGTAATTTATCTGCCAAAAGCGGCTGCGGGTCCGGCCCGCGCCTGCTTCTCAGCGTTTGGATCGTGGCGCCTCTTCGGCAAAGGCAGCGTTGCGGCGCTGCAGCGCCTGTTCAGGGTCCACCCCGGCCCGACGGGCCAGCGCCACGGCGGCAAACAACAGTTCCCCTGCCGCGGCTTCGGCGCTGTCAGGGTCAACGGCTTGCTGCAGGGCTTCCGCCTGCCGGGCTATCAATCCGGCTTGGGCCGGCACCGCCACACCGTAGCGGGCAGCACGTTTCTGCAGCTTGGCAGCACACATCAGCGCCGGAAGGGCCCCCGGCACACTGTCCAGCTCATCCTGCAGGGTCAGGCGGCCCTTTTCCTTATTCTTGAGCGCATCCCAGTCTTTTATGCCCGCCTCGTCCCCAAAAATATGGGGATGCCTCTGGATGAGCTTGCGGCATACGCCGTCGCAGACATCCTGCCAGGTAAAGCGCCCGGCCTCTTCTTCGATACGGGCATGGAAAGCCACTTGCATGAGTACATCGCCCAGTTCCTCACACAGCAGGTGTGCATCGTCCAGGTCGATGGCATCCACCGCCTCGTAGGCTTCCTCCAGAAAATTCATGCGGATAGACTGGTGAGTCTGTACCTTATCCCAGGGGCAGCCCTGTTCCGGGTCCCGCAGGATGGCCAGAATCGCCACCAGGTCGTCGGCGGTATAGGATGTTTTTTCAGGGTAAGCGTTCATGTTGTACTCCGCGCACTGCGCCAAGGCGCAATACGCACTATTCTACACAGAAACCGGGATTTGTCAAGCCTTGCGGGCGGTGCCGCTGCCGCAGCGCCGCCCGCAGACAGACACTTTTCATCACAGCAGAGTCATTTTCTCTGCCGGCCAGGGTCACAGCTGGGCGCCGCAGTGGTTGCAGAACAGGGCGTCGCCGTCCACTTCCGCCTTGCAGACGGGGCAGATTTTGGTTTCGCCCCGCAGCTGCACGGGCTCTTCCTCAATGATCTCCTCTTCCTCGGCGCCTTCTTCCTCGGCAGCCTCAGCCTCCACGCGCTCTTCATCGCTCATGTTGGCCTTGATCTCCTCAATGGCTTTTTCCACCTCGGCCACAGCCTCAATGTACTTATCCACCAGGGGCTGGTTCTCTTCGCCCGCCTTGTGCAGGCTGTAGACCAGTGCGCCCAGCTGCCGCTGAGCCTTGGACAAGCGGGCCTGCTGGTTCAGCAGGTCCAGCTGATTCTTGCCCTTATCGGCCAGGTCCTGGGCGGTCTTTTTGGCGGTATCGACAAGCTGCAGGCCCTGTTCCTTCAGCATTTCAATATCCAGTTCAAACATGGAATACACCTCTTTCATTTCAACCTGTGCGCATTCAGCACCTGCGCACTCTTTACGCTTATTATAGCCGATTCCCACAGCCTTTGCAACGCGCAAATGTATATTTTCCGTGAATTTACGGTGTTTCCTGGCCGATGAATTCCCGCAGCATGCTGTCCCCGGGGACCAGTTCAGTCCCCAGCGCCGGGAACGGCAGGAACTTTTTGCGCAACGCTTCCAGCTGGCGGTTCTGGGCGGGGGTGGCTTCAGGGTCGGCGGGCATAGCATCCAGCACCTTGTGCCACAGGCAAACTTCGTAGGTATGGGTGGTATCCACCAGACGGTCCGCCCGGGTCTTGAAAGGTTTGATGTAGCGCTCTTCGCCGCTGCACACATGCCCCCACAACCCCAAGGTAAAGGACGCCCCGTGCCCCCGGAACAGATAGTCCCGCACCAGGCGCCGGGCCAGGCGGATATCCCGGGTGGCCAGGCTGCGGCTGCCGTCCTGAGCGGCGTATTCCTCCCGCAGGCTGGCGTACAGACAGAAGACAGCTTCCCGGGGCAGACTTTCTGTAAGGGCCGGGTTCAGGGCATGCAGCCCTTCGATGATGACTACGCCGCCCCGGCAGTCCACCGTCTGTTCCCCGCAGGGCCTTTGGGCGTGAAAGTCAAACACCGGTGCCCGGCAGACGCCGCCCTGGTAAAGATCCTGCAAACAGCGGTGGAGTACCGGCAAATCCAGGGATTGCAGACTCTCGTAATCATCGGTCCCATCATGGTTTTTAGGGTAGCGGCCCTCCCCCACATAGAAATCATCCAGGCTGAGGACCGTGCCGGGCTGACCTCTGCGCCGGATGGCTTCGGCCAGCTTGCGGGCCGTGGTTGTTTTACCGGCAGCGGAAGGCCCGGTGAGCATGACGATATGCCGCCCGCTGGCCAGCACCTGCCCGGCGATTTCCTCCACCTGGGTACGGTACTGGGCTTCACTCCAGTCGGCCAGAGCCCGGGGCTGGCTGGCCGCCAGTGAGACCAGCTCACTGCTGACAAATCGTTTGCGCTGTGCAACGTTCATAAAACTCCTCCACGCCCTGTTTGCGGGCCAGGACCTCATCAAAGCGTTGAATGTATTCGTTGGGATATTTGAAATTGAAGATACGCTGGATCTTGCCGTGGCGCCGCCCCGGGATCACCAGCTTGGTGGAGCCGCCCGCCCCGGCAGAGAGGATGGTATGGACTTCCTCCATGATATAGATATTGTACAGGCACTCGGCGCCGGGCTTGGCCCAACCGATATTTTCCAGGTTCTGCAGGGTGCCCTTCTGGCGGTAGAGGTAGTAGGGGCGATACCCCGCCTGCACCAGCCGATCACACCGGGCCAGCATGGCGGCCACATCGTCGTACTCGGCGGCCCGGTGTTCCACCACCAGGTCGGAGGCTCGTTTCAGTGTCAACGTGTGTACCGTGATGTTCTCGGGGTCCAGGGCGATTGCCTCGTTAAGGCTATGCGTGAACCCCTCCACCGTATCACCGGGCAGTCCGGCGATCAGGTCCATATTGATGTTGGTGTGGCCTGCAGCCCGGGCTGCGGCAAAACAGTCCCGGATGTCCTGAGCGGTGTGGCGGCGGCCGATGTTCCGCAGCACTTCATCGGAGAAGGTCTGGGGGTTGATGGAGATGCGGGTAGCCCCGTATTGCTTGATGATGCGCAGTTTTTCGGCGTCGGTGCAGTCGGGGCGGCCCGCTTCTACCGTGTACTCCTGCAGGGCGTCCAGATCAAAGGTAGCCGCGATATGGGCCATGAGCTGTTCCAGCTGGGCGGCAGACAAGCTGGTAGGCGTACCGCCGCCAATGTAGAAGGTACGAATGCGCAGGCCGCAGCGATCCGCCGTCCGGCGGATGGCAGTCAGCTCTTCGCACAGTTTGTCCACATAGGGCTGTACCAGGGCCCGGGTAGCCTTGTCCCCCACCGTGCGGGACACAAAGCTGCAATAGCTGCACCGGGTGGGGCAAAAGGGAATGCCCGCGTAGATGCTGCAGTCCATAGGCGCAGCAGCTTCCAGCACCGGGCGCTGCAGGTCGGCAATATTGCGGGCCAGAGCAAACTTTTCCGGCGTGCAGGCAAAGTGTTCCAGGAAGCGGGATTCGATCTCCTGCTCCCCGGCCCCCATGGCCCGCAGGTCATGGATGATACGCACCGGGCGCACCCCGGTCATCATGCCCCAAGGCGGGCGGCGTCCGGTCCTGTCCCGCAGCAGGGCGTACAGCAGGCTGCACAGAGCGTACTCGGCATCCGCGCCCGGTTGCCGCAAGGCACTGCGCCAATGCAGCTCCCCTTCCCGGCGCAACAGCACAAAGTCCGTCTGGTCGTGACTGACCGCCAGCACAAAATCCCCTTCCGCCGGAATCTGAGGAACCTTTTCAGCCCCGGGGAAAAAGATGCGGGCGGTGTGTTCCGCCTCATACCCGGCGCCCGCGCCGCGCAAAACGATCTGCATACAGGGTTCTCCTTTTACCATGTCGCCGTGTCAAAACCACAAGCCGTTCATATAGGGGTTGGTGCGGCGCTCCTGCCCCAGGGTGGAAAAACTTTCGTGCCCGGGCAGCACCTGGGTCTCGTCGGCCAGAGGCAGCGCCGCCAGTGCCGTCAGGCTCTTTTGCATCTGGCGGGCATTGCCGCCGGGCAGGTCCACCCGCCCGCAGGAGCCGGCGAACAGCGTGTCACCACTGAACATATATTCACCACACACCAGGCAGACGCTGCCCGGTGTATGACCCGGTGTATGGTAGATTTTAAACGTCAGTTCGTCTATGGTCAGTTCGCCATTGGCGGGCCAGCTTTCATCCACCAGATCGGGGGTCAGGGGCGTCATCCGGGTGCCCAGCGCATCGGCAGGGTCCATGTAAACCTTGCAGCCGGTGGCTTTTTTCAGGTCAGCCACCGCCCCCACATGATCGTAGTGGCCATGGGTCAGCAGCAGATGCGTCAGGTTTGCCCCCGTCTGCTGCAGTGCCTCCAGATAAGTTCGGGGCGCAGCCGCCGGGTCCACGATGATGCCGTGCCCGGCCTCGGTCACTACCAGAAAGGTGTTGGTGTACAGCGGCGGGACGCCGGGAATGTGTTGGATTTTCATATCCGTTTCTCCTGTCATTTCCAGTCATCGGTATCGATCAGAATGGTAACCGGCCCGTCGTTGACCAGACGGACCTGCATATCGGCGCCAAATTCGCCGTGCTGTACCTCCCGCAGACCCTGCCGGCCCAGTTCTTCAAGAAAGCGTTCATAGCAGGGCACAGCCAGGTCAGCTTTGGCCGCATGACTGAAACTGGGCCGCTTGCCACGGGAAGTATCGCCGTACAGCGTGAAGTTGGACACCACCAGCGCCGAGTACCCCAGTTCCACCGCGCTGCGGTTGAGCTTACCGGCATCATCCTCAAAAATACGCAGGTGGGCACATTTTTCTGCCAGTTTGGGAATGATCTGCGGCGTATCGGTCTCCCGCACGCCCAGCAGAATCACCAGACCGGGACCGATGGGCCGCGGCGGTCCGCCGTTCACTGTGACAGAGGCTTCCAGCACACGCTGGATCACTGCACGCATAGGAATTGCTCCTTTCTTTGGCCGTCAGCTGCGCGTGACGCTGATAACGTCCTTGACTTTCTGCAGCCGAGCCACCACACTGTTCAGATGTTCGGTGTTGGTAATCCCCACCGTAACGCTCATGCGGGCACGGCCCTGTTCGGCGGCCCGGGCCATCAGCGAATAGATGGGCACCCGCATATCCCCCAGGGCCAGGGCGATGTCTGAAACCAGGTTGGCCCGGTCCATGCACATCAGTTCCAGAGAGGCCTTGTAGTTTTCCTTGGCGTCGTCGGCCCAGTAAGCCCGCACCCAGCGCTCAGCGTTTTCGGGGTGGCGCATGCTCTCCCGCACGTTGGCACAGTCCCGCTTGTGGATGGACACACCGAAGCCGCGGGTAACAAAACCGATGATCTCATCCCCGGGCAGCGGTGAACAGCACTTGGCAAACTTGATGGGGCAGTTGTCGATTCCTTCCACCACCACGCCGTCCGAAGAGTGTACACGCTTGAGTTCCACCGTGATGGGTTTGGGCTCGGTCTCTTTAAGTTTGGCGTATTCCTCTTTGATTTTGGACAGCATGCGGGAAAGCTGCAGCCCGCCGTAACCGATGGCGCCGTACATCTCGTCCACTGTGTTGCAGTGGTTGCGGCGAGCCAGATTTTCCAGGAAGATTTCCTTCTGGTCGTCGCTGAGGGTGACCATGTTGCGGCGCAGTTCCCGCTCCAGGGCGTTGCGGCCCTCCTCGATATTTTCTTCCCGGCGCTCTTTCTTGAACCAGTTGCGGATTTTGTTTTTGGCCTCACTGGTCTTGACGATACTCAGCCAGTCCCGGCTGGGGCCGCGGTTCTCGGGCCCGGTGAGAATCTCGATGATCTCGCCGGTCTGCACCTTATGGTCGATGGGGACAATGCGGTTGTTGACCTTGGCGCCGACCATACGGTTGCCCACCGCCGAGTGGATGGCATAGGCAAAGTCGATTGCGGTGGCTCCGGCGGGCAGGTTGATCACGTCGCCCCGGGGGGTGAAAGCAAAGACTTCTTCGGGCAGCAGATCGCTCTTGATATCGCTGAGCAGATCGGTGGCATCGGCGCTGGAACGCTGGCTTTCCAGCAGCTGCCGCACCCAGGCCAGACGCTGGTCCAATTTGTCGCTGGTGCCGCCGGTGATACCGGCCTTGTATTTCCAGTGGGCGGCGATGCCATACTCCGCCATGCGGTCCATATCCCAGGTGCGTATCTGCACTTCAAAGGGAATCGCCTCCCGCCCGATGACCGTAGTGTGCAGACTCTGGTAGCCGTTGGGCTTGGGGGTGGAGATGTAATCCTTGAACCGGTTGGGCAGCGGATGGTACATATCGTGGATCAGGCCCAGGGCGGTGTAGCATTCCGGCACGTTTTCCAGAATGATGCGCACGGCGTAGACGTCGTAAATTTCCTCAAAGTCCTTATTCTGCATATACATCTTGCGGTAGATGCCGTAGGTGCTCTTGACCCGGTGGCGGATGGTGGCCTTGGAAATGCCGTTTTCCGACAGATGCCGGGCAATGGTATGGCAGACCGTATGCAGGAATTCGTCGCCGTGCTTGTTCAGCAGTTCCCGGATGGTCTCGTAGCCCACCGGGTCCAGATAGTGCAGGCTGCGGTCCTCCAGTTCCTCCTTGATGTTGGAGATACCCAGCCGGTGGGCGATGGGGGCATAGACCTCCATGGTCTCCAGGGCTTTATCCCGGCGCTTCTGTTCCGGCCAGGCGTCGCCGGTGCGCATGTTGTGCAGCCGGTCACACAGCTTGATAATCATGACCCGCACGTCCTGGCTCATGGCCAGCAGCATTTTGCGCAGGTTTTCGGCCTGGCGGTCCTCTACGTTGGAGAACTTGATCTGGGTCAGTTTGGTAACACCATCCACCAGCAGCGAAACCTCGGGCCCGAATTTCTGCTTGATTTCCGCCACGGTGACCGGGGTATCCTCCGCCACGTCGTGCATCAGGGCCGCCGCGATGCTCTCGCTGTCCATGCCCAGTTCCACCAAAATCTGCGCGACCGAAAGCGGATGGCAGATATAGGGCTCGCCGCTGCGGCGCCGCTGGCCTCCGTGGGCCTTTTCCGCCAGGGCGTAGGCCTCGTCGATCATTTCGAAGTCATAGGGGCGTCCGCTGTCCACCATGTCCCGCTTGAGGTCCTCATAGGTAATGGGAATCTTGACTTCCTCGTTCTGCATAACGGCTGCATTCTCCTTGGTTTCCATAGACAGTTCCTCCCCCTTTTATGATAAGTCGCCCGCGGCCTGGGCCGTCAGTTTTTGCAGTACCGGCGCCGCCGCCAGGTCCTGCTTGCCGCTGAACTGCGCAGGCAGCCAGCGCCCGCCCTGCGCTTCGATAAGGCCCAGTTCCTGTAAAGCCGCAAGACTTGCCAAGGTCTTGCCCGTGTTCTCCTGCCCTTGAGCGGCAAACACCGGCTGCAGGTCACCGCAAAAGACCTGCCCGCCCCGGATGCGTCTGTACAGGGCCACCGTATCGGCACGGTCCGGCAGCAGCGCCCGGGCCCGGGCCGGTTCCAGCACGACACCGGCACAGAAAGCCTCAAACCAAGCAGCCTGGGCACTGGGCGTATTGCCCAACCCTGCCGGGCGAATGGCCCGCAAATGAGCGGACACCATCGGCCCGCTGCGCCCCACAAAAACAGAAACCTGCAGCGCAGCCTCTACCCGAGTCCCCACCGGGTAGGCAAAGGCGGCGGGTGCTGTGCCAAATACCGAGGCGAACAGCGTGTCCTCCCCCTGGCGCAGCCGGATGCGGGTGTGGCGGCCCTCCGCCCCCATGGCCCATACCCCGTCGATGACGGCGTCCTGTACCAGCAGCACGGGGGTGGGGTTTTCCCGCCCAAAAGGCGCCAGCCGGTCCAGTTCCTGTACCTGGGGCAGTGTCAGATCGCTCAGAGTTGCCACAGCGTCCAGTTCCAGCACAGCCGGGCCCGGGCTGGGCATATGGCGGGCCGCCCATTCGTTGACAGCCTGACGGAACACCGGCAGCTTTTCTTCTTCCATTTCCACACCGGCCGCCGCCGCGTGCCCGCCGAATCGGATCAGGTGCGCGGCACAGCCAGCCAGCGCACCGTGCAGGTCGAAGCCGTCGGGGGCGCGGCCACTGCCGCGTCCCTCCCCTTCATGCAGCGAGATCACAATGGCCGGGCGGCCATAGCGCTCCATCAGCCGGGCCGCCACGATGCCGACGACGCCGGGGTGCCAGTCCTCCCCTGCCACCACCAGTACCCGGTCCCGCAGGCGGGCCGGGTCAGCTTCCAGCGCCTGGCGGGCAGCGTTGAACACTTCCAGCTCGGTCTGCTGGCGCTCGGCGTTGATCTCCGCCAGACGGGCCGCGATGCCGGTAGCCTGGGCCTCGTCGCCGCAAAGCAACAGTTTCAGCGCCACGGCGGCGTTGTCCATACGGCCCGCGGCATTGAGCCGAGGAGCCAGACTGTAACTCACCGTATCGGCGGTGACCGGTTTACCACTGCAGCCCGCACTTTCCAGCAGGGCCGCCAGACCGGGGCGCATGGTGTCCTGCAGCAGAGCCAGGCCCTCCCGTACCAGGGTTCGGTTCTCCCCCACCAGCGGCATCACGTCGGCCACGGTGCCCAGAGCCGCAAATTCGCCATACATTTCCAGCAACTCGGCAGGGTCGCAGCCTTCCAACGCGGCGCAGAGTTTGTAGGCCACCCCAGCGCCGCACAGGTCCTTGAAAGGACTCTCATCGTCAGACCTTTTGGGGTCCACCACCGCCACCGCCCGGGGCAGTGTTTCGCCGGGCAGATGGTGGTCGGTGATGACCAGGTCCAGCCCCAGTTCCTCCGCACAGGCAGCTTCTTCTACAGCAGAAATACCGTTGTCTACCGTGACCACCAGGGAAAACCCTTTCTGCGCCAGGGATTCCAGTGCCGGGCGGGTCAGGCCGTAGCCGCTGCCCCGGGTGGGCAGCTTGCAGCGCACATGGGCGCCCAGGCTTGTGAGGCATTCGTACAGAATCGCTGTGGCGCAGATGCCGTCCACGTCGTAGTCGCCGTAGATCACCACCGCTTCCTCTTCCTCAACAGCCTGCCGGATGCGGGCCACGGCTTTATCCATATCCCGCAGCAGGAACGGGTCGGACAGCTCCCCGCCCGGCTCCAACAGGCGGCGGGCGGCTTCAGCATCGGCGCAGCCCCGGGCCGCCAGTACCCGGCGCAGCAGCACGCCGCAGCCAGCGTCGGCAAGTCGCTGCTCACCGGCGCCATCGGCGGGTCTGATCTGCCAGGCGGGATAGTTCATTGTCCTTCGCTCCTTATCGGCGGCTGGTTTCAGCCGCGCTTGAAATCACTGTCAAAGTCATGGGTCAGGCCGTCCTGCCGCAGCATGGTCTCCAGGGTGTCGATCTCGGTGGACACATCCAGGCTGATATCCTGCAGCAGCGTGTCGTACAGTTTGGCATAGGCCAGATTCAGCGTGTGCAGAATACCGGTGATATCCCGGCGTATTTCCTGCGCCTGCCCGGAGTCGGTACTGCCCAGGCCCTGGGCGGTATCCAGCAGTTTGCGGGTGGTGGGCAGGTAATACTCGGCAAAGCGGCGCACCTGGCCAAGCTGGCCGGGGTGGTTGTGGATAAAGCCCAAAATGACTGCGCAGTTTTTGTGCATGGCAGCCAGTTC
>DXBO01000050.1 GCA_019116485.1 Candidatus Gemmiger excrementavium
GGCGCTGGATTCCGCCCAGCTGAGCACATCCCCCTTGGCGGGGCGGTTGCCCCTGCTGGTCCAGGTAGCAGGAGCAGCTGAAAGCGTCCTCGTTCATCAGGCCCAGCTGGCGCAGCTGGTTCTCATAGAAATCCTGCTTGCTGTACATGAATTTTTTGAAGACCAGGTTCTGCAGGAAGTTAGCGGGCACGTTGGGGTCCAGGGGGCGGGGGTCCACCGAGAATTTCTGCCCCGACACAGCCCCCGCTTCGATGAGCTGGTTCATCAGGTCATACACCGGGCCCAGGGCCTTGAGGCCGAAGGAGGTGACCAGGTGATTGTAGCGGGAGGTCACCGGCACCAGTTTTTCGGCGCCGAAAATCTGGCCGTACATAATCAGGGTCTTCATGACCTTGGCCATGGTTTCGCCCTGTTCACCGTCCAGCAGGGCCTGCTGTTCTTTTGTCAGTTCCATGGGGTTTGCCTCCTTACAGTTTCATGCAGACATCCCACGCCCGCCAGATAACGGTGCGCAGATTGCCCACCTTGTGGGCATCGCCTACGATGTGAACCCGGCGGCCCTTGGGCGCCAGGGGCGCCGGGCGGTAGCCCACCGACAGAATGACCGAATCGGCGGGGATTTCCCGGGTGGCGCCGCTCTTGTCGGCCACTACCACGCTGCCGTCGCGGATCTCTTTCAGGGAAGTTTCCAGGCAGACAGGCACCTGGTTGGTCTTGAAGAAGTCCCGCAGATAGCTGGAGTTGGCAAGACACACGCCGGTAACGGCGATGAGGTCGTCCTTCATCTCCACGATGGTGGGACGCTTGCCCTGGAGGTAGAGGTCGTAGGCGATCTCGCAGCCGGTCAGGCCGCCGCCCACGATAACAACGTTTTCACCCACCGGTGCTTTGCCCAGCAGATAATCCACCGCCTGGATGCCCTTTTCGGCCCCCGGCACCGGCAGGTTGACGGCGGTGGAACCGGTGGCGACGATGACTTCATCGGCGCCCAGGCTCTCAACGTCCTGCACCTCGGTGTTGAGCTTGACCGTGATGTTGGGGTACTTGGCCAGTTCCCGGGCGTACCAGGCCAGCAGGTCCCGGTCCTTCTCTTTAAAAGAGGGGGCTGCCGCCGCCACAAACACGCCGCCCAGAGCGCCGGATTTTTCATACAGGGTCACGGTGTGGCCCCGCTGGGCGCATACCAGGGCGGATTCCATACCGCCAATACCGCCGCCGATGATGGCGATGTTCTTTTTCACCTCTGCCGGGGCAATGCGGTATTTTTTGGTCTGCATGGTGCGGGGGTCCAGGGCGCAGCGAGCCATGCCCCGGGTATCAAAGAAGGACTGGGCGTTGGCATGGCCCTTGTAATGGCACAGGTTGAAGCAGCCGTTGTGGCAGCAGATGCAGGGGCGGATGTCGGCGGTGCGGTCCTCCAGCAGTTTGGTGACCCATTCGCCGTCGGCCAGGAATTGCCGCGCCACACCCATGGCGTCGATGCGGCCTTCGGCGATGGCCCGGGCCGCCGCGTCGGGTTCCATACGGCCCGCGCAGACCACCGGGATGTCCACACAGCTCTTGATGTGGGCCACATCCTCCAGGTTGCAGTTCTGGGGCATGTACATGGGCGGGTGGGCCCAGTACCAGGAATCGTAGGTGCCGTTGTCGGCGTTGAGCATATCGTAGCCCGCATCCTGCAGGTACTTGGCGGCCTTTTCGCTTTCCTGCATGTCACGGCCGATCTCGGTGTAGTCGGTCTCGCCGGGCAGGGCGCCGTAGCAGAAGTCCTTCACCTTGGAGAGTACGCTGTACCGGATGGAAACGGGATAGTCCTGGCCGCACACCGCCTTGATGGCCTTGACGATCTCCACCGCAAAGCGGTAGCGGTTCTCAAAGCTGCCGCCGTAGGCGTCGCTGCGGTGGTTGGTGTACTTCATGGCAAACTGATCCAGCAGATAGCCCTCGTGCACGGCATGGACCTCCACACCGTCCACCCCCGCTTCCTTGCAGAGCAGGGCAGTTTTGGCGAAAGCCTCGATGATCTCCTCGATCTGAAGCACCGTCATCTCGGGGCAGGTCACGTCCTCAGCCCAGCGGGCGGGCAGCGGGCTGGGGCTGGCCAGCTGGTAGTTGGTGTCCAGAATGGGCTTGGCCAGGGTACGCAGGATGGGATTTTTGTGCAGGGGCAGCACCTCGTCGGAAATGCCCCAGGACCGGCCCATGCCGGCGGTAAGCTGCACGAACAGTTTGGCGCCGGTCTGGTGGATTTCTTCCATGTAGGGTTTGAGCTGCCGGAACATCTTTTTGTTCTGGTACAGCCACCGGCCGCCGATGGTGTCCCGGATGGGGGCGATGCCGGGGATGATAAGCCCCACGTTGTTGCGGGCCCGCTCCAGGAAGAAGTTGGCCGCCTCCAGGTCAAAGTGGTTGGGTTCCATCCAGCCGAACAGGGACGTACCGCCCATAGGGCAAAGCACGATGCGGTTCTTGATCTCCACCTTGCCGATCTTCCAGGGGGTGAAGAGCGCTTCGTAGGTTTGGTTCATACCGTTGCATCCTTTCTGTGTAGCGGTCCGGCGGGCGTGCCGGCATCTTTCTTATCAACAGTATATCATCGCCCCGCTTTCCACGCAAGAAAGCAGGGCGATGAACATCCGGTTTATTCCGCCAGGGAGAAGGTGAACACAGCGGTGGGATCGTCGTAATTTTCGTTGGCGACCCACAGCACGCTCTTGTCGGTCAGGTTGTAGACGGCACTGTGCACGGTGCAGGTGTTCTTGTCGTCGTTGTTCCAGCTGCGGCGGCCCACAGTGCTCAGAATATCCATGGCGCCCTGGGCGTCGGCCACCTGGCCGTCGGTTTTTTGCAGCTCTTCATACAGGCGGTCATAACGGTCGGCGCCCTTCTTTTCCTCGGCAGGCACGCCCTCGTAGTAGCCGGGCTGCAGCACAAAGTTGGTGACGACCTGGTAGTCGCTGGCGGCCTCCCGCTCTCCGATGGCACTGTCCTGGTCGTTGTAGATGACCTTCAGGGTGCGCAGGGAACCGTCATTGTCGGTGGTATCGGTAGCGCCGTCGGCGGTCCACTCCAGGATGGCGCTCTTGCCGGTGGCATCGGCCACCATGTAATGGTAGGAGGTATTGGCCGAGTCGTGCAGGTCATAGCGGGAAGCGATCTCCACCGCTTCCTCCACATTGTCGGCATAGTCCAGGATCAGGCGCAGCAGCGTGGTGGAGGTGAAATCCGGTTTGTCGGTGTTCTGATCGGTGGCCACGGTCTCATCGCCGCCCTGGTAGGTCATGTAAATACCGCAGCTGACACCGGCGTCATTCACGCCGTCCAGCGGGGCGTAGGGGGCGGCCAGGCAGACGATCTTGTCCATCAGGCTGGTCATGTTGTGGTCCACATCCACCCCCAGGAACTGCAGGTCCACCGTAGAGATGGAGGCGTGGCGCCCCTCGTTGGCCTCGGTAAAGACCAGCATGGCATTGGTCTTGGAGAAGTCGTAGTTGCGGGCAAACAGGGCGTCGCCGTTTTCCGCCGTGGCGGTAAAGGAAGAGCAGCCGATCTCCGGGGCGCTCATGTTGATCTGGATCACCCCTTTGGTGATGTGGTCGGTGACGAACTGGATCAGATCGGTATCGTTGGACACGCCGCCCTGGGCCACGAAATCATCCAGGTAGAAATCCCCCGGGACATGCATGGCATACACCGCACCGTCCAGGTGGTCGTCGTTGCGGTCCCGCAGCAGTTCAATGCCTGCCACCGCGCGGATTTCGTTGTGCCAGAGGGCCCAGACCGCCCCGCCGGCCGCCACCACCAGCACCAGCAGGACCGCCAGGATGGTAAGCAGGACCTTTTTTACACTTCGTTTCGGTTTGGTTGCTACCGCATTCATACGTTTCTTTTCCTTTCCGTTTCTCGATTCGTTTCTTTGTTATTCCGGGATACCCTGGTCGGTCAGGGTGCGCAGATTTTCTGTGATGGAGGCCAGGGCCTTATAAAAAACCACCCGTTCCTCCTCGGTCAGGTCCTTGCCCGCCACTTCCACAGCGCGGCTGACCCGGGCACTCACCTGGCGGGCCGCCGCCTGCCCGGCTTCCGTCAGCAGCACTTTGCCGCCGTACCCGCCCTGCTTGTCCACCAGGCCCTTTTCTTCCAGGATGGCCAGCATGCGGGAGGCGTCGGACTTGTCCTTGAGGCAGAGTTCGCACAATTCGGGAATGGTAATCCCCTGGGGATATCGCTGCAGTGTCGTCAGGTACAGGGCGTGGGCCCCTTTCAGGCCGTAGGGGCGCATCTCCTCGCTGGCCAGCTTGTGCCAGCAGCGGGAACTTTCGGCAATGGCCAGGGAAAACCGTTCAAACCGTTCTACCAAGGGAAATCCTCCTTTCTGCGCAAAAGTTGAAAACGCAACTTTCAGAGTATAGCACCCGAAAGTTGCATTGTCAACTTTTATTTTGGGTCGCCGCAAAACAGCAGTTTTGGATTGCAAAAATCCGCGCCTTGCTTTATAATGGGGAGCGCCTGAAAAGGAAGCAGGTGAAACTCCTGCACGAGCCCGTCGCCGTGTATCGCGCGATAGCCGCCCCTCTGCCCGGTGCCGCAAGCCGGGGACAAGCCATTGGGAACTTTCCTGAGAAGGTGAGGGGCACTGCGCCCAGTCGGAATATTTTTCAGGCAAAACCGCCCGCAAAACCGCGAGTGCCGGCAGGACGGAACATTTTTATACAAGGAGACAGACAAACTATGCAGATGAAACGATGGAAACAATCGTTGTCGGTCCTGGTTTGCTGCGTGCTGATTGCGGCTACGGCACTGTGCACCACCGGTTGTAACGGCAACACCGAGAGTTCTTCCACCTCCGCGGTGGAAAGCACCGTCACCAGTGAGGTTGCCAGTGAGGCCGCCAGCGAGCCCGCCACTGCCGACACCGCCGCCCCGGCCGGGGACAACGTGCTGGGCGAAGGCGAGACCGCCTTTACCTTTACGGTGGTGGACGGCGACGGCAACGAGACTGCCTACGAGATTCACACCGACAAGGCCACCGTGGGCGAAGCCCTGCTGGAACTGGGGCTCATCGACGGGGAAGACGGTGACTACGGCCTGTACGTCAAGACGGTAAACGGCGTCACCGTGGACTATGACACCGACGGCAAATACTGGGCCTTCTATGTGGACGGCGAATACGCCCAGACCGGCGTGGACAGCACCGAGGTCACCCCGGGTGCCAACTACGCTTTCAAAGTAGAGTAACTTGAAACTCACCGTCAAAGAGATTGCCATATTCGGCATGCTGGGGGGGCTGATGTATGCCTCCAAGGTGCTGATGGAGGTGCTGCCCAACGTCCATCTGCTGGGGGTCTTTGTGGTGGCGCTGACGGTGGTCTACCGCAAAAAGGCGCTTTACCCCCTTTATACCTATGTATTGCTCAACGGGCTGATGGCGGGTTTTGCCACCTGGTGGCTGCCCTACCTCTACCTTTGGACGGTGCTGTGGGCCTGGGTGATGCTGCTGCCCCGGCAGATGCCCCCCAAGGTACGCCCCGTGGTGTACATGGCGGTGTGCGCCGCCCACGGCTTTCTCTTCGGCACGTTGTACGCCCCGGCCCAGGCGCTGCTCTTTGGGCTGGACCTGCGGGGCATGGTGGCCTGGATCGTGGCCGGGCTGCCCTGGGATTTTGTGCACGGCGTGAGCAATTTCTTTTGCGGGGTACTGATCTGCCCCCTCATTGCGCTGCTGCAAAATGCTGACCGGTACGCCGGTTCCCGCTGAAGAGGGACGCTTACCACTTTGGATAACGAACCAGCCCCGGGCGGCTGCCGAATGGCAGCCGCCCGGGGCTGTGTTTTTATCTTATGCGGCGGTCAGGCAGCGGGAATCAGCCCGGCTGCTTGCCGATGTAGGCCAGGATGCCGCCGTCCACATAGAGGACCAGGCCGTTGACGAAGTCGGAAGCTTCGGAAGCCAGGAAGACGGCGGGGCCGCCCAGGTCCTCGGCTTCGCCCCAGCGGCCGGCCGGGGTCTTGGCGATGATGAACTGGTCGAAGGGATGACGGGAACCGTCGGGCTGGATCTCACGCAGAGGAGCGGTCTGCGGGGTGGCGATGTAGCCGGGGCCGATGCCGTTGCACTGGATGTTGTAGGCGCCGTACTCGGAAGCGATGTTCTTGGTGAGCATCTTCAGGCCGCCCTTGGCAGCAGCGTAGGCGGAAACAGTCTCACGGCCCAGCTCGCTCATCATGGAGCAGATGTTGATGATCTTGCCGCCGCCCTGCTCGATCATGTCGGGGATAACGGCCTTGGCCACGATGAAGGGAGCGTTCAGGTCAACATCGATGACCTGACGGAACTGGGCGGCGGTCATCTCGCACATGGGGATGCGCTTGATGATGCCGGCGTTGTTGACCAGCACGTTGATGTGACCCACTTCCTCGGTGATCTTGGCGACCATGGCGTTGACGGCATCCTCATCGGTAACGTCGCAGACGTAGCCGTGGGCGTTGATGCCGGCCTCTTTGTAAGCGGCCAGGCCCTTGTCCACCAGTTCCTGCTTGATATCGTTGAAGACGATGGTGGCGCCGCAGTTGGCCATAGCGGTAGCGATGGCAAAGCCGATGCCGTAGGAAGCGCCGGTGACCAGAGCAACCTTGCCGGTCAGGTCAAAGGATTTGGGAGTGCAGACAGACATTGTAAAAACCTCCTGTTTGTAGAATCAAATGCCGCTTTAGCGCAGCTCGGTGGTGGTGATAGTGTCCATGTCGTCGAATTCCATGTTTTCGCCGCCCATGGCCCAGATGAAGGTGTAGTTGGAAGTGCCCACGCCGCTGTGGATGCTCCAGGAGGGGCTGATAACGGCGTCGTAGTTCTGCATGACGATGTGGCGGGTCTGGCTGGGCTCGCCCATCATGTGGAAGACCACCTGGCCTTCGGGAATCTCGAAGTAGGTGTAAATTTCCATGCGGCGCTCATGGGTGTGGCTGGGCATGGTGTTCCAGTTGCTGCCGGGCTCCAGGCAGGTCATGCCCATGGACAGCTGGCAGGTCTTGAGCACGCTGGGATGGATGAACTGGTTGATGGTGCGCTTGTTGCAGCCTTCCAGGGTGCCCAGGGGCCGCTTGGCGGCTTCCTCGATGGTGATGAGCTTGGTCTCGTAACGGCAGTGGGCCGGGGCGGAAACCATGTAGAACTTGGCCGGGTGGGCGGCGTCATCGCTCTGGAAGGTGACTTCCTTGGTGCCCTGGGTGATGTACAGGCAGTCCTTGTAGTTCAGGTGATACTCCACGCCGTCGGCCTTGATGGTGCCGGCGCCTTCGCCGATGTTGAAGATGCCCACTTCCCGGCGCTCCAGGAAATAGTGGGTGCCGAAGTTGGCCCACACGTCGATGCCTTTGTCGATGGAGACTTCCTCGTTCACCGGCATGCAGCCCAGGGTCACCATGCGGTCCACATGGCTGTAGACGGCCACGACCTCGTCGGCCTTGTACAGACCGGTGATGAGGAACTCATCCCGGGTCTCCTCGGTGGTGTAGCGCTTGAAATCGCGCTGATTGCAGGAATAACGGATATCCATAGGAATGTACCTCCTTTGTGTTTGGGGCAAATCGTTTCTTGCTGATATCAGTATACTCTATCCGCCCCAAAACCGGAATACCTTTCCCGAATCTTTTCCATCACAAAACGGACTTTTTCTTCTCTTTCCGGCTCTTTGCCGCGGCGGTCTTTGTAATGTTGCACAAAACAAGACTGCAAAAATCAGCAAAAATGCCCTGCCGCTTTTGCGCTGCAGGGCGATTTTTTGGTCATCTCAAGTGCAGTTCCGCCCCGGGGCTTTCAGGCATGGCCGTCGGCAGGGTCGTTTTCCAGTTCTGTACGATCCGGCACATCGGCGTAAAATTCCATCTTGCTCTTCAGGAACTGGGAGGGGGAGCATCCGTAGTGCTTTTTGAATACCCGGGAAAAGTACAGTGCGTTGTCAAAGCCGCACATTTCGGCAATCTCGCCGATGGTATAACCGTCGGCCCACATAGTCAGCATCCGCTCGGCGGTTTTCATGCGCACATCGGTAAGGTATTCCAGCGGGGACAGCCCCACTTCCTTTTTGAACAGTTTGCGCAGGTAGTCGTAGTGAAAGGGCAGTGTGCGGAGAAAGGCATCCAGCTGGTATTCCGGGCGGTCAAAATTTTCCATGATATTGGCGCGGATCTGGGCCACCGGCTCGGAAAATTCCTCATTGCTGCAAAACACCACAATGTAGCTGGCGATCAGCTCCCCCAGGGCCGCCAGCACCAGCTCGTGCCGTTTGCGGTCCGACATGTGATACCGCCGCAGCTGGGTGAAGGCGCTGGCCAGGGCGCCGTCCTCGTCCGCCACCCGGAAGGCTTCCTGATACGGGAAGGAGGGGTTGTCCAGCATGATATGGATGTTGGAAAATCCTTCGCTGCTGGAATTGGCATGGGCCATCCGGGGCGGAATGACCACCGTATCCCCGGCGCTGTACCGGATGGGTGGCTGCTGCTCAAAGCGGAACATGCCCTCGCCGGTGGTACAGTACACCACCTCCCAATGATCGTGCCTGTGCATACGCACATTATAAATCTTGGGATGTTCCCCCACATACATGATCCGGTTCATGCCGTCACCTCATTCCGGGCGCTGCCGCCCTGGCCTGTTTGGTTCTATCATAGCACGAATCGGTGCGCTCCGCCAGTCCCGGTTTTCCACCGGGGATGTGTGATGTTATCACGGTAACAGCGGCGGGGACATGGTAAAATCCAAGGCACCAAACCTAAGGAGGCTTTTTGTGACTGCTGTAAAAAAACGGCGCAAAGCCGTAGTGGAAGAATCGGCCTGTGTGGCCTGCGGCTGCTGCGTCAAAGTATGCCGCCCCGGCGCAATCGAAGTCGTGCGGGGCACCACCGCACGGGTAAATCCACAACGGTGCGTGGGCTGCGGCCTGTGTGCGCGGGAATGCCCGGCCAGTGTCATCACCCTGCAGGAGGTAGCACCATGAAAAAACACTGGTACGACTATTTGTGGATCGTTTCGCTGCTGTATCTTGTGCTGGGCTTTTTCAACATCCTGTTTGCCTGGCTGGGTCTGGCCTGCTTTTTTATCCCGCTGATCCTTGCGGTGGGCAGCGGCACCAAGGGTTATTGCAATCGCTATTGTGGGCGGGGGCAGTTGTTTGCCCTGATGGGGGGCCGCTTCGGGTTATCCCGCAGAAGGGATATTCCCCGCTGGATGAAAAGCAAGGCGTTCCGCTACGGGTTCCTGGCCTTTTTCTTTGCCATGTTCTTTGTAATGCTGTGGAACACCGGGCTGGTATTCGCCGGGGCCCGGGACCTGAAACAAGTGGTTACCCTGCTGTGGACGTTTAAGGTGCCCTGGCACTGGGCGTATCACGGCACGCTGTTCCACCCCGGCGTGGCCCAGTTTGCCTTTGGGTTTTACAGCGTCATGCTTACCTCCACCGTGCTGGGCCTGCTCACCATGGTACTTTACAAACCCCGCAGCTGGTGTGTTTACTGCCCCATGGGCACCATGACCCAGCTGATCTGCCAAGCCAAAAACCCGGGCCGGTAACCGTCCCCGGCAATGGCCGTGCCCCGGAGCGTCGGCTCCGGGGCACGGCCACTGTTTTTGCGGAAAACATTTTACTGTGCCCAACGGGCCACGGCATCCCGCAGGAACCCGGCGCAGCCGGGCACTGCCCGGTCATAATAGGCGGTGAACCGTTCATCCATCACATACAGTTCCGCGATCCCTTTGTGCTTGGCGGCGTTGAGGTGCCGGTCGGTGGCTGCCAGCCAGCGGCGGTGCAGGGCACAAAGTTCCCGCCCCGTCTCGCTGTCCGGGGAAAGTCCTTCCCGCACGGCGTCCTCCAGCCGGCGGCGCAGTTCGGCATCCAGAGCAGTCCATGCCTCGTATTGCTCCCGGGTCATGCCCAAAAGCCCGGCATTGGCTCCGTCTACCGCCGCGTCGCCGTAGCGCTGCCGCGTTTCCTGACCATAGGCGGCCTCATTTTCCGCCACCAGCCGCTCTTTGAACGCGGCAAATTTCCTTTCGTCGTTCATGGTTTCCTTCCTTTCCTCGCAGCCGATGGTCTCTTCCACCGACTGAATCAGCAGTTCCAGCCGCGCTTTGCGGTCCTGCAACTCCTTGCGGTGCTGCCGCAACGCGGCCAGACGGTCAAAGGAAGGATCGTCCAGGCATTCCCGGATACGGGCCAGCTGCAGCCCCAGTGCCCGGTAGGTCAGGATATGCTGCAGCCGGTCTACCTGGGCCGGGCCGTAGTAGCGGTAGCCGCTTTCTGCCACACGGGCGGGTTTGAGCAGGCCGATCTCGTCGTACCAGCGCAGGGTGCGGGTGGACAGCCCGGACAGCTGCGCCAGTTCACGAATGGAATATTCCACGGGGTGTTCCCTCCTTTCGGTATCAGTGTAACAGTTGCCGTACCGGCAAAGTCAAGAGGAAAATCCTATTTTTTTATGGACGGGCTTTCATCCAGTTGGCAACCCCTTCGTAGCTGCAGGGCGTTTGCCCCCTCCCGATGCCGCAGCCCCCCTTGTCTGCCGGGGTGCCCTGTTGTATACTGGGTCCAGAAAGCGAGGGATTTTGTATGCAGATTCTGGACCAAAGCCGCTGGGAACGCAAGGAGATATTCGACTTTTTCTCCCGGCTGGAGTATCCCTTTTATGCGGTGACACTGCCCGTGGAGGTGACCCCGGTGCGGACTTTCGCCCGGGAAAACCAGGTTTCCTTTTATTATATGATGATCTGGCTGTGCACCAAAGCCCTGAACCAGGTGCCCGCTTTCCGCCTGCGGGTGCGCGGGGACCAGGTGGTGCAGCTGGACCAGACCGATCCCAGTTTCACCTCGCTGCGGCCGGGGTCCCAGGCGTTCCGCATCATCACCACCCCCTGGGTGGCCGATCCCCTGGCCTTCTGTGCCCGGGCCCGTCAGGCGGACGAGGCCCAGACCGCCTTTCTGCTGGGGGAGGACACCGACAGCCTGATCTATTTTTCCTGCACACCCTGGTTTGACTTTACGGCCCTGACCAATGAACATTCCCTGGACCGGGATGACACGGTACCCCGGCTGGCCTGGGGCCGCTGGTACGAGGAAAATGACCGGCTGTGGGTGCATCTGTCGGTAGAGGTGAACCACCGCCTCATTGACGGGCTGCACATCGGCCAGATGAAAGAGGCGCTGGACCGGGAGATCGCCGCCCTGGGCAGCCGGAACTGCTGAAGCGGGATATACGATACAGAAAGGTGTTTCCCCTTATGGAATTTCGCAAGATCGACCTGGGCGCCTGGCCCCGGAAAGAAACCTTTGACCATTATGTTTCGGAGGTGCCCTGCACCTACAGCATGACCGTCAAACTGGATATCACGGTGCTGCGCCGGCTGGGGGTCAGGCTGTACCCGGCCATGCTCTATGCCCTGACCACCATCGTGAACCGGCACCCGGAATTCCGCACCGCCCTGGACGAGCACGGCCAGGTGGGGGTATTTTCCCAAATGCTGCCCTGCTACACGGTGTTTCATCGGGAGAGCGAGACCTTCTCCAACCTGTGGACGGAATACCACCCGGACTTTGCCCGGTTCCTGGAGGCTTACCAACAGGACCTGACCCGTTACGGGCACCTGACCGGCATGGCCCCCAAGCCCCATACCCCGGCCAACACCTTCCCGGTATCCATGGTGCCCTGGGCCTCTTTTGAGGGGTTCAACCTCAACCTGCAAAAAGGGTACGACTATCTGCTGCCCATCTTCACCATGGGCAAATTCTATCCTGAGCAAGACCGCTGGCTGCTGCCCCTGGCCATCCAGGTACACCACGGCGTCTGTGACGGATTCCACCTCTGCCGCTTTGTGAATGAGTTGCAGGACCTGGTCAACGACGAGACCGTCTTTGGGTAAAGTGGTTCACTCTGCCCCGCCTGTGTACCGTTCCTCGCCCCACCCGCTATCTGTATTTT
>DXBO01000051.1 GCA_019116485.1 Candidatus Gemmiger excrementavium
AGGTGGGCATCCGCTTTGGCGAGACCATCAAGAGCTACATCGCCGAAGGCCGCGACCTGAACACCCTGGTGTCCATTCCTCTGGCCATTGCCGGCTGGCTGCGTTACCTGCTGGCCGTGGACGACAACGGCGCCGCCTTTGAAGTCTCTGCCGACCCGCTGAAGGACGACCTGCAGGCCAAGCTGGCGGGCATCGAAGTGGGCAAGCCCGAGACCTACAACGGCCAGCTGAAGGAAATTCTGGCCAACGCCTCCATCTTCGGCACCGACCTGACCCAGACCCTGCTGGCCGACAAGATCGAAGCTTACTTCGTGGCCGAGCTGGCCGGCCCCGGCGCTGTGCGCAAGACCCTGCATGACGCGCTGAACTAATCAACGGGGGCAACAGGCCCGCACGGCGAAGGCCGTGCCTGCCGGTACGCACCGCGGCGGGGTCAAGACCCCGCCCTACAGACAGCGATAAAAGGGCAGCGCCCCGTAGGGCGGGGATTCATCCCCGCCGTGGGGTTGACCGGTTGCGGGAATGCCCCGGTTTTGTTGCCCCGGTTTTGGTTTGGTTGTAGGGGCGGCCTGCAGGCCGCCCGCGCCACCGGGCCGCGACCGCAACGCCCTCGGGCTACAACCAACGATACCGCGGGGACGCAAACGGCAACCCCACACATTACAAACCGTATACTTTTAAATAGCATATACAAGGAGGTCTTTTATGTCCATGAAAATGGGATGGCGCTGGTATGGTGAGGGCAACGACCCCATCACCCTGGCCGACATCAAGCAGATTCCCGGTGTGGAGAGCATCGTCTGGGCGCTGCACAGCAAAATGCCCGGCGAAATCTGGGAAGAGAGCGAGATCAAAGAGGTGGTGGACCTGATCCACTCCTACGGGTTCAGCGCCGAAGTGGTGGAATCCGTCAACGTGCACGACGACATCAAGATCGGCCTGCCCACCCGGGACGCCCTGATCGAGAACTACAAGCAGTGCATCCGCAACCTGTCCAAGTTCGGCGTCAAGGTGATCTGCTACAACTTCATGCCCATCTTTGACTGGACCCGCACCGACCTGTTCCACCCCGTCGGCGATGGTTCCACCGCCCTGTTCTACCAGAAGGACATGATTCAGGATGATTACAAGGCCATGGCCGAGTACATCATGAGCTTTACCGAGAAATACAACATGACCTTCCCCGGCTGGGAGCCGGAGCGCATGGCCAAGCTGGACGAGCTGTTCAAGGCCTACGCCCCCGTCACCAAGGAAAAACTGTGGGAGAACCTGAAATACTTCCTGGAAGCCATCATGCCCACCTGCCATGAGTGCGACATCAAGATGGCCATCCACCAGGACGATCCCCCGTGGGATATCTTCGGCCTGCCCCGTCTGCTCATCAACGCCGAGGCCATTGACCGGTTCCTGTCCATGGTGGACGATCCGTACAACTGCCTGACCCTGTGCTCCGGCAGCTTGAACGGCAACCCCGAGAACAATGTGGCCGAAATCGCCCGCAAGCACTGCGACCGCGTGCCCTTTGCCCACGTGCGCAACATCCACCACTTCCCCAACGGCGATTTCAGCGAGGCCGCCCACCGCGACTGCTGCGGCGAGACCGGCATCATCGAGATCCTGCGCGCTTTCCATGACGGCGGGTACGATATGGTCATCCGCCCCGACCATGGCCGCCAGCTGTGGGAGGAAGGTCCCGGCAACTGCCGCCCCGGCTACGGCAAGTATGACCGTGCCCTGGGCACCCAGTACATGCTGGGCGTCTGGGATATGCTGGACCGCCTGGACGAAGACAAGAAGGCCGGCAAGGTCTGATGCCTGGTTCTTTTCTTGCAAGAAAAGAACCAAAAGAACGCTAACGAAAAATGCCTGGGAGGGTAACACCCCCCCAGGCATTTTTGATTGGAATTTCTGTTTCCTTCTTTGCAAAGAAGGAACACAGCCCGGCCCCCGCACCATGGCGGGGGCCGGGCCATTATAGGAAAATCACACAGAAAGATGATATCTGTCAATAGCCGGGCCGTCCCGACTGTTTGTACAAATCCGTCAGATATGGCTGCGTCCTTCACAGAAAATCAGGGTTCGTTCCTGCTCAAAGCAAAAAGTCTGATCCACCAGCACACTACCCTCCAGATTTCCCACGGCGGGGCAGTCATGGCATACCGCCTGATAGCAGTCCACATAGTGATACAAAATATCCGTGCCGTATTGGTAGCTGTCACAGGAAACTTCCTCAAACCCATCGGATAAGGTATAGACACGGGTAATGTCGGTGGTCTGCGCCCCGCAGTACGGGCAGGTCACCTGCTCGGGGTTTTCCAGCCCCAGGGTGGTGCGGTGGTTTTTCCGCTCCCCCTGCACCCGCACACTGTAGCTGCGCTGGGGCTGGTCGCCCTGGCTTTCCGTCTCCTGGGCAAAGGCCGCCGGCGCAAAGGCCAGCATCGCCACGCCGGCCAACGATAACAATATGGATAAGATTTTTCGTTTCATGGGCGATTCCTTTCTCTTGCAGGGGCAACGCGGTACCCTCAAAGCGCCTTGTCTGGTAAAAAAGTTTTCGCTATTATGGGTGCTATGTATTTATGTGAATTTTAGCAATCTGTTCTACGATTAATACATCTAACACAAATTTACTACTTCTGTTCCTCCTTTGCTGGTTCCAATAAGTTCTGTTCGACCGGCGTCTTTATACCACTGTACTTCATAATAGTATTCTTGCTCACATGGTGACAATACTCTACTATATCTTGTTTTTGTATAATATACTATGGGAATTTTATTGGAAATTATAATACTGACATAACGCAAACCAAAAGGACCGATAAAAGCCTCTTTAACCGATTTATCATCATTATTCTCCTCTAATTTTACAAAACACATTAAGAGCCCATCTTGTATTAGAAAACAACAAGTAGAAACCTAAATCTATTACAAAAAGCACAA
>DXBO01000006.1 GCA_019116485.1 Candidatus Gemmiger excrementavium
ATGCCACAACCCCATGCTATACTAATAAAGTTCCCAGCAGGGAAAACTTCATATCGCGGGGTAGAGCAGATGGTAGCTCGTCGGGCTCATAACCCGGAGGTCGCAGGTTCAAGTCCTGTCCCCGCAACCACCAAAAGAACGGTAAAACGTTAAGTTTTACCGTTCTTTTCTTTTGCTTTCAGATGAAATCTTAAAAACTTCAGGTTTTGACCCCAAAATGACCCCAAAACGGGTTTGGACGGTTTCTTTTCCCCAGAATTTGCCGTTTTGGTTGAAAATTTGGCCGAGGCTTTGCCTGAACCAATTTGTTCACGCCTAGCCCCGGCCTTTTGTAAGACAGGATCTATCTCGCTTTTACCCTGCTTTCATCAGCACCAGCACACAGTTCTCCGGCACCACGATCTGTTCCTGCTTGGTCGGGGCGGGCGGGTAGCGGTACTGGCGCAGCGCTTTTTCAATCTGCTGCTTGGCTGCCAGCAGGGCTGCGTCCATCGTGGGCGCGGTGATCTGCAGCTTGGGAAAGTCCGGCAGATGGGCGGTGCAGCCCTCCGGCGTCAGGCGCAGCAGCACCGGGTAGGGCTGGCGCTCCACCGACAATTCTACCGGCATCGCAAACAGGTCGTCCATCTTGTCCATCTCGCGCCGCTTGTGGTCGTCCATGCTGTGGACATAGGTGTCCATCGTGAAGGCGACCGAGTAGTGACCCAGCACGGCAGACAGCGTCTTGTAATCCATGCCGCGTTCCAGCGCCCGGGTCGCAAAGGTGTGGCGCAGCGCATGGAAGGTGAAGTGCCCGACCCCGGCCTCCTTCAAAATCCGGTCATAGCAGTCCTTAAAGGTGCGCTGCTCAAAGAACTTGCCCAGCTCGTTGGTCACGACAAAGCCGTCGTCCCGGTAGCTCTCTCCTGCGGCCGCCTGGTCCGCCAGCTGGACGCTGCGCCAACGGCGCAGTTCGTCGATCATGCCGCGGGTCAGCGGGATGGTCCGCTTGGCATTGCGGGTCTTGGGGGTGTCAATGACGATCTCGGTACGGTTGCCGTCTGCCGCCTCCTCATATTTCGCCAGCCGGTTGATCGTGCGGCGAATCTGCATCTGCCCGCCCGCCAGGTCGATGTCCTCCCACTTGAGGGCCAGCAGTTCGCCGATTCGCAGCCCGGTGGCCAGATCCAGCCGGATGAACACGCCGTAGCGGTGGCGGTAGCTGGCCTGCACAACCGCCCGCTGCTGGTCGTTGGTGAAGACGGCGATCTCGGGTTTCTGCTGTGTCGGCAGCGTGACCGCCTCGCAGGGATTGCTGACCAGCAGCCGTTCCTTGACGGCTTGCTGTAAACATTTGTGCAGCGCCATCAGCATGTTGCGCAGTGTTTTTGGGGAAAGTTCTTCCTCCCGGTATTTGTAGTTGAAGAAATCCTGCAGCAGGGCGGGTTCGAGCTTCTTCAGTGTGGTCTTGCCCAGCACCCAGTAGTGGCGCGTGTAGTAGCCCTTATAGCTGACGAAGGTGCTCTGCTTGACCCGGTCCCGCATGTAGGCGTCCAGCCAGTGGTTGTACCATTGGTCCAGGTTCAGCGAGAGCGGGTCGCGCCAGCCGTTCACCCGTACATTGTAGGCTTGTTCCTGCAGAATGGCGATGGCTTCCTGCCGGGTGTTGCAGCAGGTGGAGGTGCGCTTGGCTTTGCCGGTTTTGTAGTCCATCCCGGCAGACAGGCGCACTTCCCACCGGCCGTCGCTGCGCTGGCGGATGTTGCCTTCGTGGTGGCCGCGGCGCGGGGATTTGTTGGTTTTCACATTAGAATCTTTCACGTTGTTACGCTCCTTTCATTGTGCTAACCAAACCATATCACAAGGTGGGGCACAAAGCTATTCACAAGAACCAACAATCTTCGGGTTCGGCCCTGGGGTATTTTCGACGGTTTGCCGGGCAGTGTTTTCATCGATCCAGCGAATCAAATGATCCCGCGGCACCAACAGCCGATGCCCGACACGCAAGGTCGGAAACCCGGGTTCATGCAGCAGCCGGTAGGCGCTGCTGCGCGAGAGATGCAGCGCCCGGCCCAGGTCGTGGACGTCCAGGGTCAGGGGCAAATCTTGATACGATGTTGCCATAAGATGGTGCTCCTTTTATTGTGCGGCTTTTCTAATCAGTTAGTTCGGAGAGATGGCGCTCACGCCAGAACGTTGTCCAGGTTATGGCGATACAGGTCATACCGAAGGTCGATCTCAGTTGTATGGATGCGGACGCCCTTGCGCTGGAACAGTAACAAAATGCGGCGCAAGCGGCTGCGCTTTCGGGAGAGCTGCGAGAGGCGCGTGACAAAGACATCGTCGACCTGGCCGGTTCGGACGGCACGCAGCAGGGCATTTCGTCCCGAATGACGTCTGTAAAATCGCTGTGGCAGATCATGACTCTGGCCCACCAGCACATACCCGGCACATTGGGCCGATTCGCACAACTCTGTCAGTGCAGGGCCATATTCAGCTGCCCGTACATAGACCCAGGCGCGGGGATGATACAGCGTCTTCTCGGAAGTTATGGGTTTCATCCTGGCACCTCCGTCTCATTCCTCGCAGTCATACCCCGGCAGAATCATCCAGTGCCGCCCGCCGGGTTCGATCCATTGCCCGTTGTTGGCCCCAAAGGTATGAACGCCGTATTGCAGCAGCGACATGAGCAGGCCGTCCAGCTCGGCGCGGCCGCAGTGCAGGTGCGGGATGTCGGTGACGACCAGCACGTCCACCTCGCCCGCCGCGGCAGCCCGCAGCAGGTCCACCATGCCGGGGCGCAGTGAGAGCGGCTGTTCCTCGGTACCGGCCTGGGCGAACAACTCCAGCTCGCAGGGCCAGAGCAGTTTGCGCAGGGCACGGTGACAGATCAGTTGCTGCTGGCGCATGGTCAGATCGGAATCTTTGGCTTCCTGGATAAAGCAGATGGCGCGCATTGTTTTTCCTCCTGTATCGG
>DXBO01000052.1 GCA_019116485.1 Candidatus Gemmiger excrementavium
CTCCTTTTTTAATGTTGAAGCCAGAACCATTGAGCGATATGTCAGCGATAACGCTGATGAACTTATGAAAAACGGCTATGAAATTTTACGTGGCCAGCGTCTAAAATCTTTCATCCAATGCATACAGGAACAGGATGTTCCCGACATTATCTTCAATGCCATCCGCTGATACAGAAGCGGCAACGACACAGATTGCCGTGCAGGGGCAAAGCGCACATTCTCAAAACATTTGCCCTGAACGCAGGATAAGGATAGGAAAAACCGCATGGCGGCATCTTGGATGCCGCCATGCGGTTTTTGTGTCAGTTGCTCAGAACGGCGAGCCGCCGGGCCTGCCGGCACACCCGAAAGCCCCAGGACCCCAGGGCCTCATGAGAAGCATTCTGTTCCCACAGCCGCTCTGCCTCCTTCGCCTCTGGCAGCGGGCAGGGCGCGTCGCCGGCATTCAGCCAGACGGTGAGGCAAAGCCCCTCCCGCTCCAGCGCATAACCGAACAGGCGGCTTTGAGGCGCCGCCGCGAGAACGGTGAACCGTTCGGTACCGTTCAGGTATTTTGCCCTCAGACCTGCTACCTGCCGGTAAAAGTCAAACCAACTGCCCTCCGCGTTTTCCCAGTCCATGGGGCGGCGGTATTCCGGCTCGGTGACGCCGGTCAGACCGGCCTCATCGCCGTAAAAGACACAGGGCGCGCCGGGGAAGAGCATCTGAAACACCACCGCCAGCCGCATCCGTCGCTCATCGCCTCCACAAAGGGACAGAAAACGGCAGACATCGTGACTGTCCAGCAGGTTCAGCTGGGCGCGCAAATAGGGTTCCGGGTAGCGCAGCACCATATTGGTCACCCGGGCGGCAAAGCCAGCCGCGTCGATGCGGCCCAGGGCAAAGAAGTCCCGGCAATGGCGGCGGAAATCGTAGTTCATCACCGAGTCCAGCAGATCGTACCGCAGCCAGTCCCGGGCGTTCTCCCACACCTCCCCAATAAGCACACAATCGGGGTCAGCGGCCTTCACCGCCCGGCGAAAGACCCGCCAGAACTCCTTGGATATCTCATTGGCCACATCCAGCCGCCAGCCGTCTACCCTGAATTCTTCCACCCAGTAGCGGCCCACCTCTGCAAAATAGGCCTGCACCTGAGGATTGGCGGTGTTCAGCTTGGGCATTTCCGGCACATAGGCGAAGCAGGCGTAATTGGGGTGGCCCTGCTCGTCCAGCCCGGGACCCGTTGGCGGAACGAAATCATACCAGTGAAAATAGGGCGACGACGTACCACGCTTCAACACGTCCTGGAAGGCAAAAAAGCCGGTACCGCTATGGTTGAACACCCCGTCCAGCACCACCCGCATCCCCATTTTGTGGGCCTTTTGAACGAGAGCACGCAGGTCATCGTCGGGGCCGAAGCAGGGGTCCACATGGTAATAGTCGATGGTGTCGTATTTGTGGTAGCTCTTTGCGGTGAAGATCGGATTCAGATACAGGCCGTTACACCCCAGCCGGGCAATGTGCTCCAGATTTTCCGTCACGCCCCGCAGTGTGCCGCCCAGCCGCCCGCCACTCTTCGCCGGGCCGGCCAACGCCTCGGAGCCGTCTGCGAAGCTGTCCGGGAAGACGTTGTAAAAACAGGCGGTGTTCATCCACTTGGGTGGCCGGGCGATTTCGGTGCGCAGGATGGCCGGGTACTGAAAGTATTCGCTGCGCCCGTCTACCCAGTTTCCCTCCATCTGCAGGTCGGCCAGTTCCCGGGTGAAGATGTCGCCGTAATAATAGGTCCATTCCTCCTGACCCTGCAGTCGAAAATAATAACAAAGGCGGGTATGACGGATGGGAAAGACCGCTTGGAAAAAGTCGAATCGCTCATCCCGGGCAATGCGCTCCATGGGCAGGCCCTCAAAGCGGATAGGGGTGGTCTCACAGGCCCGGTCTGCCACGTACAGTTCGCAGCTGACCAGATCCCTGCGCCCAGCCCGCAGCCGCACGCAGAAGGTCTCCTCGTCCAGGGGATAGGCATACTCTGAACAGGGGATATGAAGAATCGCTGCCTTATCTATCACAAAACCGTCACCTATCCCTTCACGCCACCGGCGGTGAGGCCGGAGACCATGTATTTCTGTATCTTAAAGAACACCGCCAGAATGGGCAGCGACACCAGAACCGCCGCTGCCGAGAAGAGAGGCCAGCTGCGGCTGTAGTCGTTGGATTGCAGTTGATACAGCCCGCCCGCCAGGGAGTAGCTGGTGCTGTCCAGCAAAAAGGTGGTGGCGAAAAGATACTCATTCCACACGGTGATGAGCACCATCACACAGGTGACCACGATGGCCGGTTTGGCCAAAGGGAGCACAATGCGCAGGATCATCTGCCGGTCACTGGCGCCGTCGATGCGGGAGGCCTCCTCGATCTCCACCGGGATGGTGTCGAAATATCCCTTCATGTTCCACAAGGCGAACACGCACATGGAGCCCGCGTAGATCAGGATGAGTCCTCCGTGGGTGTTCAGCAGACCGATGGTCTTAAGCACCCGGAAGAGGGCGAACATCGACAAGATCTGCGGGAAGGCATTGAGCACCAGCAGCAGCTTCAATGTAAACCGCCGGCCGGCAAACCGCCAGCGGGAAAAGGCGTAGGCCGCCGGCACCGCGCAGAGCATAGAAAAGAATACGGTGCCCACGCTCAAAATCACCGAGTTGCGGAACCACAAAAGGAACGGCTCGTCAAACAAAATCGCCCGATAGTTTTCCAAAGTGGGCTGGGTGGGCCAGAAGGAAAAGCGCGAAGAGAGTGCCGCGCCGCTGCCGCTGAAAGAAAGGGTGAGCGCATAGAGCACCGGCACCAGTGCTGCCAGGCAAAGCAGCAGGAACGCCCCGTTCAGCACCGTCAGCCTCAGGATGCCCAGCGTCCGCTTTTTTCTGTTTTTATCCATAGGTCATTCCTCCCGCAGGCTTCGGTTGGTGGCCAGTGAAAACAGGATGATGAGCACAAACAACAGCATACTCACCGCGCTGGACAGGCCGTAGTTGTTGGAAACGAAGGCGTTCTGGTAGGCATAGGTGATGACGGTGTTCAAATTGGCTCCGGTCATGTACCCCTTTTGCTGGGTGAGAAGATACACAATGTCAAACTGCTTGAAGGTGATGAAGGTGGTCATCACCGCAGCGGGGGCGATGATGGCCCGGATGCCGGGCACGGTGATAAAGCGCACTTTCTGGAAAAAGCCCGCACCGTCCAGTGTGGCGCTCTCGTACAGGCTGGCGTCCACACTCTGCAATGCGCCGTCAATGGTGGCGATCATGAAGGGCAGCGCCATCCAGAGATTGAGCGCAAGGCAGGCCAGAAAGGCAGTGACCGTGTTGTCCAGGATGCTGTACTTCGGCAGCCCCAGCGCCGTGAGCCACTGGTTGAGCAGGCCAAACTCGGTGTTGAATATGCCCACCCGCCACAGCAGGATGGACACATAGGCCGGCATGGCCCAGGGCAGCATCAGCAGTGTTTTATACAGCCGGCGCAGGCGCAGACCCTTGGCGTTCAGCCCCAGGGCGATCCAAAACCCGCAGAACAGCTGCAGGGCCATATTCACCACCGTCCAGAGCAATGTGGTAAACAGCGCCCCCAGAAAACCGGAATCGAACTTGAACAGAGCCCGCACATAATTGGACAAACCGATCACCCGGAAATCCGTCCAGTGATACAGGTTCATGTTGGTCAGCGAGATATAGGCGGTGTACCCGATGGGGAACACCACCACGATCAGGATGAGAAGAAGTGCCGGAGCACTGTACAGCCACGGCTTTTTGCGCATAACGCCACCACCTTTTTACCCCACAAGCGGGGACGGCAAACCTGCCGTCCCCGCGCGGGTTTCGGATTCTGATTTTACTGCATGTCGGCAATGGCCTGCAGCGCGGCCTGCTGGGCCGTCTCAGCGGCAGTGGCCACATCTTCGCCGCTCTTGTTCACCGCCACCAGAAAGCTCTCCGCCGGGCCCCACAGCACGCCCATCTCGGGGATGTTGGGCATAGGCTGAGCGGTCTCTGCCGTCTTCTGGATGGCCACGATCAGCTCGTCCGCCGCCACTTCCGGGTCCTCATAGGCCTTGCTGTTGGCAGGGGCGCAGCCGGAGGACTTGGCCAGCGCCACCCCCACCTCGGGAGAGGCCAGTGCCGCCAGCACCTTGCCGATGGCCTCGGGGTGCGCCTCGGCGCCGGTCTTCAGCACACCGACTCCCTGTACACCGGCGTAGGGCGCCAGCGGGTTGCCGTTGGGCAGCGTCATGTCGGACAGGGAGGCCACGCCAAAATCGATGCCCGCGTCCC
Organism: Candidatus Gemmiger excrementavium; assembly: GCA_019116485.1. GTDB lineage: Bacteria > Bacillota > Clostridia > Oscillospirales > Ruminococcaceae > Gemmiger > Gemmiger excrementavium. Next base: position 4,305 of record DXBO01000052.1, read on the forward strand.
GGATGCCGGAGACCAGCCACGGCCCGCCGATGATTGCGGCTGCTTTGCCTTCATTGAACAAGGTGGTCACGGTGTTATAGTCGCCGTCCGCCTGCAGCGCTGCGAACTTTTTGTTGTATTCCACCCCTTCGATGGTCTTGGGATCGTTGAGCCCCGGCTGGCCTTCCTCGTTCAGGATGTAGCCGCCAAACCCGTTGATGAAGGGGGATACGTTGTAGGCGGTGGAGTGCTGGTTGACCACAGCATAGGTGCCTGCCGCCGTGTCGGTGTTGGCCTGCATATAAGCATACAGATCTTCGGTGGTGGTGGGGATATCCCCCTGCCACAATGCCTTGTTGTACAAAAAGACCAGCGTCTCAAAATACACGGGCAGGAAGTATTGCTCGCCGCCGATCTGTCCGGCTTCCACCGTCATCGGCAGGGCGTCCGCCAGCACATCCGCGCCCGCTACCTCCGACAGGGGAGCCAGAATGTCCATGGCCACAAAGGTGCCCAGGGAGTCATGGGCGTAGAAATACATGTCCGGGCCGTTCGCTGCGTCGCTTCCGTACAGCTTCAGCTGGTCGG
>DXBO01000007.1 GCA_019116485.1 Candidatus Gemmiger excrementavium
TAGAGCCAAACACAATGGGAGGATTCGACCATGACAGAACGGGAAAAAATGCTGGCCGGTCAGCTGTATGACTGTGGCGACGCCGAACTGCTGGCCCAGTGGCACAAAGCAAAAAAACTGACCCGGGACTACAACCGGCTGGATTCCGACAACGAGGTGGAAAAGCAGCGCATCCTGACCGAGCTGTTGGGTGGCCGGGGCAAAAACCTGTGGATCACCGCACCTTTTTATGCCGACTACGGCAACAACATCTATTTCGGCAACAATTGCGAAGTGAACATGAACTGTACCTTTCTGGATGACAACCGCATCGTCATCGGGGACAACGCGCTGATTGCCCCCAACGTACAGATTTACACGGCGTTCCACCCCACCAATGCTGCGGATCGTTTCGGCGCCCCCCGGCCCGACGGCTCCTTCGCTTTCTGCAAGACCCAGACCGCACCGGTTATTATCGGCAACAATGTGTGGATCGGCGGCGGGGCTATCCTGCTGCCGGGCGTGACCATTGGGGACAATGTAGTCATCGGCGCGGGCAGTGTGGTGACCAAAGACATTCCCTCCGACTCGGTGGCCTGCGGCAACCCTTGCCGGGTGATCCGGGAGAACCGATAAATGTTCTGCCTTACGCCCGCACAGGAAAGGAACCTTTTCCATGGAAAAACTGAACGAGTCCTGCAAAAATTCGCAGATTCCGGCTGGGACCTGATCGCCGTTCCTACCAGGGCCTGGTTGGAAGAAACGGGTGACCGGGATGCCCTGGCCGCCGCCATCCGCCGGGCCGATGCCTGATACGGCAGCAGCGGCTGTGGACTGGACCCGTAATATAAAAAGGCGCAGGTCCTGCTGTAAGCAGGCTGTCCGCGCCCAAAAGCCCGGAGCCAGAGGCTCCGGGCTTTTACCGTTATACCAATTCCACACGGTAGGTCTGCAGCCAGTGGTTCAGCTGCACAAACCAGGCAATGGTCTGCGGGGTGGTCATAAGCTGACCGTACCAGGGCACCGGATTGTCGGCACCGGAAGCCAGCAGCTGTTCCAGGGCATCGGTGCGGACGACCCGCAGCAGCGGTGCAGCGGGGTCTTCCAGCACGGTGTTGAGTTCCTTCGAAACCGCTGCCAGATAGGCCGGGTTCCAGGTCTTGGGGTAGGGACTCTTTTTGCGCCACAGTACCTCCTGGGGCAATACCCCCTGCATGGCCTCGCGCAGCAGGCCCTTCTCTTTTCCCTGATAGTCCTTGAATTCCCAAGGCACCGAGTAGAGATATTCCGCGATGCGGTAATCACAGAAAGGCACCCGCACCTCCAGTCCGCTGTACATGCTCATACGGTCCTTGCGGTCCAGCAGCGTCTGCATGAACCAGGTAAAGTTCAGATTGACCATCTGGCGCATGCGCTGCTCGGTAGCGGAAAGCCCGGGCCGCACTGAGGTCTGCTCCAGCGTTGTGCGGTAATGACGATCCACAAATTCCGCCGGGTCGATGCTGCCCAGTACGCCGGGTTTGATGAAGGAGGCCCGGTATGCCGTGGACTGGGCCCAAGGGAATCCATACCGTTCCCGAACAGCAGGGTCCCTGTACCAGGGGTAACCGCCGAATATCTCGTCGGCGCACTCACCGGACAAGGCCACCGTGGCACAGGGCTTGATGCGGCGGCAGAAAGCCAGCAGCGAGGCATCCACATCCGCCATGCCGGGCAGGTCCCGGGCTTCCACTGCGTCATAAAGCGCCGGGACCAGATCAGAGGTATCCAGGCTGACCCAATGATGCTGCGCGTGCAGTACCTCGTTCATGCGGCGGATAAACGGTGCATCGGCTCCAGGTTGGAACTTGGTCTCACGGAAATAGCGCTTGTTATCCTTATATCCCACTGAGAAAGTATGCAGCGTCTTGCCCCTGGCTGTAAAATTCGCGTCCGCCACCGCCGAGATCAGGCTGGAATCCAGCCCGCCGGACAGAAATGTTGCCACCGGCACATCCGAAACCAGCTGCCGCTGAATGGCATCCAGCAACAAGTCCCGCACCTTGCGGGCCGTGGCGGCAAAATCATCCGGGTGTTCATGGTCCACCAACTGCCAGTAACGCCGGGACGTCAGACGGCCTGTATCGGCCTCGTACCAGGCGCATTGGCCCGGCAGCAGTTCCCGCACGTTCTGGAACACCCCGCTGCCCGGCACCCGGCCAGGCCCCAGCAGCAACACCTGCGCCAGTCCCTCGGCATCCACCCGGGGCGGCACCGCCGGATGGGCCAACAACGTTTTGATCTCGCTGCCAAAGATCAGACTGTCTTTCGTCTGTGCGTAGAACAGCGGTTTAACGCCGCACCGGTCCCGGGCCAAAAACAACGTACCAGCCCGTACTGCCCACACCGCAAACGCAAAAATGCCATTGAACCGGTCAATACAGTTGGTTCCCCACTCGGCATAGGCGTGGAGCACCACCTCAGTATCGGAGTGACCTGCAAAGTGATGGCCGCGGTTTTGCAGTGCGGCGCGCAGTTCATAGGTATTGTACAGCTCGCCGTTATACACCAGCGTGTAGCTTTCCCCCTGCCAGTCCAGCTGCATGGGCTGGCAGCCATTTTCCAGGTCCACCACCGCCAGCCGGGCATGGATCAGCGCCGCACGTCCACTGATGTACATACCCCGCTGGTCCGGGCCACGGCGTGCCAGCGTGCGCTGCATAGCACAGTAGACCCCGTAGTTGCCCTGTATGGCGCGGGGATCGCGCCCCACCTGCCCTGCGATTCCACACATACAAAAATCCCCTTTCTGCAATGCTCCTACCAGAAATATGCAGAAAGGGGTGCGTTTTAGTACAATGGTTCAGCGCTGTGCGGCGGCGATGGCATCGGCAATATGCATAGCCACGCCGTCTTTGCTCTGCAGTGGCAGTTCGGTCAGGCCTTGTTCGGTGATGATGGTCACCACGTTGGTGTCTACACCGAACCCGGCCCCGGGCACCTTGAGGTTGTTGGCCACGATCATGTCCATCTTCTTTTTGCGCAGTTTAGCGGTGGAATTTTCGATCAGGTCTCGCGTCTCCATGGAGAAACCGCAGACGAACAGCTTTTCCGGCTTGTGTTCCCCCACCCAGGCCAGGATATCGTCGGTGCGGCGCAGCGGGATGCTCATCTCTCCGTCCTTTTTCTTGACCTTGTCCTTCGCCACTGTGGCGGGACGGTAGTCGGCTACAGCAGCCGCCATGACCAAGGCGTCGGCATCCAGGGCGTGTTCCTTGACCGCGGCAAACAGATCAGCAGCGGTAGTAAAGGGCACCCTCTTTACAAAGGGGACCGGCGGCAGGGCACACCCGGTGGAAGTAAGCAGCGTCACATCGGCGCCGCGCAGCATGCAGGCCCGGGCCACAGCGTAACCCATCTTGCCGGTGGAATGGTTGGTCAGATACCGCACCGGGTCCATAGGTTCCTGGGTGGCACCGGCGCTGACCACTACCTTTTTGCCTCGCAGGTCCTTTTCACAGGCCAGTTCCCGCAGCACATAGTCCACCAGCACCCCTTCTTCGGGCAAACGGCCGGACCCCACATCGCCACAAGCCAGCAATCCTGAGCCCGAGGGAATCACAGTAAAGCCATAGGACGCCAGCGTTTTCAGGTTATCCTGGGTAATGGGGTTTTCCAGCATATGGGTGTTCATGGCAGGGGCCACCAGTTTGGGGCAGGTGGCCGCCAGCGTAACAGTGGTAAGCATATCGTCGGCCAGGCCGTGGGCCATTTTGGCGATGACATTGGCGGTAGCGGGCGCGATGAGCATCAGGTCCGCCGCATTGGCCAGCGAGACGTGGGCCACATCATACTGGAAATTACGGTCAAAGGTATCCACGATACAGCGGTGATTGGTCAGCGTTTCAAAAACCAGCGGCGCGATAAACTCCGTGGCGTGTTTGGTCATCAGTACGTGGACGTCGGCCCCCAGTTTGACCAGCGCATGGGCCACGTTGGGCATTTTGTAGGCGGCAATTCCGCCGGTAATGCCCAGCACAATGGTTTTGCCTTGCAGCTGCATAGCATTCACGGTCCTTTCCCCTGTCGTTTCGGATACGCTTATTATACCAACTTATACCGCGTTTGTAAATTGAATTGGGTTTGCAAAACGCTCGCAAACTGGTATAATGAGGGCAGTTTGTATGAGAAACGGAGCCTTGCAACATGGTTTTGGCTGTAGATATCGGCAACTCCAACATCTGCATCGGCGGACTGTGCGGCGCACAGCACCGGAATATTGCTTTCACCACCCGGATGGTGACCCGCCCCCGCTGCACTGCCGACGAGTATGCCGCCGAACTGAAATTCTTGCTGGGCCGGCTGCAGGTGGACTGCGCCACTTGTGAAGGCGTGATCGTCTGCAGCGTGGTGCCCGGACTGACCGGTCCCCTGGCCGACGCCTGCCGGCGCCTGACCGGCAAAGAGGCGCTGGTGGTAAGCTGCACACTGGACACCGGGCTGACTTTCCGGGTGGAGGAACCGGAGCGTGTGGGGCGTGACCGCATTGCCGACGCGGCTGCCGCCGCCGCCCACTACTCCCTCCCCTGCATGACGGTGGACCTGGGCACCGCCACCACCTATAACGTGATCTCAGCTCAAAGCGAGTTTCTGGGCGGTTTTATCGTGCCGGGGGTGCAGACCAGCCTGCGGGCCATCAGCGCGGGTACGGCCCAGCTGCCCCCCATTGCCCCCGAACCGCCCCGGGACCTGATTGGCCGCAACACAGTGGAAGCACTGAACAACGGCGCCATGTTCGGCACTGCCGCCATGCTGGATGGCCTGGCCGAGCGGGTGGAAGCCCAGCTGGGTGCGCCGCTGACCGTGGTGGCCACCGGCGGCCTGGCACCGTATATCACCCCCTGCTGCCGCCGCGCCGTCACCTATGACGCAGACCTGCTATTTAAAGGGCTGGCCCTGCTGTGGGAACGGAACTACGAATCCATTTTATAACAGAATCAAAACCGCCGCAGACGGGAATTCCCCCGACTGCGGCGGTTTTGGTTTACGGCGTCACAGAGCAATCACGGAACCGGGACCAGCCACTGTTCCACCGTCATCGTATCGTCCGGGTTGTAGGTCATCAGAACGACCTGTCCCGCATCGGACCACATTGCCACTCTGTCCTTCTCTTGCGGCTCCCAGTCTGCCGTGCTGGCTTGGAAGCCGCCGTCCCCATAATACCAGCCCATGCCGTAGACACCGTCGGTGATGCTCACGGTCTCGGTGCTTTGCAGCGTGCCTTGCGCCCGGACCTGTTCCGGTGTGATCGTTGCCAAATCATCCAGCAGGTCCTGCCCATCGGCATTTTCTTCCGCGGCCACCCCTGTGCCCAGCCACTGGTCCCGCAGGGCCGCCGCCTGTTCCGGGTCCGCCTTGCTCTCGTCAATGGGCAGATCAAAAAGCAGGCATCGGCTTTCCATCCCCGCCTTGGGGGCAATGGTGCCGGTTTCCGGGTCCTGGGTATAACCGTTCAGCAGGTCGCTGATGCCATCTGTGCTGTTCAACACCACCGCCAGCTGGGGATTTTTGTCCGCAAAGGGTTCCAGCAGGTCGGTCTCCACCAGGATATAATGGCCCCCCTCTTCCACCAGGTCCCGCCGGGCACCGTTCATGGTATACACATTGTAGTCCATCAGCGGACAGTCCGGGGCACCCAGTACCGGCGATACCAGACTGTTGCTCACGGTCACGTCCGGCGTTTCTGCATCCAGGTCCGCCATAGGGGTACCGTCGCGGCGGCTTACCGCCAGTACTGCATAGCTGCGGCCCCGGGGTGCGTCCGTCTCCTCCCAGTCCGAGGACCAGTATTCCGTGACGTTAGCACCACTGGTAAGCCCCAGCAGTGTGACGGTATAGTCCCCTGCCTGCTGCGTTTCTTCCACCTGAACCGCATCCGGCCCCACAAACAGCGCAGACAGGTCCCGTTGTTCCATCTGCTGTGCCACCTGGGTCGGGGCCAGAAAATGCCCTGCCGCCGCCACGCCCCCGGCACACAGACAGCACAGGGCTGCCGCCGCGGCAGCCAACCGCCATACAGGTCTGCGGGTCCGCCGAACAGTCACTTCCGGCTGACGGTCCTCCCGGATGCGCCCCAGCGCCTGTTCCAGAATCCTATCCTGCTGTGCCCGGGTCAGTTCGTGCTCCGGCCACTGCATGGTTTCCATCTCATCATACACATTTCCCATGACCGTACTCCTTTCCGAATCTCTGCACAAATTGCTGTTTCAGTCGTACCCGCCCCCGGGACAGCCTCACATTGACGTTGTGTTCCTCCATGCCCAGGGCCCGGGCGATCTCCCGGCTGGATTGCAGCCCGTAATACCGCCGCAAGAAAATTTCCCGGTCCGGGGGCGGCAGTTCTTCCACCAACTGGGCAATGGTTTCCTCCGCTTCCGAAGGGCCAGCAGCCTCCAGTTCCCCGGCCAGCAGTTCAAAATCCTCAGGCAGCGGGGCGGTGACATCCCGCCGTTGACGCCGGTACTGGTCAATCGCTTTGTTGCGGGCCGTCACGATCAGCCATGCTTTCAGGCAGCCGTCTTTCCGGGCCAATGCCTGTGCCTGATGCCAGCACTGAACCAGAACGTCGGCCAGGCATTCCTCCACATCCCGTTCATCCGGCAGGATGTGCCGCACCACGCCGTGCAACAGACCGCCATACTGTTCCAGCAATCGGGGCAAACCGGTCTGCGGGTCTTGCCGGATGCTCTGCAGCAGTTCTCTGTCCTCTGCTGTTTGCACAGAGTCCTCATCTCCTTTTTGTTGATTTGAGAAGGCCTTTCACTTGTATAGACGCAATTTTCCCCACAGATGTCTCACCCGTCAATGCTTTTGCTGCAAAAAAATTCCGCCGGGGCCAAAGCCCCGGCGGGATCAGTTGTATGTAGACGTTACATCTCAGGTACAACGGGCACCGCACCATAGTTGCGGATATTCAGCACATGGCAGCTGCCCTCGCCAAAGCAACCATCGATGACGGCGCGGTAAGCGTCCACCAGATCATCCGGCACAAAGGCCTGGATAGTCCCCGCAAAGCCGCCTCCCTGCAGGCGCCAAGCGCCGCGACCATTGAGTACTTTCTGGCTCAGGGCCAGAGCCAGGGGCACCCCCTGCTCTTTGGGGCTCTTGATGCTGTAGGCGTTCTGGTTGAACTCAAAGCTGGAATGACCGCCCTCGACAATCAGGCGCAGGAAGGTGTTGATATCGTCCTCCTGCACGGCCTTGCACAAATCAGCGGCACGGCGGCAGTCGTTATAGAAGTGGATGGAACGTACCACGGCCCGGTCACCCACAACCTTGCGCAGACTGGGGATGGCGGCGTAGAATTCCTCTTCAGGTACATCACGCAGCACCTTTTTGCCGAACTGGGCAGCTACGCTTTCCATCTCACGGCGGATGGCGGCATAGTCGTCGGTCAGGTCTGCATGGCTGCCTTTGGTATCGCTGATGCACATGACATAGCCGTGCTTGGCCAAGTCAATGGCAGTCTGCCCCACGATGGGATGCTCAGGGTCCTGGAAGTCGATGGTGATCACACCGCCCACAGCGCAGGCAGTCTGGTCCATCAGGCCGCAGGGCTTGCCGAAGAACACATTCTCGGCATACTGGCCGATCTGGGCAATACGTACCTGGCTGAACTTGTCCATGTCATTGTTGTTATATTCACCGCGGAAGATGGCGCCGATACACACCTCAAAAGCCGCAGAACTGGACAGGCCGGAACCGCGCAGCACATTGCTGGTGGTATAGGCATCGAAACCGCCCACCTTGCCCCCGTCATTGAGAATCCCCACCGCCACGCCGCGGATCAGCGAAGCGGAATGCTCGGCTTCTTTGGGCTGGGGGGTACGGATGCTGAGGTCCACATCATCAATCTTTTCAAAACCGTGGGATTTGACGCGGACAATGTTGTCGCTGTTGGGAGAAACCACCGCCACAATGTCCAGGTTGACCGACCCTGCCAGCACTACGCCGTTGTTATGGTCGGTGTGGTTGCCGCCGATCTCGGTGCGGCCAGGGGCGGAGTACAGGCGCACCGTGCGCTCGGTACCAAACGCATCGGCAAAACGGTCGATTAGTTCGGTATAGCGGGCGCGCTGGGCCGCGACAATTTTCTCATCGCTGCCGTACAGTTTGCGGAACGCATCATCGTATACGCCCTGCGCGATCTGCTGTTTCAGTTCAATGGTATTCGCCATAGGTCCACTCGCCTTTCCTGTGCGGGCTCTCTTTTGCCAACATGCACAAAAAGAGCCACATTGTTTTAGGCAAACAACCAAAGGTACGGTTGTTTGCGGGCTTCTTGTACCCAGTATAACAAATTCTGCGGGGAAGTAAACATTTTTTTACTGCGCCTTTATGGACTTTTGATGAATGCTTTGCTATAATAAAAGCAACATACCCGCCGCCCCGCTCGGGGCGGCCAACGAGGTGCGCAACATGACCAACCTGAGCAAGCAGTCTTACAAACAAAGTTATACTGACAACGTGGAACTTTCCATTTTCAACTGCGGGCATGAATACTGCCAGCCCGGACATACCTGGGGCCCCGGTGTACGGGACCATTACCTGATCCACCTGGTGGTGGCGGGCAAGGGTGTTTACCAAATGGGCGGCGTTTCTCACACCCTGCAGGAGGGGGACCTGTTCCTGGCCAAGCCCAACCAGCTGATTACCTACGCCGCTGACGAAACCGACCCCTGGGAATACTATTGGGTAGGTTTCAACGGCGCCTGCGCCAACAAGCTGGTACAGCAAACGCCTTTCAGCGACCTGCACCCGGTGCACCACTGCAAAGACCCCCAGGCTGTACGGGAGGCGTTGTACAACATTTACCTGTCCCGCGGGCCGGAACCCCAGTGTGAGGCCCTGATGACCGGCTATCTCTATATCTTTATGGCGCACCTGATGAAAGAGGCCCGGGAAGCCATGCCCAATGTAGGGTCCTCCAGCAGCCAGTATGTACTGTCTGCCATCAAGTATATCCAGTTCAACTACTCCCACGATATTTCGGTGGACGACATTGCCAAGGCAGTGGGTGTCAGCCGCAGCCACCTGTACCGGGTGTTTATGGCCAACGTAGGGCAAAGCCCCATCGACTACCTGACCAACTACCGCATCAGCGAAGCGTGCAGCCTGCTGAAAAACTCCAATCTTTCCATTGCGGAGATCGCAGTATCGGTAGGATTTTTCGACCAGTTCTACTTTTCCCGCGTATTCAAAAAAGTCAAGAACGTACCGCCCAGCAAATATTTGGCGACACTGGATGGCGAAGCGGGCGCGACCCAGAAATAAGGAGCAACCATGGCATTTACCAAAAATCAGATTCTGACGCTGGAGATTGAATCCCTTTCCAGCGATGGCAGCGGCGTGGCCCACAAGGACGGCCAGGCCGTTTTTGTGCCGGGTTCCGCCCCCGGCGATGTGGCCGAGGTGCGCATCGTCAAACCCATGAAAGGGTACGCTTTCGGGCGGCTGGAGCGGCTGTGTACCCCCGGCCCTGACCGCATCCCGGCGGATTGCCCGTCTGCCGGCCCTTGCGGCGGCTGTGGGCTGCGGCATATCCGTTATGAAGCGGAATGTGCCGCCAAGACCCGGTTTGTACAGGACGCCTTTGCCCGGCTTGGCAAACTGGACGTTCCGGTCCTGCCGGTGCTGCCCGCCCCCGATCCGCTGCGTTACCGCAACAAGGTACAACTGCCGGTAGGCCAGAATGAAACCGGGCACTTGGTGACCGGTTTTTATGCCGGGCGCAGCCACCGCATCGTGGCTTGTTCCGACTGTCTGCTGCAACCGGAATGGATGAACAAACTGGCCGCCCGTGCCTGCACCCTGTTGGAACAGGCCGGTGCCGACGCTTACGATGAAGAGACACAGACAGGGCTGGTGCGCCATTTGTTCCTGCGCCAGGGCTGGCACAGCGGGCAGCGTCTGCTTTGCTTTGTCATCAACGGCAAGGGGCTGCCCCGGGAACGTGCCCTTTGCGAAACACTGCAAAAGGAATTTGCGCTGACCACCGTGCTCATCAACCACAACACAGCCCGCACCAATGTGATCCTGGGCCCCCGGACCCGCACCGTGCTGGGGCCCGGTTATATTGAAGATACGCTGGCCGGTGTGGCGCTGCGCATGGGCGTACATGAGTTTTACCAGGTCAACACCCCGGCAGCGGAAGTGCTTTACGCCAAAGCTCGGGACTATGCCGGGCTGCAAAGCGGAGATTTTCTTTTGGACCTGTACTGTGGCATGGGCACTATAGGGCTTTCCATGCTGCCGGACTGCCGTCGTCTGCTGGGGGTAGAGATCGTCCCCCAGGCCGTAGAGGGTGCCAAAGCAACCGCCGCGCGGCTGGGCCTGTCTGCCGAAAAAGCGGATTTCCGCTGCCAGGATGCCGGCGCAGCCGCCGCCCAGCTGGCTGCCGAAGGGGCGCGGCCCGATGTGATCGTGGTGGACCCGCCGCGCAAAGGCTGTGACGAGGCCACTTTGCAGGCCATTGTACAGATGGCCCCACGCACCCTGGTGATGGTGAGCTGCAACGCCGCCACCGCCGCCCGGGACACCCGCTGGCTGACCGACCATGGCTACCGCGCCAGGGAAGTACAGCCCGTTGACCTGTTCCCCCGGACAAAGCATGTAGAATGCATCGTTGCTATGACGAAGGAGTAAAAATGCGAGGAAAAACCATCAGACAGTTTCTGATTGACGGTTCCGCCGACGGGCGCTGGGTAACCGAACTTTCCAACTGGACCGGCAAAGCCTACAAAATTCCCAGAACCTTGGTATCACTTTGTGAAGACAGAGAAGACCTGTGCAACACCGGTGTGTACTTTCTGTTCGGAATCAACGACGAAACAGACCGGCAACAGGTTTACATTGGCGAAGCGGAAAATATCTTTACGCGCATCAAACAGCATGTAGCAGGGAAAGATTTTTGGACCGAGTGTGTCGCCTTTATCAGCAAAGACAACAATTTGAACAAGGCCCACATAAAGTATCTGGAAAACCATTTATACCGAATCGCCAAAGAAAACAAGCGCTACGAGGTCCTGAACGCCACCGTTCCCACCGAGTCTTCCATCTCCGAAATGGACCGGGCTGAAATGGACGAATTTATTGATAATATGCGTCTGATTCTAGGGGTCCTTGGGCATCCCGTGCTGAAGCCGTCTGCCACAGGTACGGCCCCCAAAAAAGCGGATAACTTGTACATGTTCCAAAAAGCCAAAGGCAGACCCACTTCCGACGGCTTTGCAGTACTTAAGGGCTCTGCGATTTCTCCGAATACCCTTCCCTCTCTGTCCCCTTCCCTGGTCGGCAAACGAAACCAGCTTATCAAAGACGGCGTGGTAGACGACAGCCTGCATTTTACACAGGACTGGACTTTTTCCAGCCCGTCTTTGGCCGCCGCATGTGTTGCCGGTTGCAGCATCAATGGCCGTACTGCGTGGAAAAACGCCAAAGGCCGCTCTTTGAAAGATATGGAAGATGAAACCTAAATCATCTTCCCGCGCGCCATTTGTTCAAATTCTTTTCGGCTCCTGTTCACGATTTGCCAACATTTGCGTGCCATAATAAGGAACGATACTTTGGGCGATGCCCGAAAAGGTGGTTATATTGATGAAAGGCTGGTTCCAGCGCTTTATGTCCGGCCGCTACGGGTTTGACCGGTTCGGCGGCTTTTTGTCCATCACCTCCCTGGTTCTGGTGCTTCTGGGGGCGCTGTTCTCCTCCGTTTTATACTGGCTGGGTCTTGTGATGCTGGGTTACTGCTATTTCCGTATTCTGAGCCGAAACCTGAACAAGCGCTACCAGGAAAACATGAAATATCTGGCCCTGCAGAGCAAAGTCACCGGCTGGTTTGGCGTACAGCGCACCCGGTTTGCCCAGCGCAAACAGTACCGTTACTTCCGCTGCCCCCAGTGCCACCAGCAGCTGCGCGTCCCCAGGGGGCGGGGGCGCATCTCCATCAGCTGCCCCAAATGCGGCAACCAGTTTATTAAAAAGAGTTGACGCCCCATGTTTGGATATGTTACCATCTATCGCAAGGGATTGGCCCAACCGGAACTTGACCGCTATCAGGCCTATTACTGCGGCTTGTGCCGGGCCCTGGGCCGCCGGTATGGTGCGCCGGGCCAGCTGGTGCTGAGTTACGACATGGCTTTTGTGGCTATGCTGCTCAGTGCACTCTATGAGCCCGATACCGCTTTCGGCACAGGCCGCTGCCTGCCCCACCCTGTAAAGCCGCGCCCCCGGGCTGACAACGAGTTCCAGAACTATGCTGCCGACATGACCGTAGCGCTGGCATACTATAATTTTTTGGACGATTGGCAGGACGACCACCGGGCCGCCAGCTTGCGCCAGGCCAAAAAGCTGGAAACCTACCTGCCCGATATACGGGCGCGGTGGCCCCGCCAGTGCGGCGTGATTTCTGAACAGCTGGCCGCCCTGAATCTGCTGGAAGAGGCTGGTTCCCATGACCTGGATGCCCTGTGCAACGCCTTCGGCACCCTGCTGGGGGCAGTCTTCTCCTGCCGGGACGACGTCTGGGCACCGGTGCTTGGCGCTATGGGGCGTGGTCTGGGCGGTTTTATCTACCTGATGGACGCCTACGACGATTTGGAAAAAGATCAAAAAAAGGGCCGCTTCAACGCGCTGCAGGAACTGGCAGAAACCCTGCCTGCCGCCGAGTATGAGGAACGCTGCCACGAGTTGCTGACCCAGCAGATGGGCTTGTGCGCCCAGCAGTTTGAAATGCTGCCGATCCTGCAGCAGACCCCGGAGGGGAAATTGTTGTATAATACCATTTATTCCGGCGTGTGGAGCAAATACGCGCTGGTGCGAAAACACAGAGAGGGGCGCCGTTCATGACCGATCCATACAGCGTACTGGGCATCGCCCCCGGCGCCGATGATGAAACCATCAAAAAAGCCTACCGCCAGAAGTGCAAACAGTACCACCCCGACCTTCACCCCAACGATCCCACCGCCGAGGAGAAGTTCAAGGAAGTACAGGCTGCTTACAGCGAGATCATGCGCAGAAAACAAGGCGGCCCGGCGGGCGGCCAAGGTTACCAGCAGCGCCAGAACAGCGGCCCCTATGGCTACAGCCAAAGCGGCTACGGCAGTTCCTACCAGCAGGACCCCTTCGGAGGGTTCGGATTCGGGCCTTTCGGATTCGGATTTTACAGCACCGGCGGGCCGCGTCAGACCTACACCACCGGCCAGGAAAGTCCCGAGATGCGCGCCGCGGCCAACTACATCCGCAGTGGTTTCTACCAGGAGGCCATGAACACCCTCAACGGCATTGCCGCCAACGAGCGTACCGCCCAATGGCATTACTATATGGCGCTGGCTAACCAGGGGTTAGGAAATAATATCCGTGCCCGGGACGAAGCCCGCACGGCGGTTTCCATGGAGCCCAACAACTACGCCTACCAGAACCTGCTGGACCAGCTGCAGAACCCCGGCCAGACTTACGCCAGCTACCAGCAGCCCTATGCCCAGCCCAGCGGCAACCCGGGGCGGTTCTGCCTGTCTTTCTGGATGTATCTTTTGATGTGCAACCTGTGCAGCTGGTGCTGCTGTGGTGGCCGCGGCGGCGTGTATTGCTGCTGAGAAATCCTGTACCTGCACAAACAGTGACCGGGCGGATGCGCTTATGCGTGTCCGCCCGGTCATTTTATGCCTGCAATGCCGGCTGTGACTCTGCCAGCACCAGGATATCCCCTGCCTGTACCACCGTACCTCCTGCCGGGATTATCGTTTCCACACCGCGGCGGATCAGCACCACCCGTCGGGCCTCCGGCAGGTCCATACCGGCCAGGGTTTTTCCGGCCCACCGGTCCCCCCGCTCCACCGCGTATTCCCGCAGGGTCAGCGTGGCCCGGTCCCCGAAGCTGCGGGCCGCCAGCACCAGCAGGTCCCCTGCCCGCAGCACAGTGCCGCCGTCCGGTACCAGGGACCGCCCGCCCCGCAGGATCATGGCCACCAGCAGTTCCCCGGGCAGCGCCAGGTCCCGCAGCGTTTTGCCGCACCAGGGGTGCGCGGCGGCCAAATGGATTTTGATAAAGCTGATATCGCTTTCCTCCTGGTAGTCATTGAAGGTTTTCTCTACGTCCTCGCTTCGGTCGATCATCCCCAGTTTCTGCGCCACCCGGGGCAACAGCGTGCCCTGGAGGGAGATGGAAAGCAGCACGATACAGAATACCAGATTGTACAGATCATACCGGGTCTGCACACCGCTGAGCGCCGCGCTGATGGCAAACACGATGGAGGCCGCCCCCCGCAGCCCGGCCCAGGCGACCACCCCCACCTGGCCCCGGCCGGACCGGAACGGCAGCAGCAACAGGGCCGTGACCGCCGGGCGGGCAGCCAGCGTGAGAAAGCCCATGATGAGCAGTGCAGGCAGCAGCACCGCAGGCAGCTGCACCGGCGTGACCAGCAGCCCCAGCAAAAAGAAGATCACTACCTGGGAGACATCGGTAATCACGTCAAAGAAGTGGACCAGATAGCGTTTCTGGCTCAACCGGGCATTGCCCAGCCAGATACCGCACAAATACACACCGAGATACCCGTTGCCGCCCAGTACGGCAGGCAGCGCGTAAGCCAGCAGCATGACCGCAAACAGAAACACTGTGCGGCTTTGCTGGGAATCCACCAGATTGCGCCGCAGCAGCCGGATGGCCCCCGCCCCGATGGCAGCGCCGCACAGCACCCCCAGGCTGACCTGCTGCAACAGCAACAGCGGAATTGACACCTGCCGCCCGGCCATCAGCGCAAGGGTAACGGTGGTGAGCATGTAGGACATGGGGTCGTTGGAACCGGACTCCACCTCCAGCAGTGAGTCGGTGTGGTGGCGCAGGGCCAGTTGGTTGGTGCGCAGGATGTTGAATACCGAGGCCGCATCGGTGGAGGAGATCACCGACCCGATGAGCAGGCTTTCCAGTACCGGCAGCCCCAGCGCCCCATGGGCAAAAGCGGCCACGGCCGCTGCCGTACCGGCTACCCCCAGGGTGGACAGCACCACTGCCTGGCCCAGCACCGGGCGGGCCACCCGCAGATTGGTGCCGAACCCGCCGTAAAACATAATAAAGATCAGGCAGACGGAACAGACCAGATTCACCGCCGCGTAGTCGTTAAAGACAATGCGCAGGATGCCGTTTTCCCCGAAACACATGCCCAGCGCCAGAAAGATCAGCAGCGAGGGCACCGGGATTTTGTTGAGAAACCGCTGCATGAGGATGCAGATCAGGATGACCGCTCCCATTAAAAGAACCGCTTCGTTCAATGTCCCTACCTCCGTTGTTGTATTTTGCGGGTAAGCCGCAGACAACAACAGTATATCATACAAAAACACAATGAAAAAGAGCTGCCGCGAAAATTCCTGTCTTGACGAAAAAATGGCAGAGACGGACAAACCGCCACTGCCATTTTGCCAGCAAAAACTTGCTGTAGGTATTGTTGTTCCCCATTGCCGTGGTGGAAATCGGAACGCAAAATTTTATGAGCGCCTCAGAAAATCATCCATTTCCCCGTTTTCAAACAGATAGACGTCCTCCTGCTGATTCTGGTCCCGCACCGGCAGGTAGATCAGAAGTTTGACCGCAGAATGCCCGCACTCCGGGCAGCGATAGGCAATGACCTCGCAGGCATAGATACCCGGCAGGATCTGGCTGCGGTCCGCTACCGGCCGCAGATTCTGTTTGTAATACGCGGCGTCCTTGTGGGCGCAGTAATTCCCCACCGTCATAGGCAGCGTATACAGCTTGCGGGCCCGCACTTCCATCGGTGTCTTGCACTTTTTACACCAGTCATCGTGAAAGATCGACTGAATCGCACGCAGCGGCCCCATATCAGCCCACCTTGGCCCCGGCCGCTTCCAGCACCTTGACCATCATGTCCGCTTTGGAAATGCCGGTCAGAATGTACTTGCTGTCCATGCGCCAGCGCTTGTTGGAAGTAAAGGTGTTGACCCGCACCTTGACGTCGTCCACAAGGAGCAGGAAGCTGACCCGGCTGCTTCCTTCCATAAAACCAATGCCGTGGCGGCCGTCATCCACCCAGGCTTTGGAAATACGGCTGACCGGGAAAACGAAATAGTCAAAGGGATTCCAGAAGAACACCAGCGCCACCTGACCTCTGTTTACGTCCACCATGACCGTGCAGCCGCCGCCGTTAAAGGTGTGGTTGCGGGTAAAGCCCTCTTCCTCCAGCGTCTTTTCCACCGATGCCTTTTTGCGGTGGTAGATCCATCGGCCGCCGAAGGTCCACCACAGGAAAGAAAGCACCGTAGGCACCACCATCAGCATAGACGCCAGGCTGCCCTGGGCAGAGTAAACCACTGCCCCCAGCCAGCCGCACAACACAATAAGTGCAATGGGGACCAGGATATAACACAGCAGGTACAACACATGGATCTTCTTGATGTTTTGGGTTTCCATAGCCGTTCCTCCTCAAGGTTTCTTTTGGCTGTTTTGCAGACGCAACGGAACACGCCGAACCACAGAAAAAATTTCCCTCCAGACGGTCCGCTTTTCCGTCCCGGCTTTTTCGGGTGTTTGCCTGTGATCC
>DXBO01000053.1 GCA_019116485.1 Candidatus Gemmiger excrementavium
CGGGGATAAATCCCCGCCCTACGGAAACGGGAAATTACCGGGCTGGCCGTAGGGCGGGCGCCTTGGCCCCGCCGCGGGGTGGTATCGCCGCCCGGGGTGCTGCGGCGGGAACGGCATCATGAACCGGTGCATGGCGGTGCCGGGGCATTGGCCCGGCGGGGATAAATCCCCGCCCTACGGAAACAGAAAATTACCGGGCTGACCGTAGGGCGGGCGCCTTGGCCCCGCCGCGGGGTGGTATCGCCGCCCGGGGTGTTGCGGCGGGAACGGTATCATGAACCGGTGCACGACCCTGCCGGACAATTGTTTGGAGTTCTTTTGGTTCTTTTCTTGCAAGAAAAGAACAAGACCTCGTGTAACAAGAAAACAGAAGCGCCCCCGCCCGGTTGCGGCTCCGGGCGGGGGCATTTTGGGGTATCGGTTTGGTGTGAGGAGGAATCATGTTCCAGGGCTTCGGTTGCGGCTCCGTAACCCTGTGCCTATACAATACTGTAAAACTACGAAGAAAGTATGATTTTGATATGAACAATTTGTAAATTGCATATGTGTTCAAAAAAATTCCGGCTGCCGCAGCAGCCGGGACATTTTTACACAAATCAGCCGAACATGTTGATCAGGATACCGGCCGCAACCGCGGAACCGATAACGCCGGCCACGTTGGGGCCCATGGCATGCATGAGCAGGTAGTTGGCAGGGTTGTACTCCTGGCCGACCTTCTGGCTGACGCGGGCCGCCATAGGCACGGCGGACACGCCCGCGGAACCGATGAGGGGGTTGATCTTGCCGCCGGTGACGACGCACATGATCTTGCCCAGGATGACGCCGCCCGCGGTGCCCACACCGAAAGCCACGATGCCCAGGACGATGATCTCCACGGTCTGGATGTTCAGGAAGGTGGAGGCGTTGGTGGTGCAGCCCACCGAGAAGCCCAGGAAAATGGTGATGATGTTCATCAGCTCATTGCCGGCAGTCTTGGTGATACGTTCCACCACGCCGCATTCTTTCATCAGGTTGCCCATCATCAGGCAGCCCACCAGGATGGCCGCGTCGGGCAGGGTCAGCGAAACAATGATGGTAACAATGACCGGGAAGAGGATCTTTTCGGTCTTGGAGACCTGGCGCGGGGTGGTCATAACGATCTGACGTTCTTTTTCCGTGGTAAGTACCCGCATGATGGGCGGCTGGATGACCGGCACCAGCGCCATGTAACAGTAGGCTGCCACCGCGATGGAACCCAGCAGATGGGGCGCCAGACGGGTGGTGGTGAAGATGGCGGTGGGGCCGTCGGCACCGCCGATGATGCCGATGGAAGCGGCTTCCGGCCCGGTGAAGCCCAGGATCTTGGCGCCGATGAAGGTGAAGAAGATACCCAGCTGGGCCGCGGCGCCCAGCAGCAGGCTGGAGGGACGGGCGATCAGCGGGGTGAAGTCGGTCATGGTGCCGATGCCCAGGAAGATCAGCGGCGGGTAAATGCCCAGCTTGACGCCCAGGTAGATGTAGTCCACCATGCCGCCGGAGTTGCCCAGCATTTCCCAGTTGATGTGGTTGGTCTCATTGAGGAAAATCTCGATGTGGAAGATGCCGTCCAGGGGCAGGTTGGTCATGAGCATGCCGAAGCCGATGGGCAGCAGCAGCAGCGGTTCGAACTGCTTGACGATGGCCAGGTACAGCAGCACGCAGGCAACCGCCAGCATGACGGCGTATTTCCAGCCGCCGTCGGTGAAGAAAATCTGCGCCCAGCCGGAATTGGCGAAAATTTCAGAGATATTGGTGATAATCGCACCCATGGTTCAGCCCCCCTTACATAAACGGCGTGGTGTGTTCACGCACGCCGGCGTCGCCCCAGGCGCCCCGGCGGGACCCCTTGCCGGATTTGGAAACGCGGCGGATACCGTGGATCACCGCGCCTTCGCCCAGTACGCAGGCTACCGCGGCGGAAATGGCGGCAATGACCTCACCGGGGATGGAGCCGTTGTCCGCTTTGGCAACAGGGGCCTTGGCCGCAGACGCAGCCGGTTTTGCCGGCGCTTTGGCAGCGGATTTGGGCGGGGTGGGCAGCTTGGGCTGGTTGTTCTTTTTGTTCATGCTGTCGAAGATTTTGCCTTCCGCCGTGATGATAAGGCAGAGGGCTGCCAGCATAGCAAACACCAGTGTGATACTGGTCAGCACGACGGTGCCGTCACTGGCTTCCAGCGCCAGCAGAGCAAGGTTGGGCATAGGTGGTTTCCTCCTTCTGGTATAAAACCGTGGGCAATTTTTGCACAGGCGACATTTGATTGTATTATATCACATTGTGGATTTTTTTGGTAGATTTTTTTACAAAAAAATTAACGGGGGTAAAGGAGAATCAGGGGTGCCAGGGATGCTTTCCGGTAGATGGATATTTTCTTAAAAATGATATAATATAGCAATAAAATAGAGAATATAAAAGCAGCCAAAAAAGGAACGGTCCTTCGGGGCCGTTCCTTTTTGTTTTATTATAAAGGAAGGAAGGTTTGTTCCTTCTTTGCAAAGAAGGAACCGAAGAAACTCTCAACCGGTGAGGGCTGTGTTCATGGCATCCAGCCGGGCGGGCACTTCCGTCAGGTCCATGGCCGCAAAATCCGTGGTCACGCCCGCTGTGTCCAGCAGCTCCTGCTGGGAAGAAAGGTCCGTGCAGATGTCCTGGGCGCAGCGGTACACCCCCGGCCAGTTGGCGTCCATGGTGGCGCTGTCCTCCTTGCTCAAGGCTGCCTGCCAGGCGGTGGTCTCGCCCGCCAGGTCCTGGGGCACAAAATCCCCCGCCAGGTACTCCACCATGCCCGCCGCCGCAATGGCGGTTTTCAGGCTGCCCCCGGCGCTGTCCGCCTCAAAGGCGATACAGCCGTTCAGCGCCACCGTCAGCCGCCGGGTCTTCACCGCGCCCAGGGCTTCGGTCACCGCCTGTTCCGGGGTGGCACTTTCCGGGGTGGCCTGGGTCTCCGTCTGCGCGGTGGCCGGGGCGGCGGTCTCCGGCGTGGCAACGGGCCCCGCTGCGCAGCCGCCCAGCAACAGCCCGCACAATACAATACACAGGATTTTTCCCATACAGGTTACCCCCTTAGTTTTCCCCTATACTATGCCCGGTGGTGGAAAATTCGTGCCCCGGCGCCATCCGCCGCCGGATATACGCCTGCATGGCATCGAAAATCGGCATCAGGTCCTCCCCGTCCGGGGTCAGGCGGTACTCCACCCGGGGCGGCGTTTCATGGTAGTCGATCCGCTCCACCAACCCGTCCGCCGCCAGTTCCTTCAGCTGGTGGCTCAGCATTTTGTGGGTGATGTCCCCCAGCAGCCGCCGCAGTTCGTTGTACCGCAGCGTGCCGTGGGCACCTACCATAAATACAATGCGCATCTTCCATTTTCCGCTGATGCGGTCCATCACCGTTTCCATCTTGTCACAGCCTACGTCCGCATAGCGGCAGTTGCAGTCAGCATGAGGATGCATGGGATACCCCCTCCTTGTACGGTTTCCAAAAAGTGCGTACTTGCCAAAATGACAAGTGCCTGTATACTAAGTATAGAACATTTTTTTCATTTTGCAACTTGCCCCCCTTTGCCGTTTGCGGTAGAATGATAACAAAAGAACGCGCCCTGCGGGACGCTTTACTGTATAGTGGGAGAATGTGACGTATGATCGACGATTTGTTTGAATTTTTGCGGGAGGGTGTGACCCCGTACCACGCCGCCGCCACCGCCGCCGCCTGGCTGGACGCCGCCGGTTTTACCCGGCTGGAGGAAGCCGATTACTGGAACCTGGAACCCGGCAGGGGGTACTATATCCTGCGCAACGGCTCCGCCGTGGCCGCCTGGCGGGTGCCCGGCCATGCCATCGGCGGGTGGCGCATCACCGCCAGCCACAGCGACGCCCCCGGCTGGAAGATCAAGGCCGATACGGTGGAAAATGACGGCTGCCGCCGCCTGAGCGTGGAAGGCTACGGCGGCATGAACATGGCCACCTGGCTGGACCGCCCGCTGACGGTGGCGGGCCGGGTGCTGCTGCGCACCGAGGATGGGGTGGAAACCCGGCTGGTCCATTTTGACCGGGACCTGCTGGTGATCCCCTCTTTGGCCATCCACATGCAGCGGGACGTGAACAAGGGCCACGAGTACAACCCCCAGATCGACATGCAGCCGGTTTGGGGCCCCGCCGACGCCCCCACCCTGACCGACCTGCTGTGCGAGGAACTGGGCGTACAGCCGGAGGATATCCTGGACCGGGACCTGCAGCTGGTGACCCGGCAGGAACCGGCGGTCATCGGCCCCAAGGGCGAGTGGTTCATGGCGCCCCGCATCGACGACCTGGAATGCGCCGCCACCACCCTGCTGGGCTTTATCGACGCCGCCGCCGACACCGACAGCGCCTGCGCCCCCCTGTGGCTGATGCTGGACAACGAGGAAGTGGGGTCCTCCAGCCGGCAGGGGGCCGCCAGCCGCTTTGTGCGGGATGTGCTGGACCGTATTCTGGCATCCATCCCCCACAGCGCCCAGATGGAATACCGGGCCCTGGCCAACAGCTTTTTGCTCAGTGCCGACAACGGCCATGCCACCCACCCCAACTTTGCCGCCAAAAGCGACCCGGCAGCCCCGGTGCGCCTGGGCGGCGGCGTGGTGCTGAAATACAACGCCAGCCAGAAATATACCACCAACGCCCTGAGCGGCGGTATCTTCCGGGCCATCTGCCAAAAGGCCGGGGTGCCGGTGCAGGTGTTCACCAACCGGGCCGACGAACCGGGCGGCAGCACCCTGGGCAACCTGCTGAGCCATACGGTGCCGGTGCCCATGGCGGATATCGGCCTGGCCCAGCTGGCCATGCATTCCGCCGTGGAGACCGCCGCCCTGGCTGACGCCGAGGCCATGGTCAGGGCCGTGGCCGCCTTCTACCGGGTGCATCTGCGGGCCCTGGGCGACGGCGCCTATACCCTGGAATGACCGCCGGACGTTACGCGCCCAGCCCCAGCGGGCGGATGCACCTGGGCAACCTGCTGTGCTGTCTGCTGGCATGGCTCAGCGCCAAAAGCCGGGGCGGGCAGGTGCTTTTGCGCATCGAGGACCTGGACACCCAGCGCTGTCCCCGGCATTTTGCCGATGCCATCGTGAAGGACCTGGCCTGGCTGGGACTTTCCGCCGACGGCCCCCAGCCCCCGGTGTACCAGAGCGAGCGGGCGGAAATTTATCAGCACTATTATGATATGCTGGACCGGCGGGGGCTGGTATACCCCTGCTTTTGCAGCCGCAGCCAGCTGCACGCCGCCAGCGCCCCCCACCGCAGCGACGGCCAGGTGATCTATGCCGGGACCTGCCGGGGCCTGACCCCCGAACAGGTGGCCGAAAAGGCCAAAACCCGCGCTCCCGCCTGGCGGGTACGGGTGCCGGACGAGGAGATCACCTTTACCGACGGGCATATGGGCCGGTATACGGAAAATCTGGCCCGGGACTGCGGGGATTTTTACCTGCGCCGGGCGGACGGGGTATTTGCCTACCAGCTGGCCGTGGTGGTGGACGACGCCCTGATGGGCGTTACCGAGGTGGTGCGGGGGGCCGACCTTTTGAGCAGTACCCCCCGGCAGCTGTGGCTCTACCGGGAACTGGGCCTGACGCCCCCGGTGTTTTACCACCTGCCCCTGCTGCTGGCCGCCGACGGACGGCGGCTCTCCAAGCGGGACGGGGACCAGAGCCTGGAAAACCTGCGGGCGAAATATGCCCCCCAGGAAGTCATCGGCAAGCTGGCCTTTGCCTGCGGCCTGCAGCCCACCCCCCGCCCGGTGACCCCGGCGGAACTGGCCGGGACCTTTGATTGGGGCCGGGTGCCTGAGGGGGATATCTGCCTGCCGGAAGGGCTGTTCTGACGATAAATAATAAAGAATAAATAATAAAGAATAAATAAGGATGCGCGCAATTGGGAAAAAACGCGGGCTTGCCCCCGGCAGATGCCCGCGGCGGTCCGGTTGCCGCCCCGGCGGCCAACACACCGATCTGCATTTTCCACCAGACCGCCCGGCGGGGTACGGCCCCGCCCTACAACCTGCCGTGCGTAAGCAGTAGGCCCGGTCTGTGCGCAAGGAACCGTTATCCGTAGGGCGGGCGCCTTGGCCCCGCCGTACCCTGTGGCCGTGACCCGGCGCGCTGCCGGGCATCCCCCATGGCATCGTCACCTGTAGGCCGCCCCTACAGCCAACACACTCATTTGCATTTACCCACCAGACCGCCCGGCGGGGTCAAGACCCCGCCCTACGGGCCTATCACACCTTCACCCCAACCAAAAGGAGTGTACCATGCAACGCTATGACATCACCGGCATGAGCTGCGCGGCCTGCGCCAGCCATGTGGAAAAGGCCGTGGCCGCCGTGCCGGGCGTGCAGGCTGTCTCGGTCAGTCTGCTGACCAACTCCATGCAGGTGGAACCCGCCCCCGGCGCCGACGAGACCCAGCTGCAAGCCCGGGTCTGCCGCGCCGTGGAGGCCGCCGGCTACGGCGCCGCCCCTGCCGACAACACCATGGACGCCGCCCTGGACGATACCGAGACCCCCCGCCTGAAAAAACGGCTGGTGTACAGCCTGTGTTTTCTTGTGCCGCTGATGTACCTGTCCATGGGGCATATGATCGGCCTGCCGCTGCCGCCGTTCCTGGACGGCCACGGCGGCGGGGCGCTGGCCTACGGCTTTGCCCAGCTGGCCCTGACCCTGCCGGTCTGCTGGATCAACCGGGCTTTCTTTATCAGCGGGTGGAAAGGTCTGCGCACCAAGGCCCCCGGCATGGACACCCTGGTGGCGCTGGGCGCCGGGGCCGCGCTGGCCTACGGGCTGTTCGCCATCGCCATGATCGCCGCCGGGCTGGCCGCCGGGGACGAAGCCCAGGTCATGCAGTACCGCCACGACCTGTATTTTGAGTCGGCGGCCATGATCCTGACCCTTATCACGGTGGGCAAGACCCTGGAAGCCTACAGCAAGGGCCGCACCACCGACGCCCTGAAAAGCCTGATGCAGCTGGCCCCCCAGACCGCCACCGTGCTGCGGGAGGGCAAGCCGGTGACCCTGCCGGTGAGCGAGGTGGCCGTGGGCGATCTGTTCCTGGTCAAGCCCGGCGAGGCCGTGCCGGTGGACGGCACGGTGGCCGAGGGCGTGTCCAGCGTCAACGAGGCCGCCCTCACCGGCGAGAGCATGCCGGTGGACAAGTTCCCCGGCTCCCCGGTGAGCGCCGCCACCATCAACCAGAACGGCGCCCTGGTCTGCCGGGCCGAGCGGGTGGGGCAGGACACGACGCTCTCCCAGGTCATCCGGCTGGTGCGGGACGCCGCCGCCACCAAGGCGCCTTTGGCGAAAACCGCCGACAAAGTTTCCGGCATCTTTGTGCCCGCCGTCATGGCCATTGCGGCGGTGACTTTCCTCATCTGGCTGCTGCTGGGCCAGACGCTGACCTTCGCCCTGGCCCGGGGCATCTCGGTGCTGGTCATCAGCTGCCCCTGCGCCCTGGGTCTGGCCACCCCCGTGGCCATCATGGTGGGCAGCGGCGTGGGCGCCAGGCACGGCATCCTGTTCAAGACCGCCGCCAGCCTGGAGACCACCGGCTACACCGACACCGTATTGCTGGACAAGACCGGCACCATCACCACCGGCGAGCCCAACGTGGTCAGCATCGTGGGCACCCGCCGCGTGCCGGAAAAATTCCTGCTGGGGCTGGCCGCCGGGCTGGAACTGCGCAGCGAACACCCGCTGGCCCGGGCCATTCTGCAGCGGGCCGAGCACGACAAGATCAAGTATTCCCCCGTGGCGGACTTTGAGGCCGTGCCCGGCAAGGGTCTGCGGGGCAAGGTGGCCGGCAAGGTGGTGGCGGGCGGCAACGCGGCCTTTATTCAGGAGTACTGCGTCCTGCCCCCCGACCTGGAGCAGGCCGGGCAGGAAATGAGCAAAAACGGCATCACGCCGCTGTATTTCTCTCTGGCAGGCAGCCCGGCGGGTGTCATCGGTGTTTCCGACGTCGTCAAAAAGACCTCGGCGGGGGCCATCGCCCAGATGAAGGCCCTGGGGCTTGACGTGGTGCTGCTGACCGGCGACAACGCCGCCACCGCCCGGCATATCGGGGCCATGGTGGGCCTGGACGCCGACCATGTGGTGGCGGGCGTGCTGCCCGCCGGCAAGGAAGCCGAAGTCCGCCGCCATCAGGCCGGGGGCCGGGTGGCCATGGTGGGCGACGGCATCAACGACGCGCCCGCCCTGACCCGGGCCGAGACCGGCATTGCCATCGGCGCCGGGGCCGACGTGGCCCTGGATGCCGCCGACGTGGTGCTGGTGCGCAGCGACCTGGCCGACGTGCCCGCCGCCGTGCGGCTGTCCCGGGCGGTGGTGCGCAACATCCACCAGAACCTGTTCTGGGCCTTTTTCTACAACGCCGTCTGCATCCCGCTGGCCGCGGGCGTCTTTACGGGGCTGGGCATCACCCTCAACCCCATGATCGCCTCGGCGGCCATGAGTCTGTCCAGCGTCTGCGTGGTCACCAACGCCCTGCGGCTCAATACCTTTGACCCGCGCAACGGCGACCATGACGCCCCGCCCAAACACAAGGCCCCGGCCCGGGAACCGGTGCCGGAACCCAAACCCTGCCCGGTGCAGTGCCCGGTGCAGGCCCCCAAAAAGGAGGAAAAAGCCATGACCAAGACCATCCACATCGAGGGCATGATGTGTGCCCACTGCGAAGCCACCGTGAAAAAGGCGCTGGAAGCCCTGGAGGGCGTGCAGGCCGCCGCCGTCAGCCACGAGGCGGGCACCGCCGTGGTGACCCTGACCGCGCCGGTGGACGACGGGACCCTGAAACAGGCCGTGGAGGCGAAGGATTACACGGTCACGGGCATCGACGGATGAGCGCCCCGGTACGGCGCCGGTGGCGGTTCACCGGCAGGGTGCAGGGGGTGGGGTTCCGGTATTTTGCGTCCTGCGCGGCCCAGAAACTGGGCCTGACCGGCTGGGTGGCCAACAACTGGGACGGCAGCGTGACCCTGGAGGCCCAGGGCGATGCCGCCCAGCTGGACAAGCTGGTGCCCATGATCGAGCGCACCTGCCGCTGGGGGCGCATCGACGGCATGACGGTGCACAACCTGCCCCCCGAAGAACACGAGTACGGATTCACCGAGCGCAGCGGAGACTGACCTACTTTCTTTGCAAAGAAAGTAGGCAAAGAAACTCCCATCTTTTTACCCGTAAAGCTGCGGTTACGGAATGTTCTGCGGCTTGCCGTTACAAAGCAAGCACGGCAAAGAAACTCTTATACAAAACGGACGGGATACCCCGTCCGTTTTTGGGTGTGGGATGCTATCGTCTGCGGAGAACCATCCATTTTGCCCGCACTGTAGGGCGGGGATTTATCCCCGCCGGGGAAATTCCCGGCGGCGCGGACTTTCCGGGAAAACCACCCCCGCAGGGGGTGCACCGCTTGCCAAGGCGGTACGGGTTCTGTATAATAAAGATACTATAACAAAAGGGGGCCCTGTTTTGGCGGGAACTTTGTATCTGGTGGCCACGCCCATCGGCAACCTGGACGATATGCCGCCCCGGGTGGCGGCGACCTTCGGCATGGCGGATTTCGTCGCCGCCGAGGATACCCGCGTCACCCTGCGGCTGCTCAACCATCTGGGGCTGAAAAAGCCGATGGTCAGCTACTACGAACATGCCCTGCACCACGGCGAGGCCATTTTGCAGCGCATTGAGGCGGGGGAAAACTGCGCCCTGTGCAGCGACGCGGGCATGCCCTGCATCAGCGACCCCGGCGAGCAGATCGTGGCCGAAGCCCATGCCCGGGGCATCCGGGTGGTGCCGGTGCCGGGGGCGTCGGCCTGCATCACGGCGCTGGCCGCCAGCGGCCAGCCCACCGCCCGGTTTGTGTTCGAGGGGTTTTTGCCGGTGCCCAAAAAGGAGCGCCGGGAACGCCTGGCCGCCCTGCAGGGCGAGACCCGGACCATCCTGCTGTACGAAGCCCCCCACAAGCTGCGGACGACCCTGGACGACCTGGCCGCGGCCTTTGGCCCCGACCGCCCCGTGAGCCTGTGCCGGGAACTGACCAAACTGCACGAGGAGATCGTCAGGACCACCCTGGGCGAAGCGGTGGCCTATTATAAGGAAAACGACCCCCGGGGCGAGTATGTGCTGGTGGTGGCCGGGGCCGACCCCGCCGCAGCCGCCGGCGCTGCGCCCGACAAGGGGGATGTGGTGGCCGCCGCCAGAGCCCTGCTGGCGGGGGGCATGCCGCCTTCCGCCGCCGCCAGGCAGGCCGCCGCGGGCACGCCCTTTTCCAAGGGGGAGATTTACAAGGAATTGATCGGCAAAGAATAGGGCGGGCCGGACCGCTGCAGCGGAACGTGGCCGCAACACCCCGGGCGGCTTCTTTTCTAAAGAATAAATAAGAAAGAATAAATAATAAATCTGGATGCGCGCCGCGCGCGCAATTTGGAAAATACACCGCCGCCCCCCGCCCGGTTTCCGTGGTTTTTCTTTGGGCGCCCCGCCTTTTCCCCCGGCAACCCGCACGGCGGGGATGAATCCCCGCCCCACGGGGGCAGGATGCCTGTTTATTTGTCTGGAGTTTCTTTGGTTCTTTCTTTGCAAAGAAAGAACAGAAAAGTGCTATTACCAACGAAAGGACGAGTTTGTATGTCCGATACTACCCGCATCCTGGTGGTCAGCGATGTGCATGGCCGCCTGCGCGACCTGCGCTGGGTGCTGGACCACGAGACCGCCGACGCCCTGTTTTTTCTGGGCGACGGCATGTATGACCTGAACGCCGCGCTGGAACTGCGCAAAACGCCGGTGCCCTACCCCATCTACCGGGTGGCGGGCAACTGCGATACCGGCTACGCCGAACCCGCCGAGGGGCTGGCCCCGTTTGCGGGGGTGTTGTTTTTCTATACCCACGGCCACCACTACGGCGTCAAGATGGGCAGCGAGCGGCTGGCCCAGTGTGCCGGGGACCGCGGCGCCGACGTGGCACTGTTCGGCCACACCCATGTGCGGGAACTGCAGCGGGGCGTGGGCACCGCCGCCACCGTGTTCAACCCGGGCAGCCTGCGGGACGGCGGCAGCTACGGCGTCATCACGGTGACCGACGGGGTGTGTGAATTTGGATGGAAGCGGGTGCCGATGCTGTGAATGAGAGCGTGCGTTACCTGACCGAGACCGACAGCACCAATACCTGGGCCAAGGCCCATCTGCAGGAATTCGGGCCCATCGGGGCGGTGTACACCACCAGCCAGACCGCGGGCCGGGGCCGCCTGGGCCGCACCTGGGTGGATGCCCCCGGCAAGGCGCTGTATTATACGGTGGTGCTGAAAACCCCGCTGGTGCAGCCGTCCACCCTGCCGCTGTTTTCCAGCCTGGCGGTGGCCGAGGCCCTGGAACAGCGCTACGGCGTGCAGTGCCGGATCAAATGGCCCAACGACCTGCTATTGAACGGCAAAAAGGTGGTGGGCATCCTGTGCGAAGGCGCGCCCGACGGCCACAGCCTGCTGTCCGGCATCGGCATCAATCTGGCCCAGGACCAGGCGTATTTCGACGCCGCGGGGCTGCCCCACGGCACCAGCCTGGCGCTGCAGGGCGTGAAAGTGGACCTGGACACAGACCCCGAATGGCTGGCCCAGTACATGACGGATTTCGGCTTTGACCGCGCCCTGTACACCTATGAGGTGGAGGGCTTTGCCCCCTACCGGGACCGGTACAAGGCGCTGTGCGTCAACCTGGGCCGCCCCGTGACCTTTGACGGCGGCTGCGGCACCGCCGTGGACGTGGACGAGGAAGGCCGCCTGGTGGTGCAGACCGATACCGGCGAGACCCGCGTATTCACCGGCGAAGTTTCGGTGCGGGGCATCTACGGCGCGGTGTGAGCGGTGTGGATGCGGTTCTTTTCTTGCAAGAAAAGAACCAAAAGAACTCTCACGAAAAATCCCTCGCAGGGTACAATACCCTGCGAGGGATTTTTGATGGGAGTTTATTCGGTTCCTTCTTTGCAAAGAAGGAACAAAATGCACACTCCTTACACTGCCTTACTTCGTGGACAGCTTCAGGGTGCCGTTGTTGTATTCCTGTTCGGTGCAGGGCAGGCAGCGGTCCACCTGCCAGATGCCGTCCCGCCAGATGGCCTGGATGGTCATATAGTCGGTGCCGCTTTCCGCCGCGCCGGAATCCCGGTTGGTGCCCGTCCAGTGCCCGGCGGCGTTGAAGGTTACTTTGTCCTCACCGTGGGCCAGGCCGGTCTCGGTGTAGGTCATGTCGGAGTCTTCCAGGTCGTAGAGCACGGCGTCGTAGGCGCCGGTGGTGATGGAGGCCTGCCAGCTCTGGTCGTTCAGGTCGGTGGAAAAGCGCAGGTCCGATACATTGCGGGAATTGAAAGCCCGCAGCTGGGAGTGGTAATACACCGTCAGCATGGCGTCCAGGTATTCGGCGTCCGGTTCGTTGAAGCCGTCTTCCTCACAGGGGCGCAGCGTGCCGAAGGACGCTGTGGGGTTGCTGGGTTTGGACACCAGGGCCAGGCTGGTCTGCCAGCCGTCGCCGCTGGGCAGGATGGCCCGCAGCAGCACGTCGGTGCTGCCCAGGGCGCGCCGGTCAACGTAGGCCCGTCCATCGGCGCCCACCCCGTATTCAAGGGCCGCGCCGTCGGCGGTCAGGGTCATGCCGTCCACCGGCAGCAGGTTGTCCAGGTAGAGACGGTTTTCTTCGGCCACTGTGTAGGTGGTCTGGGCGGCGCTTTCCGCCGTTGTGGTTTGGGCCGGGGCATCCACCGGGCGGGCGGCGCCGCGCCGTACAAACAGCAGTACCCCCGCCGCCACCACCAGTACCAGCACGGCGGCTACCGCCGCCACCATCAGCAGGCGGCGGCGCTGTACCACATCCCGGGGCGGCCATTCCGGCGCCGGGGCACGGCCCGCCTGGGGCGGCGTGTCGGACAGGGGCGCCCCGCAGGACCCGCAGAATTTCTGGCCGGGGCGCGGGCACAGGGCCCCGCATTTGGGACAACGTTTCATCTTCTTTCTCTCCTTTCCATGGGCCGCCTCAGCTTTCGGCCACGGCGACGAGGTATTTGTAGATCTGGGGCTTGTATTCCTCATACAGGCCCAGATGTTCGTACAGGTCTTTGTAGTAGTTGAACAGCGCCGCCCGGGTGGTGACCACGTTCACGGGGTTCAGCACCGTGTGTACCGCGCTGCCCGGGGTATTGTAGTAGTTGTAGATGGGAGTGGACAGCGCATAGAAGGTCCGGGCATAACGGATGTAGCTCAGGTTGAAGTAGAGGTCCTCCGACCAGTCCAGTTCCTCGGCACACTGGATGTCCTCATGGGCGCGCACAATGTCGGCCCGGTAGAGCTTGTTCCACATGACGCCGTAGTAAAAGCTGGCGGGCTCCTGCATCAGCCCGGCGGCAAACTGCTCCTTGTCCATGGGGCCTTCCAGCAAAAAGCCGAAAGTCTGCACCTTGTCGGGGCGCTCCGGGCGGGGGCGGCGGGCCTGGGCTTCCTCACTGCGGGGCCGGGGCGGCGTGATGCGGTTGTAGTGGGCGATCACCAGGTCGGCGCCGTACCGCTCGGCCCGGTCCACCAGCAGTTCGGTGGCGTTGGGCAGCAGGGTGTCGTCGGCGTCCACAAACTGCAGGTACTTGCCCCGGGCCCGGCGCAGGCCCAGGTTGCGGGTGGCGGCCACACCGCTGTTGGCTTTGTCGATCAGCACAATGCGCTTGTCCACCCCGGCGTACATCTGGCAGACCTGCAGGCTTACGTCCTGGCTGCCGTCGTTGAGCAGCAGAATCTCCAGGTTCTGGTAGGTCTGGCGGCGGATGCTCTCCACACAGCGGGCAATATGGTTCTGGGCGTTATAAATGGGCACAATAATGCTGACCAGCGGCTGCTGCGGCATGGCGGCATACCCCCTTTCCTTGTTACTTACACAATACCATAAATTTGCCCGCCTGACAATGGAAAATGATGCCGCAAAAAGGCGCCGGATGGAGGGAATAGTTGCGGGAGAGTGTGGAAAACGGGGCCGATGCCCGGCACCAGGGGGGAGGTGCCCCAGGGCGCCAGATGAAGGGAATAGTTGCGGGGAAATGTGGAAAACGGGGCCGATGCCCGGCACCAGGGGGGAGGTGCCCCAGGGCGCCGGGTGGAGGGAATAGTTGCGGGGAAATATGGAAAATGGGGGCGGCCTGTGGTAGAATACAGACAGTCACAGGATTTTACAAAAAATACGAGGTATGCCCTATGAAAGAATCCATCATGCGCCTGCGTGCGCTGGAAAAACAGCTGTTTGCCTACCGGTATGCCCTCAATGCCATCGACTTTGACGCCGAGACGGTGGCCCCGGCGGGCGGCGCCGATGGCCGGGCCGAAGCCTGCGAGGTGCTGAGCCGGGCCAGCTTTGACCTGCTGGTCAACGAGGACACCGCCGCCCTGCTGCGCCAGGCGGCTGCCGAGGCGGAGGACGAGCAGCAGGCCGCCGAGGTGCGGGCCCTGCAGCGCCAGTACGACGAGATCGCCCGCATCCCTGCCGCCGAGTACGCGGCCTTCACCAAGCTGGTACAGCAGAGCGTGCCGGTGTGGACCAAAGCCAAGCGCACCAACGACTTCGCCCTGTTCGCCCCCTATCTGGAAAAAATCGTGGAAGCCCGCCGGGCCCAGGCAAGGTACTTTGCCCCGGACCGCGACCCCTACGAGGTGTGGCTGGACCGGTACGAGCGGGGGCTGACCATTGCCCAGTGCGACGAGTTTTTTGCCACGCTGCGGGCCGCCATCGTGCCGCTGCTGGCAGCCATCCGGGAGAGGGGCGCCGCCATCCGCACCGATTTTCTCGACCAGGAATGGCCGCTGGACGCCCAGAAACAGGTTTCGGCCAAAATCCTGGAACTGTGGGGCCTGGAACCGGACCACTGCCTGCTGGCTGAAAGCGAACACCCCTTTACCACCGAGTTCTGGCGGGAAGATGTGCGCCTGACCACCCATTATATGCCCCGGGACATGTTCTCCAACCTGTACAGCGTGGCCCACGAGGGCGGCCACGCCCTGTATGAACGGCATATCGACCCTGCGCTGGACTACACCGCCGTGACGGGGGGCGCTACCATGGGCCTGCACGAAAGCCAGAGCCGCCTGTTTGAAAACTATGTGGGCCGCAGCCGGGCTTTTGTGCACTGCCTGTACCCCACCCTGCGGCAGCTGTTCCCCGCCCAGCTGGCCGACGTGACCGAGGAAGAAGTCTGGCGCGCCGTGAACCGGGCCGAGCCGGGGCTGATCCGCACCGAGGCCGACGAACTGACCTACGCGCTGCACATCATGGTGCGGTATGAACTGGAAAAAGCCATGATCCAGGGCACCCTGGCGGTGGCAGACCTGCCCGCCGCCTGGAACGCCAAGTACAAGGAATACCTGGGCGTGGAGGTGCCCGACGACGCCCGGGGCTGTTTGCAGGACATCCACTGGGCCATGGGCGATATGGGGTATTTCCCCAGCTATGCCCTGGGCAGCGCCTACGGCGCCCAGGCGGTGGCCGACCTGCGCAAGACCATGGACCTGGACGCCCAGTGGGAAAAGGGCGACCTGCAGCCCCTGAAAGACGCCCTGTGCGCCCGCCTGTGGCGCTACGGCAGCAGCAAGGAACCGGCCTGGCTGGTACAAAGCCTGTGCGGCGGGAACTTCGACCCCCGGTATTTCACCGACTACCTGACCGAAAAATACACCGCCCTGTACCGGCTGTAACGGGTAAATTTACACTTTATTCACAGCCGGGGACTTGTATTCGGGGCGGACTATAGTATACTGTTGCTATAGGATTTGCGTTTTCCCGGAAGGGGCGCGGTTTGCAAAGAATAAAGAAGAAATAATAAATAATAAAGATGGTGGATCGCGGTCCTGCGGCCCGCTCCAAAAGGAACGGGAGAGGGGCTGTTTTCCCGGATAGCCCCTGTATCCGGCGGCAATGCCCACCAAGTCCGGGCGTGTACCACCCCGCCTTTGCGGCCCGCTCCAAAAGGAACGGGAAACGGCAGCTTGCCCGGTAAGGCCGGGAAACGCGGGGGCGGCGGGTGCCGCCTCTACAGGAATCCGGCGGGGGGCGGCGGCGTGTTTTCAAAATTGCGCGCGCGGCGCGCACCCATATTTATTCTTTATTCTTTATTATTTATTATTTAACAAACAAAGGAGTCTTCCTATGGCACGCGCAGATATCGCCATCATCGGCACCGGCCCCGCCGGGGTCTCGGCGGCCATCACCGCCAAACTGCGGGGCAAAACCCTGCTGCTTTTCGGCAGCAAAGACCTCAGCGACAAGATCGGCAAGGCCCATGCCATCCAGAATTACCCCGGCCTGCCCAACGTGACGGGGGAAGAACTGCGCACCGCGCTGCAGAACCACCTGGCCGCCATGGAGATCGCCATCACCGAGGCCCGGGTCAACGCGGTGTACGCCATGGGGGATTACTTCGCCGTGCAGACTGCCGAGACCACCTGCGAGGCCGCGACGGTGATTTTGGCCACCGGCGTGGTGCAGGGCAAACCCCTGCCCGGGGAGGAAGAATACCTGGGCCGCGGGGTCAGCTACTGCGCCACCTGCGACGCGCCGCTGTACCGGGGCAAGGCGGTGGCGGTGGTGGGCAGCAGCCCCGCTGCCGAGCCGGAAGCCGCCTATATGGCCGAGGTGGCCGGGTCGGTTTTGTACCTGCCGCTGTATGACGGCACCCCCGATTTGCCCGCCGCTGTGCGGGTGGTGCGGGAAAAACCCGCCGCCATTCTGGGCGAAGCCACCGTGACGGCGCTGCGCACCGACGGCGGGGACTACCCGGTGGACGGGGTGTTCCTGCTGCGGGACGCCATGGCCCCCACCCAGCTGGTGCCGGGGCTGGAAGGGGACGGCGGCCATGTGGCGGTGAATGCAAAGATGCAGACCAACCTGCCGGGCTGTTTTGCCTGCGGCGACGCCGTGGGCCTGCCCTACCAGTATATCAAGGCGGCGGGGGAAGGCAACGTGGCGGCGCTGTCCGCCGTGGAGTACCTGGCCGCCCGGAAACGCAACGCAAAGGAGTAAGTATTATGGTATACGAAGTGCATCACAATGATCTGACCCAGGCCCAGGCTGCCAAAGCGGCGGTGCTGGATTTCAACGCCACCTGGTGCAACCCCTGCCGCATGCTGGCCCCTGTGCTGGAAGAAGCCAGCAAGGACCTGGCCGGCAAGGCGCTGTTCTATGGTATCGACGTGGACGAGAACCCCGCCCTGGCTGCCCGGTTCGGCATCCAGAGCATCCCGGCACTGGTGGTGCTGAAAGACGGCCAGCCGGTGGCCCGCCAGGTGGGCTTTATGCCCAAACCCGCCCTGGAACAGTGGCTCAACAGCGTGCTGTGAGCGTGCGGGGGTTGCTTGTTCCTTCTTTGCAAAGAAGGAACCGAAGAAACTCTCTATAAAAATCACCCGCAGGGGCTGAAGTGACCCCAAAAAGTTAGACAAGAAAATCAAAAAGAAATTGTTCAAGCAGCCGAAAGGGCTTGCTGTCTGTGAATAGCGGGCGGCAGGCCCTTTAGCTTTGTCTTAA
>DXBO01000054.1 GCA_019116485.1 Candidatus Gemmiger excrementavium
GGCAGATGAAGCGCAAGGCCGCCGACCTGTTCCGCAAACTGGGCATGACGGTCAACCTGACCCAGCCCATGCGCAATATGTCGGTTTCCCAGCGGCAAATGTGCGAGATCGCCAAGGCAATCTCCTACAACGCCCAGGTCATTGTTCTGGACGAACCCACCTCCTCGCTGACTGTGCAGGAAGTGGACAAACTGTTTGAAATGATGCGCATGCTGAAAGAACAGGGCATTGCGCTGATCTACATCTCCCACAAAATGGACGAGATCTTTGAAATCTGCGACCAGATCTCGGTCCTGCGGGACGGCAACCTGGTCATGACCAAGGATTCCAAGGACACCAACATGAACGAGCTGATCTCCGCCATGGTCGGTCGTTCCCTGGAAAGCCGCTTCCCGCCGGTGGACAACACCCCCGGTGAACCGATCCTGTCCATCCAGCACCTGTCCACCAAGTACGAGCCCCATCTGCAGGACATCACCTTTGATGTGCGGGAGGGCGAAATCTTCGGTCTGTACGGCCTGGTGGGCGCCGGGCGTACCGAACTGTTGGAGACCATCTTCGGCGTGCGCACCCGTGCGGCGGGCCGCGTATATTTCCGCAACCGTCTGATGAACTTCAACAACGCCCACGAGGCCATTGAACATGGCTTTGCCCTGATCACCGAGGAACGCAAGGCCAACGGTCTGTTCCTGAAGGGCGACCTGACCTTCAATACCACCATCGCCAACCTGGACCAGTACAAGACCGGCGTGGCCCTTTCCACGCCCAAGATGGTCAAGGCTACCAACAAGGAGATCAAGATCATGCACACCAAGTGCATGGGGCCTGATGATATGATCTCCAGCCTGTCCGGCGGCAACCAGCAAAAGGTCATCTTCGGCAAATGGCTGGAACGCGAGCCCCAGGTCTTCATGATGGATGAACCTACCCGCGGTATCGACGTTGGTGCCAAGTACGAAATCTACGAGCTGATCATAAAATGGCCAAACAGGGGAAGACGGTCATCGTCGTTTCCTCCGAAATGCCTGAGATCCTGGGTATCACCAACCGGATCGGTGTCATGTCCAACGGGCACCTCTCCGGCATCGTGAACACCAAAGAGACCAATCAGGAAGAGCTGTTGAGACTCAGCGCAAAATACCTGTGATGGGGGAGAATGATCTATGGCAACTGCAACACAAACTACCAAAATTCTTTCGGCGGAGCAGGAAGCCCAGCTTCGCCAGCCGATCGACGAATATGTCGGCAAGATTCAAGCCCAGGTCGATGCGCTGCGCACCGACGGCACCGAAAAGGTCGTCAGCGTTCAGAACGAACTGGATAACCTGAAACGTGACCGCATCTACACCGCCCAGGAAAAGGCTGACCGGGAAGCCAAGCTGAAGGCAGAGATGGAGAAAGCCAAGGCGGTAGAGGCCAAGAACAAGGACCAGATCGCCAAGCTCGTTGCCGATGCGGAAGCCTACCTGAAGGCCCACTATGACAGCGAATACTATCAGGCAGTCGTGGCCAGCTGCAAGCTGGAAAAAGCAGCTGCCCAGCAGAAATACCAGGCTGCGGTGTCTGAGCTGGAAAAAGAGCATCAGGCCACGGTTTCCAAGCTGACCGACCAGCAGGAAATCAAGGACGAAAAATATGTCCATAAGAACCGTCTGTTCGACGCCAAGATGCGGCTGGAAAAAGACCTGCAGGCAGTCAAGGACCGCCAGCACGCCGCTTTCGATTACAAGTATCACCTGATCGACATGCTGCGCCTGTCCAAGTTCACTGTGGGCGAGACCCTGGCCCAGAAATGGGAAAACTACAAGTACACCTTCAACCGCCGCGACTTCCTGCTGCGCAACGGTCTGTACATTGCCATTGTTGTCATCTTCATTGCGCTGTGCATCATCACGCCCATCGTCAAGAATGTGCCGCTGCTCACCGTCAACAACATCCTGAACATTCTGCAGCAGGCTTCGCCGCGTATGTTCCTGGCGCTGGGTGTTGCGGGCCTGATCCTGCTGGCCGGTACAGACCTGTCCATTGGCCGTATGGTCGGTATGGGCATGACCGCTGCCACCATTATCATGCACAAGGGTATCAACACCGGCTCGGTCTTCGGCCATGTGTTTGACTTCACCGGTCTGCCGGTAGGCGTGCGTATGATTCTGGCCCTGGTGGTCTGCATCATTCTGTGCACCATCTTCACCACCATCGCCGGTTTCTTCACCGCCAAGTTCAAGATGCACCCCTTCATTTCCACCATGGCCAACATGCTGGTCATCTTCGGTCTGGTCACTTACTCCACCAAGGGCGTTTCTTTCGGCGGTATCGAGACCGATATCCCCAACATGATCATCCCCAAGATCGGCGGGTTCCCCACCATCATCCTGTGGGCCATCGCCGCTGTGGTCATCGTCTGGTTCATCTGGAACAAGACCACCTTCGGTAAGAACCTGTTTGCTGTCGGCGGCAACGCCGAGGCTGCCGCGGTCTCCGGTATTTCGGTGTTCCGCGTTACGGTGGGCGCTTTCATCCTGGCCGGTATCCTGTATGGCTTCGGCTCCTGGCTGGAATGCATCCGTATGGTGGGCTCCGGTTCTGCCGCGTATGGCCAGGGCTGGGAGATGGACGCCATCGCGGCCTGTGTTGTGGGCGGCGTTTCCTTCACCGGTGGTATCGGTAAGATTTCCGGCGTGGTCGTCGGTGTCTTTATCTTCACCGCGCTGACCTACTCCCTGACCACCCTGGGCATCGACACCAACCTGCAGTTCGTCTTCTCCGGCATCATCATTCTGGTTGCCGTTATGCTGGACTGCCTCAAGTACGTTCAGAAGAAGTAATTCTTCCTCACTTCCCGACTGCCGCCGGGTCCCCTGTGGGCCCGGCGGCCTCTTTTTATTTGCTTCATTGGGAAGGTCCTGCGGTATGCGCCGAATACTTGTGCAGTATTGTACGCCTTGTCAAAATTTCAAAAAAAGTACAGGATTTTTTTACATCCATCTGTTATAATAACTATAATTATAGCCATATTGCGGCTTGGCCGGACAGGAGAAACAAACCATGGTAAACAACAGCAGCGGGCATGAACCCTTCGTGGTTTTTGACAATGTATGTAAATATTACCAGATGGGCGACACCCGCATTGCGGCGTCGGACCATGTGAGTTTCACCATTGAAAAAGGGGAGTTCTGCGTTATTCTGGGGCCTTCCGGGGCGGGCAAGACCACGGTGCTGAATATGCTGGGCGGCATGGATACCTGCGACGAGGGCACCATCCTGCTGGACGGGGAAAAGGTCAGCAGCTTCAGCCAGAAGCGGCTGACCACCTACCGCCGGTATGACGTAGGCTTTGTATTCCAGTTTTACAACCTGGTGCAGAACCTGACCGCCCGGGAAAATGTGGAACTGGCGGCGGAAATCTGCCGCGATCCGCTGGATGCCGATGTGGTGCTGGAAGAAGTGGGCCTGGCCGAGCGCCGCAACAACTTCCCGGCGCAGCTTTCCGGCGGTGAGCAGCAGCGGGTATCCATTGCCCGGGCACTGGCCAAAAACCCCAAGATTTTACTGTGTGACGAACCCACCGGCGCACTGGATTACAAGACCGGCAAACAGGTGCTGGCGCTGCTGCAGGATACCTGCCGCAAACAGGGCCGCACGGTCATTGTTATTACCCACAACAGCGCCCTGGCTGCTATGGCGGACCGGGTGATCCGCATCAACAGTGGCCGCGTGATCGAAGAGACAGTCAACCCCAATCCCACCCCGGTGGAAAGGATCGAATGGTAAATGACGCGTACCTACCGCAAAAACATAATACGCTCCTTTAAAAGTGCGGGCAGCCGTTTTGCGGCCATTTTTTCCATTGTGGCGCTGGGTGTGGGCTTTTTGGCAGGTTTGAACGCCACGCCCATTGATATGCGGGAGTCCATGGAACACTACCTGGACGGCGGCAATTTTTATGACCTGCGCATTGTGTCCACCATGGGCCTGACCGATGATGATGTGGCGGCCCTGCAGGCGGTGGACGGGGTGGAAGCAGTACAGCCCTCCTATTCGGCTGACCTGCTCATCGACGCGGAGGAAGACGTGCTGGTCTCCCGTGTGCTGAGCGTTCCCCCCGAAGGGGAGGACGCCATCAACAAGCTGACCCTGGTGGAAGGGCGCATGCCTCAGAACTCTGGCGAATGTGTGCTGGAGGCCAGTTCCAGCCTGGAAGCCAGTACCTTCCCCATAGGGACCACGCTGCATGTCAGCACCGACAACGAGGAACTGGACACCAAGCTGGAGCGTACCGACTATACGGTGGTGGGCATTGTCCACAACACCAACTACTTCAGCTTTGAGCGGGAACCTGCCAGCGTGGGCAACGGTACGGTGGACCTGGTGCTGTATCTGCTGCCGCAAGACTTTGCTTATGAGACTTATACCGAAATCTATGTGACGGCCTCCGGTGCGCTGGCCATGAACAGCATGGAGGATGAGTACGACGCCACGGTGGAAGCCGTGCAGGATCGGGTGGAGGCCATTCAGGACGAGCGGTGCCAGGCCCGGTATGACGATATCCGGGCGGAAGCCCAGGCCGAGATCGACGACGCCTGGCAGGAATATTATGATGCCAAGGCCGAAGCGGACGAGGAACTGGCCGACGCTGCCCAGGAACTGGAGGATGGCCGGAAAGAACTGGCCGACGGTGAACAGGAATACCGGGACGGTGAGCAGGAATATGCCGACGGCGTACAGGAACTGGCCGACAATGAGGCCAAGGTCAACGACGGCGAAGCCCAGCTGGCCGATGGCATGCGGGAATTGTTGGAAAACCAGGCCAAGCTGGAGGACGGCGAGGCAGAACTGGCTGCCAACGCCCCCAAGTTGGAGGATGCCCGCAAAGAACTGGAAAGCGGTCAGGCGGAATATGAAAGCGGCCTGAAACAGTATGAGGATGGTCTGGCCCAGATCGAGGACGGCGAGCGCCAGCTGGCCGAGGGAAAAAAGAAGCTGGACGAGAGCGAAGAAAAGTACCAGGCGGGCCTGGAACTCATGGCGTACCAGATCACTGAGGCGTTGAAGCAGATGCGGCCGGACCCGCCGGGCCAACCGTTGAACGTGACGGCAGACAACATCCAGGACTACATAGACTGGTTTGACGAAAAGGGGTATAATGCCCCGAAAAGCTATGATGAACTGCTGGACCGCACTGACGAATACCTGTTGGAGACGATGGGATGGCCTGCGGGGATGCTGCCGCTGACGTCTACGGCACGCACCGTGCAGGAAAAAGCCGCAGAGATGCTGAAAGCACTGCAGGATATGCTGTCCGCACAGCCCGGCGGCGAAGGTGGTACAGAACCCGGTGATGGAAACGAAGGCGGCGTGGTCGGCAACAGTCTGGAACCTGACGAAACCGAAACGCTGGCCGGGGAGGAAAACACCGAACCCGCCGAAGAAAGCGAGAGCAACGACATTGCTGCAGAGGATGCGGTGGACGGTGCTGTCCCCCCTGGAGAAGGAAGCGCTGCCGGAAACAGTGCCGATATGAAGGACGGGCAATCTCAAAACAGCGCACCCGAAGGGGAGCAGGCTTCGAAGGAACCTGCTGAGCCCGAAAAGGAGGAGACTGAACCTGGAACACAGCCTGTGCAGGAAGAAAAGGAGGGCGAACCGGCGGTGGAATCCGTCCCACAGGAATCTGCTTCTGACGGAGAGGCCGACGCGGCAGAACAGCCCGCTGTGGTTTCTGCTGCAATGGCGGTGGCCCACAACAAAGCCCCGGAGACAAGGATCGGCGGGCAGGATATCCCGTTGACTGAAGAGGAACAGCAGCTGGTTGCCGGGTTGATCGAGCAGTTGATGTTGATCAAACAGGCGGACCGCGCCGATATGAAGACAACACTGGAGACGGCGCAGGGCTGGATTGAGAAACAGACACCGCCCCAGCGGGTGCCGCCATTGGCTACGCTGTATGACAACTTTGTACAGTTAGTTCAAGGCGGGCTTGAAGGTCTGGAGCAAGAAAAAACTCAGACCGAGGCGCTGGTGACAGGTTTCGCCGAAACGCTGGACGGCCGCCGTGAATTGGATGCCGGTTGGGAAGAATACAATGCCAACGCCCAAAAGTTGGCCGATGGCCGCAAAGAGATGGAAGCCGCTGCCGTGCAGCTGGCCGATGCCAAGCGGCAGTTGGACGACGGCTGGAAACAGTACAACGACGGTGTGGCCGAGTACGAGGCCGGCAAAAAAGAGATCGCCGACGGCTGGGTGCAGCTCAACGACGGCTGGGCCACCCTGACAGACAAACAGATCGAATTGGCCGATGCCCGCCGCCAGATCAACGATGCAAAGGCCGAATTGGCCGACGCCCGGGCAGAACTGGACGATGCCCGGCAGACCATTGCCGAAAACAAACAAAAACTGCTGGACGGCGAGATCGAATACGCCGACGCCGTAGCGGAAGTGGAAGAGGAACTGGCCGATGCCCGGGCCGAGATCGAGGACGGCCAGAAGGAACTGGACGACATCGAGTTCCCGGAATGGCACGTCTGGAACCGGAGCAACAACGTCAGCTTTTCTTCCTTTACCGGCAACGTAGACAAACTCACCGCCATTACCACCATTTTCCCGGTCTTCTTCTTCCTGGTGGCGGCGCTGGTGGTCTCTACCACCATGACCCGTATGGTGGAAGAGGAACGTCTGCAGATCGGCACCCTCAAGGCGTTGGGTTATACCCGGGGCGAGATCATGCGCAAATACCTGTGGTATGCCTTTGCTGCGGCACTTACCGGCACAGCGGTGGGCCTGGCGGTAGGGTTCAAGGCGTTTCCCACCATCATCTGGTCGGCCTACGCCATGATGTATTATATGCCGGCTATCTACACGCCCTGGCGGGCTTTCCAGGCGGTATTTGCCGGCGGCACCCTCACGGTGCTGTCGGTGGGCATCACGGCATTGGCCTGCCGCGCCTCCCTGGGCGAAGTGCCGGCGGCGCTTATGCTGCCTCGGGCCCCCAAGGCGGGCAAACGCATCCTGCTGGAACGCATCACCCCGCTGTGGCGCCGCTTCCCCTTTACCTGGAAAGTCACCTGCCGCAACCTGCTGCGCTACAAAAAGCGCTTCTGGATGACGGTGATCGGTGTGGCGGGCTGTACCTCGCTGCTGGTGGCCGGGTTCGGCATTTCGGACTCCCTCAACGCCATCATTGAAAAACAATATACCGACATCTCCCACTACGACCTGATGACGGTGGTCACCAAGGAACAGGCCGTGTTCTCCGGCCCGGTGTACGACTGCCTGTATGACAACCCGCAGGTGGGGGAATCCATCGCGGTGGCTATGCAGGCTACCCGGCAGGACGGCCCCGACGGCGAGATGGACGTTTACCTGATGGTGCCCGAGGACGTGCAGCGCTTTGCCGAATTTGCCGACCTGCACGAGCGCATCAGCCGTGACCCCACCCCCCTGGGGGAGGAGGGCGTAGTCATTACCGAAAAACTGGCCACCATCCTGGGAGTGCAGGCAGGGGATACCGTCACGCTGGAGGACAGCG
Source organism: Candidatus Gemmiger excrementavium (assembly GCA_019116485.1). Taxonomy (GTDB): domain Bacteria; phylum Bacillota; class Clostridia; order Oscillospirales; family Ruminococcaceae; genus Gemmiger; species Gemmiger excrementavium. Next base: position 7,526 of record DXBO01000054.1, read on the forward strand.
ACGAAAACGTGGGAACCTTTACGGTCACCGGTGTTTGCGAACATTACGTCAGCAACTATGTGTATATGAGCGCCGCCACCTACGCCCAGGGCTTCGGCGAGGAAGTCAGCTACAATGCCATCCTCAGCAAGCTGCCCGACGACAGTGAAGCGGTGCGGGACGACCTCTCAGCCCGGCTGCTGGATATGGACAATGTGGCCAGCGTCAACTTTACCGAGGACAACGTGGTCCAGGTGCTGAACATGCTCAACTCCATCGACGCGGTGGTGGTACTCATCATCGTCTGTGCCGCCAGCCTGGCCTTTGTAGTGCTGTACAACCTGTCCAACATCAACATTGCCGAGCGCGTCAAGGAGATCGCCACCATCAAGGTGCTGGGCTTCTATGACCGGGAAGTGGATGCCTATGTCAACCGGGAAAGCGTGGCTCTCACGCTGATCGGTACGCTGTTCGGTGCTTTTGGCGGCATTGCCCTGCATCGGTTCATCATCGTTACGGTGGAAGTGGACGCTGTCATGTTTGGGCGGGATATTCAGCCCCTGAGTTTTGTGTACGCCATCGCCCTGACGCTGCTGTTCAGCCTGCTGGTCAACCTGGTCATGGGCCGTATGCTCAAAAAGATTTCCATGGTGGAAAGTATGAAAGCCCCTGAATAAAATATACCCGATTTCTGCGCCCTGGGGGGGCCGCCGGCTGGCGGTGCCCGGGGCGCAGATTTTTTTGCTGGGTGATATTGACAATTTGTTGCGCCGTGCTATACTGGATAAGTACGCCGACGAACAGTTAGGAAGTGAACAATTCGACGGCTAACAGAATCCCATGCGGAGAAGCAGGTGAGAATCACGAATACGCAACAGTCAGGCGACATCCCACGGCGCTGTCAGTCCGAACATTTCGGCGCGCTGGTGACCCAGACGTCCCGGCTGATCCGCCGCGCCATGGACGCCCGCGTCTCGGCAGAGGTGACGCCGGAACTGACCGGGGTGCGCGGCATGCTGCTGGGCGAGATCATACGCGCCAACCGGGAGGACCGGGATATCTACCAGCGGGACGTAGAGCAGTGGCTGCAAATCCGCCGTTCCAGCGTGACGGCCATGCTGCAGACCATGGAGCAGGACGGCTTCATCACGCGCTGTTCAGTGGAAAAGGACGCCCGCCTCAAACGGCTGAATGCCACACCCAAAGGGGTGGCGTTTCATGAACGCATCCATGCCACCATTGAGCGCTTTGAGCGGGACCTGCAGCAGGGCATTGCCCCGGAACAGCAGGCAGCCGCCCGGGCAGTGCTGGAGCAGGTGCTTACCAATGCCCAGGAACTGACCATAGCCGCCGCCAAGCTCCCCCCTGCGGAGCAACCCGCCCCCAAGGGCTGACGGCCCAATCCACCAAAAGAAAGGAGCAACCCAACTTGCTTACGACACTTGGACGTGAAACCAAAGGAATCCGTCTTGTCTCCTTCCTGACGCCGGTCTGTATGATCGGCGAAGTTATTCTGGAGATGATCATCCCCAAACTTATGGCCACCATTGTGGACGACGGCGTCAACGCCGGCAACATGGAGGTCATCTACTCGGTAGGCAGCAAGATGCTTATCGCCGCTGTGCTGGGCCTGCTGGTGGGCATTCTGGGTGCCGTGTTCGGTTCCCATGCGGCCACCGGCTTTGCCCGCAACCTGCGCCGCGGCATGTTCCGCAACATCCAGACTTTCAGCTTTGCCAACATCGACAAATACTCCACTGCCGGTCTGGTCACCCGTATGACCACCGACGTTACCAACATTCAGAACGCCTACCAGATGCTGCTGCGCATGGCCATCCGTGCCCCGGCCAGCATGGTGGTGGCGCTGATCATGTCCTTCACCATCAACGCCCAGCTGGCCAGTGTCTACCTGGTGGCGGTCATTCTGCTGGGCGGCGCGCTGATGTTCATCATGTCCCGCGCTACCAACTATTTTACCGGCGCGTTCCGCAAATACGATGACCTGAACGAAAGCGTGCAGGAAAACGTTTCGGCCATCCGGGTGGTCAAAGCCTATGTACGGGAAAAGTTTGAAGGTGAAAAGTTCCGCAAAGCCAGTGAGAACGTGCGCAACCTGCTGATGCGGGCCGAGCTGATCCTGTCCTGGAACGCCCCGCTGATGATGCTGTCGGTATACAGCTGCATCCTGGTCATCTCCTGGATGGGCGCCCGGCTTATTGTTCTGTCCGGCGCCACCACCTTCACCACCGGCGACCTGATGAGCATGCTGAGTTATTGCATGAACATCCTCATGAGCCTGATGATGCTGTCCATGGTGTTCGTCATGATTACCATGTCCGCCGCTTCCGCCAAGCGTGTGGCCGAAGTCCTGGAAGAAAAGTCCGACCTGACCAACGGCGCGGACCCCATCATGGAAGTCAAGGATGGCTCGGTGGAGTTCAAGAACGTCAGCTTCTCTTATAAAAAGAACGGCGAGAAAGCCCTGGAGAACATCAACCTTTCCATCCGTTCCGGCGAAACCATCGGCATCATCGGCGGCACCGGGTCGGCCAAGTCCAGCCTGGTACAGCTGCTGCCCCGCCTGTACGACGTGACCGAAGGCAGCGTGGAGATCGGCGGTGTGGACGTGCGCCGCTACGACCTGGATACTTTGCGCAACAGCGTGGCCATGGTGCTGCAGAAGAACGAACTGTTCAGCGGTACCATTGCCGACAACCTGCGCTGGGGCAACCCCAACGCCACCCAGGCGGAACTGGAGGAAGCCTGCCAGCAGGCCTGCGCCGATGAATTTATCGAGCGCTTCCCCGACAAGTACGAGACCCACATCGAGCAGGGCGGCAGCAACGTGTCCGGCGGCCAGAAACAGCGCCTGTGTATTGCCCGTGCCCTGCTGAAAAAGCCCAAGATTTTGATTTTGGACGACTCCACCTCGGCGGTGGATACGGCTACCGACGCCAAGATCCGCCACAGCTTTGCCGAAAAGATTCCCGGCACCACTGTATTCATCATTGCACAGCGTGTTTCCAGCGTGGAGAATGCCGACCATGTGCTGGTGCTGGATAACGGCCGCATCAGCGGCTTTGACACGCCGGAAAATCTGCTCAAGAACAATGCCATTTATCAGGAAGTGTACAACAGCCAGACCAAAGGTTCCGGCGACTTTGACGAGAAAGGGGGCGAGGCATAATGGCACAGCAGCCTAAAGTGGTCAATGTAGGGCCCGGCCGTGGCCGCGGCCCGCGCCCCAAGGTGGCCAATCCCGGCAAAATTCTCAAACGTATTCTGGCCTATGTGATGCACCTGTATAAACTGCCTGTCATTGCGGTGCTGTGCTGCATCTGCCTCAGCGTATTTGCCCAGGTACAGGGCACCCTGTTCATGAAGACGCTGATCGACGGCTATATCACCCCCATGCTGGTGTCCAACAGCACCGATTTCAGCGGCCTGGTGGCTGCCATCACCCGGGTGGCGCTGTTCTACGCCATCGGCATCGCGGCTATCTTTGTGCAGAACCGGCTGATGGCCCGCATTACCCAGGGCACCCTGAAAAACCTGCGTGACGAGATGTTCACCCACATGCAGACGCTGCCCATCAAGTATTTCGACACCCACGCCCACGGCGATATCATGTCCATCTACACCAACGATACCGATACCCTGCGCCAGATGATCAGCCAGAGTATGCCCCAGCTGATCAACACCGGCATCACGGTGGTCAGCGTGCTGGTCTCGATGATCGTACTCAGCCCGGCGCTGACCGTGGTAGCTCTTTTCATGGTGGGGGTCATGCTGCTGTGCACCAAGTTCCTCACAGGCCGGTCGGGCAAGTTCTTTGTCAGCCAGCAGCGGGAACTGGGCCGCGTCAACGGCTACATCGAAGAGATGATGAACGGCCAGAAGGTGGTCAAGGTATTCTGCCATGAACAGACCGCTATCGAGGAGTTCGACAAACTCAACGACGAACTGTTCCGCAGTGCCGACAAGGCCAACGCGTTTTCGCTGGTGGCCATGCCGGTTAACGGCCAGCTGGGCAACCTGAGTTATGTGCTGTGCGCCGTCATCGGCGGTGCCCTGGCCATCAACAATTTCGGCGGCCTGACCCTGGGCAAACTGGCCAGTTTCCTGGTGTTGACCCGCAACTTCAACCAGCCTATCGCCCAGATTTCCATGCAGCTGAACTCGGTGGTCATGGCTCTGGCCGGCGGCCAGCGAATCTTTGCCTTGCTGGATGAAAAGTCCGAAACCAACGAGGGTGACATCACGCTGGTCCATGCCAAGTATCAGGCGGATGACACCGTGACCGAGGCCGACCAGCCCACCGGCACCTGGGCCTGGAAAAAGACCGATGCCAACGGCGAGAGCACCTACAGTGAACTGAAAGGCGATATCGTCTTCAAAGATGTGGACTTCGGCTACGATCCGGGCAAGATCGTGCTGCACGATATCAATTTGTATGGCCGCCCGGGGCAGAAAATCGCTTTCGTCGGTTCCACCGGTGCCGGAAAGACCACCATCACCAACCTTATCAACCGTTTCTATGACATTCAGAAAGGCCAGATTCTTTACGACGGCCACGATATCAAGTCCATCGAAAAGGACGCCCTGCGTTCCTCGCTGGGCATCGTGCTGCAGGACACCCACCTGTTCACCGGCACCGTTATGGACAATATCCGTTACGGGCGTCTGACGGCTTCCGATGAGGAGTGTATTGCAGCAGCCCGCCTGGCCAACGCCGACGGTTTCATCCGTCACCTGCCCGACGGGTACAACACCATGCTCACCGGCGACGGCACCAACCTGAGCCAGGGGCAGCGCCAGCTGCTGGCCATTGCCCGTGCGGCTGTGGCCGATCCGCCGGTGCTGATCCTGGACGAGGCCACCTCCTCCATCGATACCCGCACCGAAAAGCTGGTGCAGGACGGCATGGACGGCCTGATGTACGGCCGTACCACCTTTGTCATTGCCCACCGTTTGTCCACAGTGCGCAATTCCGACTGCATCATGGTGCTGGAACAGGGACGTATTATCGAGCGCGGCACCCACGACGAACTCATCGCCCAAAAGGGCCGGTACTACCGCCTGTACACCGGCAACTTTGCCGAGAACAGCTGACATCCCTAGGCGCAAAATGCCGCGGAATCAATCAAAATTGCCGGGAAGGCTTTGTGCCTTTCCGGTATTTTTGTGCAAAATGCCGCAACAGCGACAAAAAGTTGACGGATTGGGAAAAAGTGGTTATAATAGGCACGTAGCCACGCAAAATTACCGTGGACAAAACGCGGCCTGCCGCATGCAATGGCAACCATTGGCCGCTTTATGTATAGCAGGAGGAATCCGAATTATGGCAACCAAGAAGAAAGTTTCCCAGACCGTACTTACCGACGGTAAGTTTTATACCATCAGTGCCGCCAACGGCAAAGTGATCGAAGTCGCCGACTACAACATCGACAACGGCGCCAAGATTCAGCTGTGGGATAACGTCAACGCCGAATGGCAGCAGTGGAATTTCGTCGCCGCCGGCGACGGCGTTTACCGCATCCAGAACCGTTTCACCGGAAAGATGCTGGACCTGGATTGCGGTGGTGTCAGCGACGGCACCCGCGTCCACCAGTGGGAGGGGGCTCCCGCTTCCAGCCAGCTGTGGGTGGTGGAGCCTTCCAACGACGGCACTGTCAAGATCAAGTCCAACCTGGCCGGCAAACTGCTGGACGTGGTGGGCATGAATACCGACAATGGCGCTGCCCTGCAGATTTGGCGTGATGAAAACGGCACTACCCAGTACTGGACCATCAGCGAAGTGACCCGCAAGCCCAAGACCAGCGCCAAGGCTACTGCCGCCAAGGCCAAGGCCGAACTGACCGCCGCTGCTGAGACCGTGGCTGACGCTGCTGTGGACGCCGCCGAAGAAGTGGTCAAGGCTGTGAAGAAGGCCAGCACCAAGCCCGCCGCCAAGAAGGCTGCCAAGGCCGTCAACGACACCGTCAAGGCTGTGACCGAGACTGTGAAGCCTGCTGCCGACGAGGCTGTGAAGGCTGCCAAGCCTGTGGTGGAGGAGGCCGTCAAGGCCGCCAAGCCCGTGGTCGAGGAAGCCGTCAAGGCTGTCAGCGAGGCCGTGAAGCCCGCCGCCAAGAAGCCGGCTGCCAAAAAGACGGCTGCGTCTGCCACCAAGAAGGCGCCTGCTGCCAAGACCACCAAGAAAGCCGGCAAGTAAAGCGGCTTTCCCCTTACCCCTTTGCGATTTTTGTGTTGGAACGAGTGAGCCCCCGCGCCCTAGGACGCGGGGGAATAAGAAAGTGATATCGCTTTTTATAAGAACGGCATGACTCCGGTCATGCCGTTTCTTATTTCATTCAGTTCCGATTCTGAACAGAGTTGATGAGTCGTTTTTTTGGCAGAACGAAGTAGCGGAACATTCTTGATCTGATAGCTTTTCTGCTGATAGAAAATGAAACGACCTGAGACATAAGAATACGTCCGGCAGGAGCGTATAAAGGTGCGCCCTTTACTTCCTAAAGTTTTTTGTTTCGGCT
>DXBO01000055.1 GCA_019116485.1 Candidatus Gemmiger excrementavium
ACCACGCGGATGCCGGCGGCCTTCAGCTTTTCGTACACTTCGCGGGAGTAATCCAGCGTCTTTTCGCTGACGGGCAGCACCTTCACCTGGGTGGGAGCCAGCCAGGTGGGGAAGCGGCCCTTGGTCTCCTCGATCAGGTAGGCCATGAAGCGGTCCAGGGAACCCAGGATGGCGCGGTGCAGCACCACGGGGGTCTTTTCGCTGCCGTCCTTGTCCACATAGGTCAGGTGGAACTTGGCGGGCAGGCAGAAGTCCAGCTGGCAGGTGGAGAGGGTATACTCGGCACCCACGGCGGGTTTGACGTTCACGTCCAGCTTGGGACCGTAGAAGGCGGCTTCGCCGATCTCCTCGGTGAAGTTGATGCCCAGGTCGGTGAGCACTTCCCGCAGGGCCTGTTCGGCATGGTTCCACATGGCGTCGTCGTCGTGGTACTTCTTCTTGTCGGCGGGGTCGCGCAGGGAAAGCACGCAGCGGTAATCGGTGATGTGGAAATCCTTGTACACATCAAAGATCAGGGCACAGACAGCGGAAACCTCGTCCTTGATCTGCTCCGGCGTCACGAACAGGTGGGCGTCGTTCTGGCAGAAGTGACGGCCACGCTCGATGCCTTTCAGGGTGCCGCTGGACTCATAGCGGAAATCGTGGGCGATCTCACCGATGCGGATGGGCAGCTGGCGGTAGCTGTGGGGCTGGTTGGCGTAGATCATCATGTGGTGGGGGCAGTTCATGGGCCGCAGCACATAGCTTTCGCCCTCCATCTCCATGGCGGGGAACATATTCTCCCGGTAATGGTCCCAGTGGCCGGAGGTGCGGTACAGGTTCACGGTGCCCACGCAGGGGGTCATGACGTGCAGATAGCCGCGGTCACGCTCCTTCTGCTTGATATACTCTTCCAGCTGCTGCCAGATGGTGTAGCCGTTGGGCAGGAACATGGGCAGGCCGCGGCCCACCAGGTCGTCGGTCATGAACAGGTGCATTTCCTTGCCGATCTTGCGGTGGTCACGTTCCCGGGCTTCCTGCTGCTGCTTCTCCCAGGCGTCCAGCTCTTCCTGGTTGCGGAAGGCCACGCCGTTGATGCGGGTCAGCATCTTGTTTTCCTTGTCGTTCTTCCAGTAAGCGCCGCTCTGCTGGGTGATCTTGAAGGCTTTCAGACCCTTGGTGTAGGTCAGGTGGGGCCCGATGCACATATCCACATACTCGCCCTGCTGGTAGAAGCTGAACTCGGTCTCCTCCGCCAGGTCGGCCATATGCTCGATCTTGTAGTGCTCCTGGCGCTCCTCCATCAGTTTGACGGCCTCGTCCCGGGGCAGGATGAAGGGCTTGACCGGCAGGTTCTCCTTGCAGATCTTGCGCATCTCTTTTTCAATGGCGACCAGGTCCTCGTCGGTCAGCTTGGTGTCACCCAGGTCCACGTCATAGTAGAAGCCGTTCTCGGTAGCGGGGCCGAAGGCGAAGTCGGCCTCAGGGTACAGGCGCTTGATGGCCTGGGCCATAATGTGCGCGGCGGTGTGGCGCAGAACGTGCAGTTCCTCTTCCTGCGGGCATTCGGCCACGGTGCCGTCTTTGTAGATGATCTTCATGGTAGTTGCCTCCCAAAACAAAAATGCTCCATCCCATGTGTTCAACAGGGATGAAGCATTGTCCATACTCCACGGTTCCACCCAATTTGCGCGTATGCCGGGGCATGCGCGCCGCTCGCGGCGGCTGTAACGGGCCGTACCCGGCGGGGGTTCGCCCCCGCGCTCGGCGGTGGTAAGGGCGGGGTCTGCGTTTGGCCGCTTGCACCACGCGGCGTTTGTTCCGCGGCGGCTTTCTCTGGAAACGCTGTGCCGCACCCCGTTTGTCCGCCTCACAGCTTTCAACAGGATGAAGTTATTCTTTTTATAACACAACCCGGCGGGGAAGTCAAGGGCAAAAATCCCCGCTGTTTTGCACAAAAATCGCCCCGGGGGCTGCCTGTGGCCCTGCAAAACGCCAAAATTGTTATTTATGCATTGACTTGTCATATTTATGCACTTATACTGAAGTACACGGCCGGGTGAGGGTCCGGCCTGTATTTGTATGATATTATATGAAGAACCGAGGGAATATCACATGAAAAAGATCACTGCACTGCTGCTGGGCGCCGCCATGGCGCTGAGCCTGGCCGCCTGCGGCAGCTCCGCTTCTGTCAGCGAGAGCACCGCTTCTTCTGAGGCTGCTTCCAGCGAAGCCGCTTCCACCGAGGCCACCGCCGAGACCGCCGGTGAACTGACCACCGTCAACGCCGGCAAGCTGACCATGTCCACCAACGCGGCCTTCCCCCCGTATGAGATGACCGCCGACGACGGCAGCTTTGAGGGCATCGACATCGAGATCGCCGGCGCCATCGCCGACAAGCTGGGCCTGGAACTGCAGGTGGACGACATGGACTTTGACGCCGCCCTGCTGGCCGCCCAGACCGGCAAGAGCGACATGATCATGGCCGGTGTTACCGTTACCGAGGACCGCCTGACCGTCATGGACTTCAGCGATACCTACGCCAGCGGCATCCAGGTGGTCATCGTGCCCGAGGATTCCGACATTACCTCCATCGATGACATGACCGGCAAGATGATCGGCGTGCAGCGCGGCACCACCGGCGACCTGTACTGCTCCGACACCGTGGAGAACGGCGGTTTCGGCGCCGAGAACGTCACCCCGTACGATAACGGCCTGACCGCCGTGCAGGCGCTGATGAACGGCCAGGTGGACTGCGTGGTCATCGACAACGCCCCCGCCCAGGAGTTTGTGGCTGCCAACCCCGGCTTGAAGATTCTGGATACCGAATATGCCAACGAGGACTACGCCATCGGCGTGGCCAAGGGCAACACCGCCCTGCTGGATGCCATCAACGGCGCCCTGGCCGAACTGAAGGCCGACGGTACCCTGCAGAGCATCGTCGATAAGTACATCACCGCGGAATAAGCGGCTGACAGACAGGGAAAAGGCACGCCGGGGACCCGGCGCGCCTTCTCTTTGTCATACGGAAAGGTTGTGTAGCGATGGAAGCACAGTTCGAGGCGCTTTCGGCACTGGCAAAAAGCGGCGAGGCCCTGACTCTTTGGCAGGATTTCTTTGTAAAATTTTACCAGGCGTTTTTGTACAATAACCGGTGGGTGCAGTATATCCAGGGCGTGGGTACTACCCTGCTGGTCACGGCTATCGCGCTGGTACTGGGTATCGTGCTGGGCTCCCTGGTGGCGCTGGTCCGTGTAGCCCACGACCAGCAGAAACCCCACCACCGCAACCCGGTGCTGGGGCTGCTCAACGTGATCTGCCAGGTGTATGCCACGGTGATCCGCGGCACCCCCATGATGGTGCAGCTGCTCATCATGAGCATGGTCATCTTTGCCAGCAGCCGCAACTTTACCATGGTCGGCGCTCTGGCCCTGGGCATCAACTCGGGCGCCTATGTGTCGGAGATCGTGCGCGGCGGCCTGATGGCTGTGGACCCCGGCCAGATGGAAGCGGGGCGCAGCCTGGGGCTGAACTACATCACTACTATGTTTGAGATCATCATCCCACAGGCGGTGCGTTCCATCCTGCCGGCGCTGGGCAATGAGTTCATCATCCTGCTCAAGGATACCTCGCTCATTACCGTCATCGGCGGCAAGGAGCTGCTCTATGCGGCCCAGGGCGTCATGAACCGCACCTACGAGGCCATGTTCCCGCTGCTGGGCGTGGCGGCCATCTATCTGGTGCTGGTGCTGCTGCTCAGCGCGCTGCTGGGCAAACTGGAAAGGAGGCTGGCGCAAAGTGATCGTCGTTAACAATCTGCAAAAGCATTTCGGCGGCCTGCAGGTGCTGCGGGGCGTGGACCTGACCATCAACAAAGGCGACTGTGTCGTCCTGGTGGGACCTTCCGGCTGCGGCAAATCCACCTTCCTGCGCTGTCTCAACCGGTTGGAAGAACCGGACGGCGGTGAGATCATCTTCAAAGGCGAGCAGGTCAACGACAAGGACATTGACCGGGTGCGCCAGAAGATGGGCATGGTGTTCCAGCACTTCAACCTGTTCCCCCACCTGACGGTGCAAAAGAACATCACCCTGGCGCCGGTGCGCCTGGGTCTGATGAAACAGGACGAAGCCGATGCAAAAGCCCTGGAACTGCTGCAGCGCATCGGCCTGGCCGACAAGGCCGACACCTACCCCAACATGCTGTCCGGCGGGCAGAAACAGCGCATCGCCATTGTGCGGGCGCTGGCCATGAACCCCGACGTGCTGCTCTTCGATGAGCCCACCTCCGCCCTGGACCCCGAGATGGTGGGCGAGGTGCTGGAACTGATGAAGGAACTGGCCCGGGGCGGCATGACGATGGTCTGTGTCACCCATGAGATGGGCTTTGCCCGGGAAGTGGCCAACCGCATCATCTTTATTGATGAGGGTGTGGTCAAGGTGGACAAACCGCCCCAGGAGTTCTTTGCCAACCCCGAGAATGAGCGCCTGAAAGCCTTTCTGTCCAAAGTTCTGTGATTTTATAATAACAAAGACG
>DXBO01000056.1 GCA_019116485.1 Candidatus Gemmiger excrementavium
TTGTTCTTGGAGATGTACAAGCTGGACTGGAACCAGTCGTTCCAGTAGCCGAAGGTCAGGAACAAACCGATGGTGGCGAACACAGGCTTGGAGATGGGCACCACGATGCGGCTGAAGATGGTCAGCTGGGAGGCGCCGTCGATCTTGGCCGACTCGATGATGGAGTCGGGGATGGTGGTGCGGAAGAAGGTCTTGGATATGATGACGTTGAAACTGGATACCGCCAGCGGCAGGATCAGACACCAGATGGTATCGTTCAGGTGCAGCATATTGGCCACCACCACGTAGTTGGCCACCATGCCGCCGTTGAAGATCATGGGGATGAAGACCACCCAGTTGAAGAACCCGCGCAGACGGTACTGCGGGCGGGAGAGAACATAGCCCATGCTGGTGGTCAGCAGAACGCCCAGCACCGTGCCGATGACGGTGACGATGATGGAGATCAGCAGCGCGTGGGCGATGGTGCCGCGCTCGTTCCACAGGAACATGTAAGCGCTGTTGGAGAAGGTCTCGGGGATGAGGGCGTAGCCGTTCAGGCGGATGGATTCCTCAGAACTGACCGAGATCATCACCACGTAGACGACGGGGAACAGGCAGATGAAGGAGAGCACCGCGAACAACACGTTGAACAGGGCGTTGGTAACGGGCTTGATCTGGTTCATGTGCGCGGTAGCGCGGGCCTCTTCCCGTTCCAGGGCTTTTTCCGCTTTGCGGGCCTGGCGTTTTTCGGTAAGTGTCATGGTGTGCTCCTTCCTCAGATGATGGCGCTGTCTTCATCGAGCTTGGAGACGATGAAGTTGGTCAGCAGGATGGTCACGCAGCAGCAGACCGCCTGGAACAGACCCGCCGCGGCGGTCTGGCCGATGCTGGCCTGGCTCTGCAGGGCCTGGTAGATGAAGGTGTCGAAGGTGCTGGCCACGTTGTACAGCGAGTTGGGCACGCCCTGGGTCACCTGGTAGAACAGGCCGAAGTCGGAGTAGAAGATCTTGCCGATGTTCAGGATGAACATCATGATAATCATGGGCTTGATGGAAGGAATGGTGATGTACTTGGCCTGCTGCCATTTGGTGGCGCCGTCCAGGATGGCGGCTTCGTACAGGGTGTTGTCAATGCCGGTGATGCTGGCCAGATAGACCACCATGTTGTAGCCCAGGCTCTTCCAGGTGGACATGAACGCCAGGATGAAGGGCCAGTACACAGGGGCCGAGTACCACATGACCTTTTCGCCGCCCAGGGCGGTGATGATGTTGTTGGCCAGGCCCTTGTCCGGGTTCAGGAAAGCGTAGACAAAGTAGCTGACCACGACCCAGGACATGAAGTAGGGGAAGAACATCATGGTCTGGTAGCATTTGGACGCCCGTTTGGAGTACAGCTGATTGATGAGGATGGCCAGCGTGACCGGGATCAGCAGGTTGATGACGATGAACACCAGGTTATACAGAATGGTGTTGCGCAGCAGCATGCCGAAAGTGTTGCTGGACAGGAAGAAGTTGAAGTTCTTGAACCCGCACCAGTCGCTTTGGAACAGGCTGACCAGGAAACCCTTGCCCGGCACCAGCTTGAAATCCTTGAAGGAGATGATCAAGCCGAACATGGGCAGGTAGCAGAACACCGCGAACCATATGGTGGCGGGCAGACCCAGCAGCGTCAGCTCGGTGTCGTCCCGGGACCAGTGCCTGCGTTTGGGCCGGGATTGCGGTGCGCCTGCGGTCTTCTCATTTTTCATGTGAGATACTCCTTTCGACGAATTGTGCGGGGCTGCCTACGCGCTCTCCGTCGTTAACACTGGTTAACATGTTACCCTCGCACGTTTTCATTTGTTAGCTTAATAGTAACCGCTGAACGCGGCTTCGTCAACCGTCAAACTGCACAAATTTCAAGAGTTTTTGTTGGCGCTGTAAAAATTTTGTGATAATTACCCAAAAATGTAACCGAACTGTGAACGGGCAAAGAATGCGAAAAATGTTTACATTAACAAATGTTAACCAATGTATTGCCTTTTTTCGGCGGGTGCGGTATAATACAGGCAGGCAAAAACAGACTGGGAGCGTGTCGTCATGTGTAAACTTACCATGCAGGATATCGCCGATGCACTGTCCACTTCCCGTGTGACGGTGTGGAAGGCGCTGAACAACCGGCCCGGCGTTTCCGACACGCTGCGCCGTCAAATCCAGGAAAAAGCGCGGGAGATGGGCTACGCCCCGGCGGGCGCCGTGCCCCTTGCCGCGCCGGAAACGCCCCATGGCCGCAACGTGGCGGTGGTGGTTTGCCGGCCTGAGTCCTCACTGTTCTGGATGCAGATCATCCACCAGATCGCCAAGGACCTGTCGGAACAAAGCGTTAACCTGATGTATACTTATCTGCCAACCTCCTGCAAAGAGGGGTACGTACTGCCCGGCAGCCTGACCGACGGCTCGGTAGAGGGGATCATCGTACTCAACGTCTATTCCGAACAGCTGCTGACCATGCTGGCGGCGCTGCCCCAGCCCAAGGTCTACCTGGATACCATCCCCACCCTGCCTTTCTCAGGGTTACACGGCGATCTTTTGTTAATCGAAGGCCGTGCTTCCCTGCGGCAGATCACCGGACGCCTGCTGGACCAGGGCCGCACCCGGCTGGGGTTTCTGGGGGATGTGAACTACGCCCAGACCAACACGGACCGCTACCAGGGCTTTCTGGACGCTTTCGCGGAGCGGGGGCTCAAACCGGACCCGGCGCTGTGCCTTACGGGGCCGCTGGGGCTGCGCACCCATTATGAGGAGATCAGCTATTTCCTGGAGCATCTGCCCGCCCGGCCGGACGGATTTGTCTGCGTCAGTGACTACATTGCCCACTTTATCCAGCTCTATTTTGAGGAACACGGCACCGACCCCGAGGGCCGCATTGCCCTGACCGGCTTCGACAACAACGCCGAGTACCTCAACGTGGCCGAGCGCATCACCACCGTGGAAGTGCACCCCAAGACCCTGGGCGCCCGGCTGGCCAACAAAATCCTGTTCCTGCTGGAACATCCCGGCGTCGGGCGGGAGGTCAGCTATGCGGCCACCGAGGTGCTGTACCGCGGCCTGCTGGCCGGGCAGGACTGAACCCGCGCCCCGTACCCCAAGACAGCTGAAAACACAAAGCCCCCGCCGCAGTTTTTGCGGCGGGGGCTTTGTGCGCAGAGGGGGGGGATTCAGTCGGCCCGGCGGGGCAGGGGGGCGGGGCCCTGTACGCAGGCCAGGATCACCCGGATGGGCTCCCCGTCGGGGGATACCACCCGGTAGTCTCCTGCGTCCTGGGGAAGCACGCAGGTCTCGGCATAATGCAGGGCAAAGGGGGCAAAGGCACCGCTGGGGCTGACCAGCAGCGCCCGGCGGCCTTCCACCAGGTTGAGCATATGCACACTGCCGTTGCGGGCCACGGTGGCCTCAGTGCAGGTGCTGATGCGCCAGGTGTCCAGGAACTCCCGCTCCTGCAGGCCGGTGCGTTCCACCTGGCAATTCTCGTCGGTGTATACAGTGGTCTGGCGGTCCACCAGCTGTTCCTGCACCCAGCGGGTGTCGCGGTCCCACTGGATGTTGGCCAGGCCGTGGTCCAGATGGATGGGCCGGGGTTTGCCGTCCAGGTCCAGGCGGCCCCAGTCCCACAGTTTGAAGGTGAAGATATAGGGGGTGGCGCTGATCTCCAGCACCATGGTGCCCGCGCCCGACCCGTGCACGGTGCCGGCGGGGATCAGCAGGTGATCGTGCTTTTTCACCGGGATGCGGTTGATGTACTGCTCGGCGGGGAAGGGGGCTTCCCCGGTCTGGGCCCGGCGCAGGTCGGCCTCCATGGCGGCGGGGTCGGCGCCGGTGCGCAGGCCCAGCCACACGGCGGCGTCGGGGCCCGCGTCCAGGATGTAGTAACTCTCGTCCTGGGTGTAGCGCATATTGAACTGCTGCTGGATGTACTCGGTCAGGGGATGCACCTGCAGCGACAGGTTCTGGCCGCCCACCGTGTCCAGCATATCAAACCGGATGGGGAACTCTTTGCCGAAGCGGGCGTGTACCCGTTCCCCCAGCAGGGCCCGGGGCTGCTGCAGCACCAGGTTCATGGCCGGGGTCTGCAGCAGCCGGCCGTCAAAGTCCAGCAGCAGGCTGTTTTCTTCCGGCACGCCGTCAAAGCTCCAGGCGTAGTTGGAACCGTTGTCCGGCAGGGCAAAATGGTCCTTCATCCAGTGGCCGCCCCATACCCCCGGGTCAAAGTAGGGCACCAGCCGGAACGGCTGGCGGGCGGTCTGGCGCAGGGCTTCCCGGTAGGCGGGGCCGTCCACCATCACAGGGCTGCCCTGGGTGGTCATGTCCAGATAAAAGTCCATGGTGTTCAGCAGGTGGTCTTTTTCCCGGTCCGCCCAGCGCCATTCGGCAAAATAGCCCCGTTTGTACTTTTCCAGTTTGGGCAGGTTGGTGCGGGCGGTGCGCCAGTTGTCCATGCCACGGCGGTAGCGCAGCTGAATCTCCCACCGGGTGATGTCCGCCACCACCTGCAGGTCGCCGGGGTGTACCAGCGCCGCCCCCACGCCATAGACCAGCACCAGCCCCTCCGGCGCCTGTTCGATGCGGCGCCGGGCCTCGGCGATCTTTTCCGGGTAGAAAAAGTCCCCCAGCCGCCGTACCGTCAGGATGCCGAACACCGGGTCCCCGGGCAGCAGGTCCCGTTCCAGGGCGGCGTCCAGCTTTTCCGGTTCCAGGGCCAGGTCGTCGCTGTGGATCACCAGCACCGGGTCCAGGGCGGCCAGGCCCGCGGCCAGTTCGGCCTGGTCCACACCGGGGTAGCAGTCAACCGTGACGACCCGCCGCCCGGCAGCGGCGGCTTTCAGGGCGGGGGCAATGTGGGCAAAACCGGCGTGGTACTGCACGCCGGGGCAGTGCACCGCCACCCGGGGCAAGGTGCGGTAGGGGGCGGATTGGGCGTTTTGGGGCATGATGGGGTCCTTCCTTTCCATGAATTTAGCTACAGCATAGGCCTTTACAACTGAAATGTCAATACATAAATTGAAAAAACTACAAAAAACGAAATATATGTAATTACAAATAAGGCGGTTTACAAGACCGGCACAACCTGCTATACTACAGCTACAAGCACCCCGTACATTACAGGAAAGAAGGCAACCACTATGCAAAATCCCCTGCTTTGTCTTGACGTGGGCGGCACCGAGCTCAAGGGCGCGGTGGTCAGCGAGGGCCGCGTGCTCACGCCGCTGCGCCATTTTCCCGCCCGCTCCCATGAGGACCGGGAAACGCTGCTGCAGCATTTCACCGACGTTTTTCGCACCCTGAAAGAGCAGCCCGGCGGCCCGGCGCAGATCGGCGGGCTGCGGCTGGCTTTCCCCGGGCCTTTCGATTACAGCAACGGCATCTGCCTGGTGCGTGGACTGGACAAGTACGACGCGCTGTATGGCGTCAGCCTGCGGGAAGAACTGTTTGCCCGGCTGCCCGGCTGGCTGGAAAGCCCGGCGGACATCCGCTTTGTCAACGATGTGGCGGCCTTTGCCCTGGGCCAGACCCATTATGGCGACGCCCGGGGCACCGCCCGGTCCATGTCGGTGTGCATCGGCACCGGGTGCGGCAGCGCTTTCTGCCTGGGGGACAAGGTGGCCCCGGCGGGCACCCCCGGTGTGCCTGAAACCGGCGAGATCTACGCCACCCCCTTCCTGGGCCAGTGCATCGACGATGTGATCTCCAAGCGGGGGTTGGTGGCGCTGACCACCCAGCGGCTGGGCACGCCGCTGGAAGGCGCCGAGCTGGCTGCCCGGGTGGCGGCGGGGGACGCGGCAGCAGCCGACTGCTTCCTGGAATTCGGCGGCCGTCTGCGGGATGCCCTGGCACCCTTCCTGCGGGATTTCCGTCCTGAATGCCTGTGCCTGGGCGGGCAGATCACCCGCAGTTTTGCCATGTTCGGCGCCCCGCTGCAGGCGCTGTGTGAGGAATCGGGCATTGCGCTGTATATCGCGGCGGATACCTCGGTGCTGGCCATGCAGGGCCTGTGCACATTGTAAAGCATTTTCTGTGTCATAGAACAAATGCGCCCCGGGCGGCTTTGGCCACCCGGGGCGCGTGTCCTTTTTGGGTCATAGCTGGTCCAGAAACTGCCGGATAAAATGCAGCGCCACCCCCAGGGGAACGGCATGACGGGGGTACTGCCCCAGCCGCACATAGGCGGCCTTGTCGTCAAAGGGGTCCCGGCGGGCCACCAGGCGGCGCAGTTCCGGCAGATAGGGGGCCAGATGCTGGGCCAGGTAGCCGCCCAGCACCACGTCGCAGTCCAGCGCCATGCGGATGGCCGCAATGCCGGTGGCCAGGTGTTCCAGATAATCCCCCCACAGGGTGCGGTAGGCCAGATTGCCCGCCGCCAGCCCGGCAAAGAACTGTTCCACCGTGATGCCCAGGTCGGTGGACAGCCGGGCCGAGGAACAGTAGGCCTCCAGACAGCCTTGCCGCCCGCAGGGGCAGGGCAGCCCTCCGGGTTCCACACAGATATGGCCGAACTCCCCGCTGCGTCCGTTGACCCCCGCATAGGGGGCGCCGTCCAGCAGCACGGCGCCGCCCACCCCGCCCTCCAGCGAGAGATAGGCGATGCTGGCCCGGTCCTGCCGGGCAAACCACTCGGCATAGCCGCCGCTGGTGGCGTCGTTGCGGAATACGCAGGGGTAGGGCAGGGCGTCGGCCAGGGGGCGCAGGTCGGGGTCCCGCAACCGCAGGGTGGGGGCGCTGACCAGCCGGGTGCGTTCCGCATCCAGCACGCCGGGCAGGGCAATGCCCACCCCCAGCAGCTTTTCCCGGTTGAGCCCGAAATCGGTGAGGAACTGCTCTGTCGCTTCGGCCAGCCAGCGGCCCAGGCAGGCGGTGTCGTCGGTGCGGGGATGGTCGCACTTGCGGTAGGCGATCTCCTCCAGCCGCAGGTTGGCGGCCAGCAGCCGGAAATGATTGCCCGACACCGATACCCCCAGGGCGAAGCGGGCGTTTTCCGCCACACGCAGCCGGGCGGCGGGCCGCCCCCCGGTGGACTCCCGCACCCCGTCTGCCCGCACCAGTTCGGCCCGCAGCAGTTCGCTCAGGTTCTGGTGCACCGTGGGCAGGCTCAGGCCCAGGCGGTCAGCCAGTTCCTGTTTGGCGCAGCCCTCCGGTGTGTCGTACAGGCAGCGGTAGATGCGGTTGCGGGTCATCCGCCGCCGCTCGGTGGCGGTCTGGTGCAGCTTTTTCATACATTTCCCTCGTGGTTTTGCAAAAGTGGGGTGCTTTCCTGGTTCTTATCTTACGCCGGGACCGGGGCAAAAGTCAATCACGCCCCGGTGCTTTGGCAGATTTGCCCGGTTTTGGCGGGATATTTTGGCGGTTTTGGCCATTGACATCCCCGGCGGCGTACAGTATGATAACAAAAGAGCTTTTATAAAATATCTTTACAAAAGAATCGCGCGGAAGGGAGCTTTCCTATGCTGTATATCGGTGTGGACCTGGGTACTTCGGCCTGCAAATTTCTGCTGGTGGACGACCAGGGCCGGGTCTGCCATCAGGTCACCCGTGATTACCCGCTGTGTATGCCCCGCCCCGGCTGGAGCGAGCAGGACCCCGCCCTGTGGTGGAAAGCCTGCCTGGACGGCATCCCGGCCCTGCTGGCAGGGTTCGACCCGGCGCAGGTGCAGGGCATCGGCGTGGGCGGCCAGATGCACGGCCTGGTGGCGCTGGACGGCGACGGCGCCGTGCTGCGCCCGGCCATTTTGTGGAACGATGGCCGCACCGCCGCCGAGACCGACTACCTGAACACGGTGGTGGGCCGCAAGACGCTGAGCCAATACACCGGCAACATCGCCTTTGCGGGGTTCACGGCGCCCAAGCTGCTCTGGATGCAGAAACATGAGCCGGAACTGTATGCCAGAATCGCCAAGATCCTGCTGCCCAAGGACTACCTGGTCTACAAGATGACCGGCGCTTTCTCCACCGATTATTCCGATGCCTCCGGCATGCTGCTGCTGGACGTGGAACACAAATGCTGGAGCAAAGAAATGTGCGAACTCTGCGGCGTGCAGCCTGAATGGCTGGCCGGCCTGTACGAGAGCTGGCAGCCGGTGGGCACCCTGCGGCCCGATGTGGCCGCCGCCCTGGGCCTGCCCGAGACCGTCAAGGTCTGCGCCGGCGCGGGGGACAACGCCGCAGCCGCCGTGGGCACCGGCACGGTGGGGCCGGGGCGGTGCAACATCAGCCTGGGCACCTCGGGCACCCTGTTCATTTCCAGCGATACTTTCGGCGTGGACGCCACCAACGGCCTGCACGCCTTCGCCCATGCCGACGGCGGCTGGCACCTGATGGGCTGCATGCTGTCCGCCGCCTCCTGCAACAAGTGGTGGATGGACGATATCCTGAACGTCACCGACAGGGACTACCCCGCCGAACAGGCCCCCATCACCCGGGAAACCCTGGGCCGCAACCCGGTATTTTTCCTGCCGTACTTGATGGGCGAGCGCAGCCCCATCAACGATACCGACGCCCGGGGCGTTTTCCTGGGCATGAGTATGGACACCACCCGGGCCGATATGACCCAGGCCGTGCTGGAAGGGGTGGCCTTTGCCCTGCGGGATTCCTTCGAGGTGGCCCGCTCCCTGGGCATTGCCATTCCCCGGTCCAACCTGTGCGGCGGCGGCGCCAAAAGCCCCTTGTGGGGCACCATCCTGGCCAACGTGCTGGGCATCCCGCTGGATATCCTGGTCACCGAGCAGGGCCCCGGCTACGGGGGTGCGCTGCTGGCCATGGTCTGCTGCGGGCAGTTTGCCGACGTACAACAGGCCGCCGACGCCCTGGTGCGGGTCAGCCGCACCATCGAGCCGGACGCCGAACTCACCGCCCGGTATGAGGAGCGGTATCAGAAATACAAGCAGATTTACCCTGCCTGCAGGCCGTTGTTCAAGCAGCTGGCGCAGTAAAGCAAAGGGAGGAGACAAGCCCCATGACCATCTATCCTGTCACCGCACCGGAATTTGCCCCCTATGGCCGGGTCATCACCGGTTACGAGGAAGCCTGCGCCGCCATCACTGCCGCGCTGGAAAGCCACACCCCGCTGCCCGAGGGCACCGACTATGTGCCGGAAGAACCGGCCCTGCAAAATCTGTCCCAAGCCGCCGCCCTGGGGGTCTCCCTCTTCGGGGGAATGCCCTTTCAGCTGGGCTGGTGCAACGGCCACAACACCAAACTCAACTGCCTGGAATACCACCGGGACAGCGAGTTCAACCTGGGCACCGGGGACTTTATCCTGCTGCTGGCCAAACAGGATGAGATCGAGGCCGGCACCCTGGACACCGGCAAGGTGAAAGCCTTCCGGGTGCCGGCGGGCGCCCTGGTGGAAGTGTACGCCACCACACTGCACTACGCCCCCTGCCACACCGACCCGGCCCGGGGGTTCAAGGTACTGGTGGCGCTGCCCAAAGGCACCAACACAGCCAGACCCGCCCTGCCGGTGCGCGGCGGCGACGACGCCTGGCTGTGGGCCTGCAACAAATGGCTGCTGGCCCATCCCGCATCCGCCGAAGCCGGTCAGGGGGCCGCAGCCGCCCTGGTCGGGGACAATATCGACATCGCCCCGCTGCTGTAACCAAACAAGGAGGAACCTGCCATGCAATCCACCAATATCCCTGAAGTCCGCCTGGGCATCGTGGCCGTCAGCCGCGACTGTTTTCCCATCGCCCTGTCCACCCAGCGGCGCCAGAACATCGCCGCCGCCTGCCGGGCCAACGGCCTGGACCTCTACGAGTGCCCCGTCACGGTGGAGAATGAGGCCGATATGAAACAGGCGGTGGCCGACCTGCGCGCCGCGGGCTGCAACGCCCTGACGGTGTTTCTGGGCAACTTCGGCCCCGAGACCCCCGAGACCCTGCTGGCCAAGTACTTCCACGGCCCCTGCATGTTCGTGGCGGCGGCGGAAGGGGACGGCGACATGGTCAATGGCCGGGGCGACGCCTACTGCGGCATGCTCAACTGCTCCTACAACCTGGGCATGCGCCACCTGAAAGGCTATATCCCCGAGTACCCTGTGGGCACCGCCGAGGAACTGGCCGGCAAAATGGCCGAGTTCGTGCCCATTGCCCGGGCGGTGCTGGGTGTGAAAAACCTCAAGATCATCACCTTCGGCCCCCGTCCCCAGGACTTCTTTGCCTGCAACGCCCCCATCAAGGGGCTGTATGAGCTGGGCGTCGAGATCGAGGAAAACTCCGAGCTGGACCTGCTGGTGAGCTACCAGGCCCACAAGGACGACCCCCGCATCCCCGAGGTCTGCGCCGACATGGCCGCTGAAATGGGCGAGGGCAAATACTACCCCGACCTGCTGGCCCGTATGGCCCAGTTTGAGCTGACCCTGCTGGATTGGGCCGAGGCCCACAAGGGCAGCAAGCAGTACGTCGCCTTTGCCGACAAGTGCTGGCCCGCGTTCCCCAGCCAGTTCGGGTTTGAGCCCTGCTATGTGAACTCCCGCCTGGTGGCCCGGGGCATCCCGGTGGCCTGCGAGGTGGACATCTACGGCGCCCTGTCCGAGTACATCGGCATGTGCGTCACCGGCGACACCGTTACCCTGCTGGACATCAACAACAGTGTCCCCAAATACATCTACGATGAGGATATCGCCGGCAAGTTCGACTATGCCCTCACCGATACCTTCATGGGCTTCCACTGCGGCAACACCCCCTCCTGCAAGATGTGCGCCGACCGCGCCGTCAAGTACCAGCTGATCCAGCACCGCCTGCTGGAGCCCGCCGGCAGCGACCCCGACTTCACCCGCGGCACCCTGGAAGGGGACATCGCGCCTTCGGACATCACCTTCTACCGCCTGCAGTGCGACAGCGAAGGCACCCTGCGCGCCTACATCGCCCAGGGCGAGGTGCTGCCGGTGGCCACCCGTTCCTTCGGCGGCATCGGCGTTTTCGCCATCCGGGAAATGGGCCGCTTCTACCGCCATGTGCTGATCCAGAAGCGCTACCCCCACCACGGCGCGGTGGCGTTCAGCCATTGCGGCAAGGCGCTGTTCGAGGTGTTCAAGTTCCTGGGCATCGGCGACATTGCCTACAACCAGCCCAAGGCGCTGCCCTACCCCACCGAGAACCCCTTCGCCTGATCCCCGGCAAGTAAAGCCGTCCCCCGTTCCACACACGGAACGGGGGACGGCTTTTTTCGCTTTTACAGGGCCAGCAGCCCGGCGGCCAGGGCGGTGCCCAGCAGGTTGAGCCCCACGTCCCGCCAGGAAAAATGCCGCCCCGCCACCGGCAGTTTGGTCACTTCGTCCAGCCAGCACCACAACCCCAGCGCCGCCAGCTGGCCCGGGGCGGGCACTGCCGCCCCGCTGCTGCGCAGCGCCAGGCCGGTCAGCAGCGTCAGCACCCCAAACACCACCGGGTGGGCGGCTTTGCGCAGGGCGGTGTGCAGTCTTTCCCGGTCAGGGCCGGGCAGCAGGGCGCCCAGGTCCCGGGCCAGGGTACGGCTCACCCGGCGGGTGGCCTCGCCCCGCTGGTGGGACAGCACCGTCATGAACACCCACCACGCCGCCGCCGCGGCCCACCAGAACAGCGCCATGCCGCCCCGCCCCCTTTCTGCGCTTTACTTTATATATAGTATGCCGCATCGGGCGGCGGAACGCAAGCCCGCCGCCGGGAAAAGAATCCGCATGGTTTTGGCCAAAAAACGAGGAGGTTCCGGTAAAATCTTTGTCAGGCCGGGGCGGGCTGTTCCGCCGCCTGACAGAAGAGGGGGAAAACTTTAACGGTGCTGCGCCGGTTTTTTCCTTGCGGATTTTTTGCGGCGGTTTTACCAAATCCTGGACGACAAACCCCTGTTCCCCGGCGTATGATAGAACACAAGGCGGCAGGACCGCCGCGGATCATTCTGGAGGGGGAAACAACAGGCAGATGGCTGAGATCGTATTAAAAGATGTTTGCAAGGTCTTTGAAAAAGACCAGTACGCGGTGAGCAATTTCTCGCTGCATATCCGGGACGGGGAGTTTGTGGTCTTTGTGGGGCCGTCGGGCTGCGGCAAGTCCACCACCCTGCGCATGATCGCCGGGCTGGAGGAGATCACCAGCGGTGAGCTGTGGATCGGGGACGAGCTGTGCAACTACACCGACCCCGGGGCGCGGGACCTGTCCATGGTGTTCCAGAACTACGCCCTTTACCCGCAGATGACGGTGTACGACAACATGGCGTTCTCGCTGTGGGTGCGCAAGGTGCCCAAGCGGGAGATTCGCCGCCAGGTGGAACAGGCCGCCGACCTGCTGGGCATCACCCATCTGCTGGACCGCCGCCCGGCGGCGCTGTCCGGCGGGCAGAAACAGCGGGTGGCCATTGGAAGCGCCATCCTGCGCAAGCCCCGGGCTTTCCTGATGGACGAGCCCCTTTCCAACCTGGATGCCAAACTGCGCACCCACATGCGGGTGGAGCTGGCCGCTTTGCACCACAAACTGGGCACCACGGTCATCTACGTCACCCACGACCAGACCGAGGCCATGACCCTGGCAGACCGCATCGTGGTCATGAAAGGCGGTTATATCCAGCAGGTGGCCACCCCTGCCGAACTGTACAACCGCCCCACCAACCAGTTTGTGGCGGGGTTCATCGGCTCCCCGGCCATGAACTTTATCCCCGGGCGGGTATGCCGGGCCAAAGGCGGCGCGGCGTTCCTCAGCGATGGCGGCCAGGTGTTCCCCCTGACTGCCGCCCAGGCCGAAAAGCTGTGGCCCCTGTACGACAACCGGGCCGTGGTACTGGGCATCCGGCCCGAGGATATCCACGCCGACCCCGGCAAGGCGGGCCTCTGGGGCGAGATGCGCGGCGCCGTGATCGCCCGGGAGGCCCTGGGCCACGAGGCCATCGTCCACCTGGACACCAGCGACGGCGAGTACGCCGCCCGGGTAGCCCCGGACTGCCGCGCCGTTACCGGGCAGGAGACCACGCTCTACCTGCAGATGGAAAACGCCCATTTCTTTGACGGCGAGACCCAGCAGAACATCTTCTATCAGTGGAGGAACGAGGAATGAAACACCTTGCGGAAAAACTGCGCGGGGTCAGCCCCTACGCCTATCTGATCCCCTGTTTTGCCATCTTCGGCATGTTTTTGTTCTACCCCTTTTTCAAGACCATTTACCTGAGCTTTTTCCTTACCGACAAGCTGGGCCGGGCCAAACTTTTCGTAGGGGCGGAAAACTACACCGACCTGCTCACCTCGGAAAGTTTTTACAACAGCATTTTTGTCACGCTGGTGTTCGTGGTCATCGTGGTGTTCGGCAGCATGCTGCTGGGGCTGACGGCGGCGGTGCTGTGCAGCAAGACTTTCCCGGGCATCCGGGCATTCAGTACCGCCTACGCCCTGCCCATGGCCATTGCCTCCAGCGGCGCGGCCATGATCTTCAAGGTGATCCTGAACCCCACCATCGGCCTGTTCAAC
This sequence comes from Candidatus Gemmiger excrementavium, assembly GCA_019116485.1. GTDB lineage: Bacteria > Bacillota > Clostridia > Oscillospirales > Ruminococcaceae > Gemmiger > Gemmiger excrementavium. The sequence continues at coordinate 13,435 of DXBO01000056.1, forward strand.
AAGCTCACCGGGCTGGATATCAACTGGATCAGCGACCCCCGCACCGCCCTGGTCTGCGTGGCGGTGCTTACCGCCTGGCTCAACAGCGGCATCAACTTCCTGTATTTTTCGGCGGGGCTGGGCAACATCGACGAATCCATCTATGAGCGGGCCTCGGTGGACGGAGCCAACGGCGTGCAGAAATTTTTCCGCCTGACGCTGCCGGGCCTGAGCCCCATCATGTTCTACACCCTGGTGGTCAACATCATCCAGGCGTTCCAGTCCTTCGGCCAGGTCAAAATCCTGACCCAGGGCGGCCCCGGCGAAGCCACCAACCTGATCGTCTACTCCATCTACCGGGACGCCTTTTTCAACTACAAGTTCGGCAGCGCGGCGGCCCAGTCGGTTGTGCTGTTCCTCATCATCATGGCGCTGACGCTCGTTATGTTCAAGGTCGAAAAGAAAGGGGTCAAATACTGATGGATACCGTTTCTGCACTGCAAACCGCCGTGCCCCTGAGCCGGTCCCGCTGCACCAAGGCGGAGCTGGAAGCCCTGCACCGCAAAATGGGCCTGGCGGCGCTGCGCCGCCGGCGCATCCGCTCTGCCGTGCTGGTCAGCCTCAACGTGGTCATGGCGCTGTTCATCCTGTTCCCGCTGCTCTACGCGGTCAGCGTTTCGCTGATGCCCGGCAGCGAACTGTTCACCATGGAGATGAATCTGCTGCCCAAACATCCCGACTTTACCAACTACCTGCGGGCCTGGACCCAGGTGCCCCTGGTGCGGTTCATCTTCAACTCCTTTCTGGTGTCGGGATGCATCACCCTGGGGCAGATCATCACCTGCTCGCTGGCGGCCTTTGCCTTCTCCTTTTTGAACTTCAAAGGCAAGAACCTGCTGTTTTTGCTGGTGATGGCCACCATGATGGTCCCCGGTGAGGCCACCATCATCTCCAACTACCTGACCGTCAGCTCCCTGGGCATCCTGGACAGCTACCTGGTGCTGATCCTGCCCTCTCTGACTTCGGCCATGGGCATCTTCCTGTTCCGGCAGTTTTACATGACCTTCCCCATGTCGCTGTATGAATCCGCCAAACTGGACGGCTGCTCCAACCTGCGGTTCATCGTCAGCATCCTGCTGCCGCTTACCAAGTCCGCCATCGGCGCCATGTCGGTATATACCTTCATCAACGCCTGGAACATGTACATGTGGCCGCTGCTGGTCACCGGCTCCCAGGAGATGCGCACCGTGCAGATCGGTATCAGCATGCTGGACAACACCGATGCCCAGTCCATCACGCTGATGATGGCCGGTGTGGTGTCGGTCATCATCCCCAGCATGGTCATCTTCATTGCGGGGCAAAAGCAGCTGATCCGGGGCATGTTCTCCGGCGCGGTCAAGGGCTGAGCCCCGGCACAAAAAGACGCCGCCCCGGTGCCCTTTTACCATCCGGCACCGTTTGGCATAGATTTTCTGCAAGAAATGTGATATGGTAGGAGTGTGTACGAAAATGAAAACCAACAAAGTCCTGGCCGGCCTGCTGGCCGCCTCCCTGATCGCTGTGCCCCTGGCGGGCTGCGGCGCCCAGTCCGAAGCCGATGCCGCCCAAGCTGCCGGCACCGCCGCCACGGCGGACAGTGCCGCCGCGGCCCAGGATTCCGGCCTGATCGGCGAGGATTTCGCCACCCTGGACACCACCGGCACCAAGCTGACCTTCTGGCATTCCATGGGCGGCGTCAACGGCGAAGCCATGACCGCCCTGGTGGACAAATTCAACCAGGAAAACCAGTACGGCATCACGGTGGAGGCTGTTTACCAGGGCAGCTATGACGACGCCATCAACAAGCTGAAAAGCGCCCAGATCGGCAACATGGGTGCCGACCTGGTGCAGATCTACGACATCGGCACCCGTTTCATGATCGACTCCGGCTGGGTCATCCCCATGCAGGAGATGATCGACGCCGCCGGGTACGATATCTCCCAGATCGAACCCAACATTGCCGCCTACTACACCACCGACGCGGGGCTGTACTCCATGCCCTTCAACTCCTCCACCCCGCTGCTGTACTACAATAAGGATATGTTCGAGGCCGCCGGCATCACCGAGGTGCCCACCAGCCTGGACGAGATCGCCGCCGTGGGCGATGCCCTGAAAGAGAAGGGCGGTGCCCAGGAGGTCATCGCCATCAGCGTGTATGGTTGGTGGTTTGAGCAGTTCATGAGCAAGCAGGGCCTGGACCTGGTGGACAACGGCAATGGCCGCACCGCCCCCGCCACCAAGGTGGTCTTTGATGAAAACGGCGGTGCGCTGAACATTCTGACCGCCTGGAAAGAGCTGTACGACGGCGGCTACGCCCCCAACGTGGGCCGCAGCGGCAGCGACACCGCCACCACTGACTTCACTTCCGGCAAAGCTGCCATGATGTTCGGCAGCACCGCTTCTCTCAAACAGGTGCTGCAGGATACCGGCGATTCCTTCGAGGTGGGCACCGCCTACTACCCGGCGGTGCGCAGCGGTGAGGAAGGCGGCGTCTCCATCGGCGGCGGCTCCCTGTGGGCGCTCAACAACAACGACCCCGTCAAGGCGGCAGCCACCTGGCGCTTTATCGAGTTCCTGATCTCGCCGGAATCCCAGGCGTTCTGGAATGCCCAGACCGGCTACTTCCCGGTGACCACTGCCGCTGCCGACCAGGATACCTATAAACAGAACATGGAGCAGTACCCCCAGTTCCAGACCGCCATCGACCAGCTGCACGACTCGGCGCCCCAGTACGCCGGGGCCCTGCTCAGCGTCTTCCCGGAATCCCGCCAGATCGTGGAGACCGAGATCGAGGAAATGCTGGGCGGCAGCCAGTCCCCCGAGGAGGCCGTGGCCGCCATCACCGAACAGATGAACGAATCCATTGAAAACTACAACCTGATCAACGGCTGATCCGGCTGCAAACCGGGGAGAGGGTATCTCTTCCCGGTTTGCTGTTTCGGATGGAAAGGAAAAACAGTATGAAAAAAGTCAACGTCTTCGGCCACCGGGGCGACAGCGCCCATGCGCCGGAAAACACCCTGCCCGCCTTTGCCCTGGCCATGGAACGGGGCGCGGATGGCATTGAACTGGATGTACACCTGAGCCGGGACGGCGAACTGGTGGTCATCCATGACGAGACCCTGGACCGCACCACCAACGGCACCGGCCTGGTGAAGGACCACACCCTGGCCCAGCTGCGGAATCTTTGCGCCGACAACGGCATGGACGGCTTTGCCGAAGCCCGCATCCCCACCCTGCGGGAAGTGCTGGCCCTGGTACAGCCCGGCACCATGCAGGTGAACATTGAACTGAAAACCGGTATCCTCTGGTATGAGGGAATTGAGGAAAAAGCCCTGGCCCTGGTCAACGGCATGGGCATGAAAGACCGGGTGATCTGGTCTTCTTTCAACCATTACAGCATCCGGGAAGTACGCCGCCTGGACCCCACGGCCCGCACGGCCTGGCTGTTCGGCGATGTGATCTGCGATGTGGAAAAACTGGCCGCCGCCCAGGGGGTGAACGGTCTGCACCCGGCGCTGTACCACACCCAAATGCGGGACCTGCTGGACACCTACCTGGCCAGCGGGCTGGACCTGCGGGTCTGGACCGTCAACGGGGAAGCCGACCTGGAGCGGCTCATGCGGGCCGGGGCCGACGTTATCACCAACGACCCCGGTCTGGCCCTGGCGGTACGCCGCCGCCTGGAAGAGCAGGCGTAACGCCCGCCCTTTTTGACCACAGCAAAAAGGCCCTGCGCACCGGAAACGATGCGCAGGGCCTTGTCGTATCTCTTCAGCGGGCGGCCACGTTCTTGGTGGCAATGACATCCACACCGGTGCCCGCCGCGTTGGCCAGCACCACGTCCCCGATGGCCACGGGGGCCGCTACTTCCACCGTTTTGAGGGCGGCAGCCACCGCGAAAATTGCATCCTTGGGGATATCGCTGCGGGTCTTGCAGGATACCATGGGCGAAACGCCGCCCTGTACCCGTACCGTGCTGGTCACAATGCGGGTGGGATGGGTGACCTCCTTGCGGGCGTAGGCATCGCCCCGGGGGCAGGTGTTGCCCCGCACCGCCGTTACGGTGTCACCGTCCCGCTCCACCTCCAGCGGGCAGCCCATGGGGCAGCCGATGCAGATGAGTTTGATCGTTTCCATAGTTATGCCTCCTCCAGCGTTACGGTCAGCTGCGCCGCGTCGGCGTGGGCGCGCAGCACATCGCCTTTCAGCAGCACGGTCTCCATCTCGCCCGGGGCCAGCACCGGCCGCTTGCGGCTGAAGAGGCAGGTATCCCCGGCGTAGACCGCCACCTTCTTGTTCTTGTACACGTTGGCCACCCGGAACCGCAAGGTCACGGTGTCCCCGGCACAGGCCGGGCGCAGGGTGGCGGGCACCGTGTACCGCACGCCGTTTTCGCAGCGCACCGGCAAGGTGCGGGCGTCCGCCGCCTGCTCGCCGCCCAGGATGTAGGCCGCCGCATGGGCGCCGGCGGCGGAGGCTTCCTCGGAAACGAAGTCCACCAGATCATGCACATGGAGCACGTTGCCCGCCGCAAAGACGCCGGGGATGCTGGTTTCCAGGCTTTCGTTCACCGCGGGGCCGCCGGTCACCGGGTTCAGGGCCACCCCGGCGCCCCGGCTCAGCTCGTTCTCCGGCAGCAACCCGCAGGAGAGCAGCAGCGTATCGCAGTCGAAATGTTCCTCGGTGCCGGGGACCGGCTTGCCGTTTTCCACCCGGGCGATGGTGACACCTTCCACACGCTCCTTGCCCCGGATATCCACCACCGTGTGGCTCAGTTTCAGGGGGATGCCGAAGTCGTCCAGGCACTGGACGATGTTGCGCTTGAGGCCGCCGGAATAGGGCATCAGTTCCGCCACACAGAGGACCTTGGCGCCCTCCAGCGTCATACGGCGGGCCATGATCAGGCCGATGTCACCGGAGCCCAGGATCACCACCCGGCGCCCGGGCAGATAACCTTCCATATTCACCAGCCGCTGGGCGGTGCCCGCGGTGTAGATGCCGGCGGGGCGGGTGCCGGGGATGTTCAAGGCGCCCCGGGGGCGTTCCCGGCAGCCCATGGCCAGCACCACCGCCTTGGGGTGCAGCTGGAACAGGCCGTCCTCTTTGTTCATGGCGGTGACGGTCTTGTCCGCCGCCAGGTCCAGCACCATGGTATTCAGCTTGCAGGGGATGCCCAGTTCCCGGGCCTGCTCCGCAAAGCGGGCCGCGTACTCGGGACCGGTGAGCTCCTCTTTGAAAGTATGCAGGCCGAAGCCGTTGTGGATGCACTGGTTCAGGATGCCGCCCGGCTCCTTGTCCCGTTCCAGGATCAGCAGGTCCTGGATGCCGGCTTTGCGGGCGGCAATGGCGGCCGCCAGGCCCGCGGGCCCGCCGCCGATGATCACAAGGTCTACGTTTTTCATGGTTTGCGCCCTCCCTCAGTACACGTCCTTGTTGGTGCCCACGATGATGCGGGACCCGCCGCCCGACTTGGTGACGGCGCTTTGCGCCACGCCCAGTTCCCGGGCCAGAATCTCCATGACACGGGGGCTGCAGAACCCTGCCTGGCAGCGGCCCATGCCCGCCCGGGTGCGGCGCTTGACGCCGTCCAGGCTGCGGGCGCCGGGCACCCGGTGGATGGCATCGATGATCTCGCCCTCGGTGATGCTCTCGCACCGGCAGATGATCTGCCCGTAGGCAGGGTTGTGGCGGATCAGCTCGTTGCGCTCTTCCAGGGGCAGGGTCTTGGGGTCCAGGATGCCTTTGCGGGTGGGGGTAAAGGTGGGGTCTTTTTCCAGGCCCAGGCCGTGGGAAACGATGTCCGCCACCATAACGCCGATGGCAGGGCTGCTGGAAAGGCCCGGGGATTCGATGCCCGCGCAATCCACGAAGCCGGGGGCGATCTCGCCGATGAAGAAGTCGTGGCGCAGTTCGTGGGCCCGCAGCCCCGCAAAGCTGGTGATGGTCTGGCGCAGGGGGATATCCTTCACCGCCAGACCCGCCTTGGTGCGCACTTCGTCCAGCCCGGCGGCGGTGGTGGCGGTGCTGTCCTTATCCTGCTGGTCGATGGCCGTGGGGCCGATGAGCAGGTTGCCGTGTACCGTGGGGGTGACCAACACGCCCTTGCCATATTTGCCCGGCAGCTGGAAGATGGTATGGCTTACATGGTCTCCCGCCGTGTGGTCCAGCAGGAAGTAGTCGCCCCGGCGCGGGATGATGGTCATGGGATCGTCGGGCCGCACCAGATTGTGCAGCTTGTCGGCATAAACGCCCGCGGCGTTCACCACGCACCGGGCTTCCAGCGGGCCGTGGTCGGTCTCCACCTGCCAGCCGCCGTCCAGCTTGGTCAGGCCGGTGACGGTGGTATCGAACTGGAACTTGACGCCGTTTTTGGCGGCGTTTTCCGCCAGGGCGTAGGTCAGCCCGAAGGGGCAGACGATGCCGCCGGTGGGCGCCCACAGGGCGGCCACCGCCTCGTCGGCAATGTGGGGCTCCATGGCAACCAGTTCCTCCCGTTCAATGATGCGCAGCCCTTCCACGCCGTTGGCCACGCCGTTTTCGTACAGTTTCTGCAGGGCGGGGCGGTCTTCCTCGCTGACGCAGACCACCAGACTGCCGCACTGGTCGTAGGCAAAATCCAGTTCTTTGGCAAGGGCGGGCATCATCTGGCTGCCCTGCACGTTCAGTCTGGCCATCAGGCTGCCGTGGGCGGCGTCGTACCCGGCGTGGACGATGGCACTGTTGGCCTTGGTGGTGCCGCAGCAGACGTCCTCTTCCTTATCCAGTACCAGAATATCGGCCTGATAGCGGGAAAGCTCCCGGGCTGCCGCGCAGCCCGATACCCCGCCGCCGATGATGATCACATCGTACATCGTTTCGCTCCTTTTCATTCGTCATCCTTGGCCCAGTTGTAGGCACAGCGCACCGCCTTGTTCCATCCCCGTATGCGCCTGGCGCGCTCCGCTTCGCTGATGGCAGGGGTAAAGGTGCGGTCCACCGACCAGTTCTGCACCACGTCGTCGGTGGATTTCCAGTACCCCACGGCCAGACCCGCCAGATAGGCGGCGCCCAGGGCGGTGGTCTCCACGCAGCGGGGGCGCTGCACCGGCACGTTGCTGATATCCGCCATGGTCTGCATCAGGTAGTTGTTGGCGGAAGCGCCGCCGTCCACCTTCAGGGATTTCATGGGGATGCCGGAATCCGCCTCCATGGCATGGAGCACGTCGTTCACCTGGTAGCACAGGCTGTCCAGGGTGGCGCGGATGATATGGTTCTTGTTGCAGCCCCGGGTCAGCCCCACGATGGTGCCCCGGGCGTACTGGTCCCAGTGGGGGGCCCCCAGCCCCGTGAAGGCGGGCACCACATAACAGCCGTTGGTATCCTTGACCTTGCAGGCCATGTACTCGGAATCCCGGGATTCTTCCAGCAGGCGCAGTTCGTCCCGCAGCCACTGGATGGCCGCCCCCGCCACAAAGATGGAACCTTCCAGGGCGTAATGGACCTTGCCGTCCAGGCCCCAGGCGATGGTGGTCACCAGGCCGTTTTGGGAAAAGACCGGGGTCTCGCCGGTGTTCATGAGCATGAAGCCGCCGGTGCCGAAGGTGTTCTTCGCTTCCCCCGCCCCGAAACAGGTCTGCCCGAAGAGGGCCGCCTGCTGGTCCCCGGCTGCCCCGGCGATCTTGATCTCGCCGCCGAAGTGCATGGGGTCGGCGTACTCGTAAAATTCGCTGTTGGGCACCGGCTTTGGCAGCATATCCCGGGGAATATCCAGAATTTCCAGAATCTCATCGTCCCAGTCCAGGGTATGGATGTTGAACAGCATGGTGCGGCTGGCGTTGGAATAGTCGGTCACATGGATCTTGCCGCAGGTGAGCTTCCAGATCAGCCAGGTCTCCACCGTGCCGAAGAGCAGCTGCCCGGCCCGGGCCTTTTCCCGGGCGCCTTCCACGTTGTCCAGGATCCATTTCAGCTTGGTAGCGGAAAAATAGGCGTCCAGGATCAGGCCGGTTTTCTGGCGGAAGAGTTCGGTCAGGCCCCGGGCTTTCAGTTCGTCACAGTATTCGCTGGTGCGGCGGCACTGCCACACGATGGCCCGGTAGATGGGTTCGCCGGTATCCCGGTCCCAGACGATGGTGGTCTCCCGCTGGTTGGTGATGCCGATGGCGGCGATATCCTCGGCGCCGGCGCCGATCTAGTTCATGGCCGACAAAGCCACGCCCAGCTGGGTGGTCCAGATTTCGTTGGCGTCATGCTCCACCCAGCCCGGTTTGGGGAAGTACTGGGTAAATTCCTTTTGGGCCACGCTGCACATCTCGCCCGCCGCGTTGAACAGGATGCAGCGGTTGGAGGTGGTGCCGGCGTCCAGCGCCATGACGTACTTTGGCATGGGGATTCCTCCTTTTATAAGTGGGTGCGCGGCCAAGCCCCGGCTGCGCGTTGATCGTTACTTATCAGTATATCGGTTCCATCCCCGCCGCGCAAGAACTCTTTTGCCCTCTTTCGTAAAGAATCGGGGAATTGTGCGTAAAGAATCGCCCCGCTTGCGGCCCGCCCGGCCCGGTGTTATACTGGGAACCAGAAACAGCCGAAAGGGGGCTTTGCCGTGGCAGAAAACCGCCGCACGCCGCCCGCCCCGGCCTGCATCCGGGTGCGGGGAGCGCGGGTACATAACCTGAAAAACATTGATGTGGACATCCCGCTTCACGGTGTGGTGGGGGTGGCCGGGGTGTCGGGGTCGGGCAAATCCTCGCTGGCACTGGGCGTTTTGTATGCCGAGGGGTCCCGCCGCTATCTGGACGCCCTTTCCACCTATACCCGCCGCCGCATGACCCAGGCCGCCAAGGCCCAGGTGGATGAGGTGCTTTATGTGCCGGCGGCCCTGGCGCTGCACCAGCGCCCCGGCGTGCCGGGCATCCGCAGCACTTTCGGCACCGGCACCGAACTGCTCAACAGTTTGCGGCTGCTGTTCTCCCGCCTGGCGTGCCATGCCTGCCCCAACGGCCACCTGCACCCGCCCACCCTGGCGGTGGCGGCGGGCCAGCCGCTGACCTGCCCGGTGTGCGGGGCCACCTTCTGGCCCCCGGCGGCGGAGGAACTGGCCTTCAACAGCCAGGGGGCCTGCCGCACCTGCGGCGGCACCGGCATTGTGCGCACGGTGGACCGGGCTACTTTGGTGCCCGACGAATCCCTGACCATCGACCAGGGGGCGGTAGCCCCCTGGAACACCCTGATGTGGTCGCTGATGGTGGATGTCTGCCGGGAAATGGGGGTGCGCACCGACGTGCCCTTCCGGGAGCTGACCGACCAGGAAAAGGAGATCGTCTACAACGGCCCGGCGGTGAAAAAGCATATTTTCTATCACAACAAAAACTCCAACCAGGCCGGGGAACTGGATTTTACCTATTATAATGCAGTCTACACGGTGGAAAACGCCCTGGCCAAAGTCAAGGACGAAAAAGGCATGAAGCGGGTGGAAAAGTTCCTGCGGGAAGACCGCTGCCCCGACTGCGGCGGCACCCGGCTTTCGGCAACGGCCCGGGCGCCCAAACTGCGGGGCATCGGGCTGGACGAAGCCTGCGCCATGACGCTGGCCGACCTGGACCGCTGGGTGGGGCAGGTGCCCGCCGCCCTGCCGGAGGAAATGCGCCCCATGGCCGAAAGCATCGGGGAATCCTTCCACACGGTGGCCCGGCGTCTGCTGGAACTGGGCCTGGGCTACCTGACCCTGGACCGGGCGGCAGCCACCCTTTCCACCGGGGAACGCCAGCGCATGCAGCTGGCCCGGGCGGTGCGCAACCGCACCACCGGTGTATTGTATGTGCTGGATGAACCCTCCATCGGGCTGCACCCCGCCAACCTGCAGGGGCTGGCGGCGGTGCTGCAGGACCTGGTGGGGGACGGCAACACCGTGCTGCTGGTGGACCACGACACCCAGCTGCTGGCAAAAGCCGACTGGCTTATCGAGATGGGCCCGGCTGCCGGGGCCGGGGGTGGCCGGGTGGTGGCGGCGGGCGCCCCTGCCGCACTGGCCCAAAACCCGGCATCCCGCATCGGGCCGTTCCTGGCCGGGCAGCGGGTGTCGGTGCACCGGCCCGCCGGGCGGGAACATCTGTTCGACGCCGGGCGCATCCGGCTCAAGACCGGGGCTATCCACACGGTGCGGCCCCTGGCGGTGGATATCCCCAAGGGCCGCCTGACGGTGGTCACCGGGGTATCCGGGTCCGGCAAGACCACTCTGATCCTGGAAAGCCTGGTGCCCGCCCTGCAGGCGCTCACTTCCGGCACGGCTATGCCTGCCCATGTGCAGGCTGTGGAAGCCCCCGGCATCACCCGCGTCAAGCTCATCGACGCCACGCCCATCGGCATCAACGTGCGGTCCACCGTGGCCACCTACGCCAACGTCCACGATGAACTGCGCAAAATCTTCGCCCGCAGCCCCGACGCCAAAAAGCGGGGGTACAAGGCGGGGGATTTCTCCTACAACACGGGGCGGCTGCGCTGCCCGGTGTGCGACGGCACCGGTGTCATCAGCCTGGACGTGCAGTTCCTGCCCGATGTGGAAATCCCCTGCACGGCCTGCCGGGGCGGCAGATATGACCGCCAGGCCGACGCCGTGGCCTGCCTCACGCCGGAAGGCCCCTGCACGCTGCCCCAGCTGATGGCCATGGATGTGGACACCGCCCTGCCCCGGTGTGCCGGGTGGAAAACGGTGTACCAGCGCCTGCAGGTGCTGCAAAGCCTGGGCCTGGGCTACCTGACCCTGGGGGAAGCCACGCCCAGCCTTTCAGGCGGGGAGGCCCAGCGCCTGAAACTGGCCGGGGAGATGGGCCGCGGCCAGCAGGACACGGTCTTTGTGTTCGACGAACCCACCATCGGCCTGCACCCGCTGGACGTGCAGGTGCTGCTGGGGGTATTTGAAACGCTGGTGGCCAACGGCGCCACCGTGGTGGTCATTGAGCATGACCTGGACGTGATGCGCAACGCGGATTACATCGTGGATATGGGGCCGGGCGGCGGCGTGGACGGCGGCCGGGTGGTGGCGGCGGGCACCCCGGCGGAAGTGGCCGCCAACCCCAACAGCGTCACCGGGCGGTTCCTGGGCCCGCTGTAACGCCCCTTCCGCAGAAAAGGTTTTGCGTAACCTGCCGAAAAACGGTATAATGGGGTATACAGTTGCGGCAGGGCACAAAGCGGGCCTGCCCCCCAAGGAGGTAAGCTATGAAAAAGTTGTTGGCCCTGGTTCCGGCGCTGGCTTTCTGCCTGCTTTTCCCCCTCGCGGCGTTTGCCAATGATCCCGTCGGCTACCTGGATGAGAACGGGCAGATGGCCGACTGCGGGGACTACACGCTGGTGGAGGAAGACACCGACCTGTGGACCGACGGCTGGTATGTGGTCGAAGGCTCGGTCACGATTCCCCAGCGCATTGAGACAACAGGTTCGGTCTGCCTGATTTTGACAAACGGCTGCCGGCTGTACGCCGGGCAGGGCATTTCGGTGGACCAGGGAGCCTCCCTGACCATTTATGCCCAGACAATGGACCCCGGCGCCATGGGCGAACTGGACGCCAGCGGAAACGCTCCCGGCCAGGCGGTTATCGGCGGTGACGGCGTACAGGGCGGCTGCGGGGATATCAGCATCCACGGCGGCGACATCAACGCCTCCGCTACAGGAAGTTCCGCGGCGGGCATCGGCGCGGGCAGCAACCAGGTGGCGGGGGTCATCCGCATCACCGGCGGCAACGTCAACGCCCAGGGGTCGGACTGCGGTTCCGGCATCGGTGCGGGCTGGAACGGCGGCGTCGGGCAGATTCTCATCACCGGCGGCAACGTGACGGGTGTGGGCGGGGCCGGCGGCGCCGGGATCGGCGGGCCTCCCAACGGCTCGGTGGGCACCATCGAGATCACCGGCGGCACGGTCACCGGCGTGGGCGGCCCGGGCGGCGCCCCCGGCATCGGCGGTCTGCGCCAGGACCGCAGCGCTGATATCCTTCTGTGCGGCGGCATTGTGTATGCCATCGGCGGCGATGACGGCGGGTCCGGCATCTGCGGCAACGACGACGGAAACCCCGGCACGCTGCGTGTGGCGCCCCCGGAGGGGCTGGCCTTTGCGGTGCAGACCGGGGATTCGGTGGGCACCCTTTCGCCCATCGGCGGTTCCCCCTTCGCCCAGGAGACCGACATCATGGACGCGGTACAATATGCCCCCTGCTTTTCCAGCGAACTGACCCAGCGGGCGGTGCTGCAAAGCGTCACGGTGAGCCCCGGCAGCCTGGACATGACAGTGGGGGAGAGTGAGGTACTCAACGCCGAGACCCAGCCCGCGGGCATCGGTGACCCGGTGGCCTGGGCCAGCGGCAACGACGATGTGGTCGTGGTGGATGACAACGGTGTGGTGACCGCCGTGGGCACCGGCAACGCGGTCATCACCGCCACGGTGGATGGCTTTACCGATACCTGCATGGTCAGCGTGTGGCAGCCGGTCACCGGCGTTTCGCTGGACAAAACCACCCTGAACCTGATGGCGGGGGACCAGGCAACGCTCAGCGCTGCGGTGCAGCCGTCGGACGCCAGCGACCCGCTGGTGAACTGGCAGAGCAGTGACTGGCAGGTGGCTTATGTGGACCAGACCGGCACAGTGCGGGCAGATAACCCGGGCAGCGCCGTCATCACCGTCACCACCGAGGACGGCGGCAGACAGGCCCAGTGCACCGTTACGGTGACCCCCCGGACTTACGCCCTGAAAGCTGACCCGGCTTCCATCGGGTTCGGCAGCGTCAATACAGGGTACAGCCAGCCGGCGGCCAAGGCGGTCACGGTGACCAATACCGGCAACCAGACGCTGAACCTGAGCCAGCCTGCCGCCAAAAACTTTGTGGTAAGCGGCCTTTCCTCCACCAAGGTGGGGCCGGGCGCCACGGTCACCTTTACCGTACAGCCCAAGGAAAAGCTGGGCGCGGGTCAATACAGCGAGACGGTGACCGTCTCCGGTGAAAACGGCGCCAGGGCCACCGTGGCCCTGACCTTTACTGTCACGGCGCCCAAGGCCACCGCCACCCCCAAGCCCACCCCGCTGGAGATGCACACCCTGCACTTCAACACCATGGGCGGCCTGCCCATGAACGACGTGCAGTTCGGCCTGGGGGCCCCGGTGGAGCTGTGGCCCTACACCCCGGTGCGCACCGGGTATCTGTTCCAGGGCTGGTACGAGGACGAGGCCCTGACCAAGCCGGTCAGCACCCTGGTGCTGGTCAAGGACACCACGATCTACGCCAAGTGGGCGGCGGACCCCACGGCCCAGAAACCCGCGTCGGGCGGCGGCAAGGCCACGGCGGCCCCGGCTGTCACAGCGGCGCCCACGGCGGCTCCGGCGGTGACTGCGGCCCCGGAGCCTGCCGTGACCGCTGTCCCTGACTCCGGCGACATCCCCGCGGAAGAGACCGGGGACCTCCCCGAGGAAACCCCCGAGGACACCCCGGCAGAGACCGCGGCCCCCACCCCCGAGACCCCCGCGGCACAGGGGGGGTTCCCGCTGGTGCCGGTGGCGGCCGGCGCGGCGGCGGGCGCGGTGACCGTGGCGGTCATCCTGGGCGTGGTGGCCCTGTTCCGCCGCAGAAGATAAGAATCCACCAATGCCCCGCGTCTGCAGACGCGGGGCATTTTGGCGTGTCAGGGGCGCTTCGCCGTTGCGGTCCTGCACCCAAAAACCCCAGGCCGCAGGGGCGTCCCTGCGGCCTGGGGTTGGGTCAGCGTTTCTTCGGTTCCTTCTTTGCAAAGAAGGAAGGAATCCCCGCTGTATTTCAGTGTTTCGCCTCCCGGTACAGCACCACGCACTCATAGGGGCGCAGGGCGCTCAGGTTGACGGCGGGGTAGTTGCCCAGCAGCCGCCGGGCCTCCTGCCAGCCTTCCGGCAGGGTCACCGGCGCGGTGTCCGCCGTCAGGTTGCACACCACCAGCAGTTCCTCGTCGTCGGTCCAGCGGCGGTAGGCCAGCAGGGCGTCGTCGTCGGGCATCAGCATCTGGATGCGGCCTTCGCTGATGACCTTGTACTGTTTGCGCAGGGCGATGAGGGTGCGGTACCAGCGGAAGATGGAATCCGGGTCCTCCACCTGGGCGGCGGCGTTGATGGACTTGTAGTTATCCACCACGCCGATCCACGGCGTGCCGGTGGTAAAGCCCGCGTGGGGTTCCGCGTTCCACTGCATGGGGGTGCGGCCATTGTCCCGGCTGCGGGCGGCCAGAATCTCCAGCGCCTCGGAGGCCGTGTGGCCCTGCTCCTGCAGGATGCGGTAATAGTTCAGGCTCTCCACATCCCGGTACTGGCCGATGGTGGTGAAATGGGCGTTGGTCATGCCCAGTTCTTCGCCCTGGTAGATGTAAGGCGTGCCCCGCATGCAATGGGTGGCCACGCCCAGCATCTTGGCACTGGCGGCCCAGTAGCGGCCATCATTGCCGAAGCGGCTTACCGCCCGGGGCTGGTCATGGTTGCACCAGAACAGGGCGTTCCAGCCGTCGTGGGCCTGCATGCCCTCCTGCCAGTGGGCAAACAGTTCTTTCAGGGCATGGCGGTCCGGGGGCATCAGAGCCCACTTGTCGCCGTTCTTGTAGTCCACTTTCAGGTGGTGGAAGTTGAAGCACATGCTCAGCTCGTGGCGGTCCGGCGCCGTGTAGCCGATGCAGTTCTCCAGCGTGGTGCTGGACATCTCGCCCACCGTCACCATGCCGTCAATGCCGCCTGCCGCCACCAGCTCCTGCAGGTAGCGGTGGACGTTGCGCCCGTCGGTGTAAAAGCGGCGGCCATCGCCCTGGTGGTCGTCCTCGAACACTTCCGGCTTGGAGATCAGGTTCACCACGTCGAAGCGGAAGCCCTTGACGCCCTTCTCCTTCCAGAAGCGCAGCACCTTGGCCAGTTCCGCCCGTACGGCGGGGTTTTCCCAGTTCAGGTCGGCCTGGCTCACATCAAACAGGTGCAGGTACCACTTTTTCAGGCTGGGCAGGTATTCCCAGGCGCTGCCGCCGAACTTGGACACCCAGTTGGTGGGGGGTGCGTCGGGGTCGCCGTCCTTGAAGATATAGTAGTTCTGGTAGGTCTCGTCGCCGGCCAGGGCTTTCTGGAACCATTCGTGCTCGGTGGAGGTGTGGTTGAACACCATGTCGAACATCAGGCCGATGCCGCGCTTGTCCGCCTGGGCGATCAGTTCCTCCAGGTCGGCCATGGTGCCGAACCGGGGGTCCACCGCGCAGTAGTCCGCCACATCGTAGCCGTTGTCCCGCTGGGGCGAGGGGAAAAAGGGCGTCAGCCACAGGTAATCCACCCCCAGTTCGGCCAGGTAATCCAGCTTGGCTGTTACGCCCCGCAGGTCGCCCAGGCCGTCGCCGTCGGCGTCATAGAAGGATTTGGGGTAGATCTGGTAAACGACTTTGTCCTTGAAATTCGTCATTGTGGGACCCTCCGTACCAAATTACTGGATGCCTTTCTTTTTGCCCACGGCCACGGTCAGCACAAAGGGCAGCACGATGGCAATGAGCATGCACAGGGCAAAGCTGAGCATGTAGGCGGGCTGGATGGACAGGATGCCCGGCAGGCCGCCCACGCCGATGGCGTTGGCCGTGGTGTAGGTGGCCACACAGACCACAGCGGCCACGGCAGAGCCGATCATGCCGCACAGGAAGGGGAACTGCAGCTTGAGGTTGACGCCGAACATGGCGGGCTCGGTAACGCCCAGGTAGCAGGAGATGCAGGCCGGGATGTTGACCTCCTGGGCGTCGGCGTTCTTGCGCTGCAGGAAGATGACGCCCAGAACCGCAGAACCCTGGGCAATGTTGGACAGGGCAATCATGGGCCACAGCATGGTGCCGCCGAAGTCGGCAATGAGCTGGGTGTCAATGGCGTTGGACATGTGGTGCAGGCCGGTGATGACCAGCGGGGCATACACAAAGCCGAAGATGGCGCCGAACAACACACGGAAGGAGCCGGAGATGCCCGCGTAGACCACAGCAGAGATGGCGGAGCCGATCTTCCAGCCGATGGGGCCGAGGACGAAGTGGGCGGCCATGACGGCCAGCAGCAGGCTGCAGAAGGGCACCACGATCATGGAGACCACAGCCGGGCAGATCTTGCGGAAGAATTTTTCTAAGTAGACCAGGGTGAAAGCAGCCAGGATGGCGGGGATGACCTGGGCCTGGTAGCCGATCATGTTCACCTGGATGAAGCCGAAGTCCCACTTGGGGATATCCGCCGCGGCGGTGGAAGCCACCGAGTAGGCGTTGAGCAGCTGACCGGACACCAGCGTCAGGCCCAGCACGATGCCCAGCATCTGGGTGGTGCCCATCTTTTTGGTGACCGACCAGCAGATGCCTACCGGCAGCATGTGGAAGACCGCCTCGCCGATGAGCCAGAGGAAGCTGTCCATGCCGGCCCAGAACTGGCTGATGTCACACAGGGTCTTGGTGCCGTTCTCAAACAGATACAGGCTGTCGATACAGTTGCGGAAGCCCAGGATCAGACCGCCGGTGATGATGGCGGGGATCAAGGGGGCAAAGATTTCCGCCAGGGCGGTCATGATGCGCTGCAGCGGGTTCTGGTTCTGCTTGGCCGCGCTTTTGACCGCCTCCTTGGAGACGCCCTCAATGCCCGAGACCGCAATGAAATCGTTGTAGAAATCCGATACCGTGTTGCCGATGATGACCTGGAACTGGCCCGCCTGGGTAAAGGTGCCCTTGACCACCTTCATCCCCTCGATCTTGGCGATGTCCGCCTTGGCGGGGTCGTTGAGTACGAACCGCATGCGGGTGACGCAGTGAGAAACTGCCGCGATGTTCTCTTTGCCGCCTACATGCTGCAGCAGTTCCGCTGCGTCCTGTTGGTATTTGCCCATGAGAAAACCTCCTTACGATTTGACTTGTTTGAACAAGTTCCGTTTGCAATTCCGAGTATACGATACTTGTTCAAACAAGTCAATGCCTTTGGACAAAATTTCGCGCCCGACGGCGTATTTTCGGCGCAAAGCACAAACAAAGGGCTTGCGCTTTGGGCGGCTTCACGGTATACTGGAGAAAATGTTTGAACAAGTTGAGGTGTCCCCCTGTGCCCAAGGCCAAGTACGAAGCCATCTACCGCAGCATCAAGAAAAAAATCGAAGCCCAGGACTATGCCTACCAGTCACTGCTGCCCTCGGAAAATACGCTGATCTTGCAGTACGGCTGTTCCCGCAACACGGTGCGCCGGGCCCTGGCCGATCTCATCGACGACGGGTATATCCAGCCCATCCAGGGCAAGGGGGTGCGGGTGATCTATCAGCCGGTGGGCAAGACCACCTTCATCATCGGCGGCATCGAGACTTTTCAGGAGACTGCCCGCCGCAACCGGCTCCATGCGGTGACCCGGGTGGTGCGGTTTGAGAGCGTCACGGCCGACGAAGCCTTTGCGGCCCGCAGCGGGTTCTGGCCCGGGGATGCGCTGTGGGCGGTGGAGCGGGTGCGCTACCTGGACGACAAGGCGCTGATCCTGGATGTGAACTACTTTTTGCAGGACCTGGTGCCGGGCCTGACCGCCGACATTGCAGCCCGCTCCATCTACGAATATATCGAGAGCGTGCTGGGCATGCAGATCGTGACCAGCAAGCGCAAAATGACGGTGGAACACGCCACCACCCGGGACGAGGAACTGTTGGACCTGGACGGCTACGACTGCGTGGCGGTGGTGACCAACCAGACTTTCAATGCCGATGGTATCATGTTCGAGTACACCCAGTCCCGCCACCAGCCGGATTATTTCTGCTTTCAGGACATTGCCACCCGGCGCAAATGAGCAAAAAAACGCCGAAGCGCGGCGCCGCAACTGCGGCGCCGCGCTTCGGGTTGTAAGAGAGGAGCAATGGATCGGCCGGCAGATCAGAACCAGACCGGTGTGACGGTGGGCACATACCCGAACAGCTTGGGAATGAACAGGCTGATGTCGGGGATGAAGGTGATGAGCAGCAGGGCGATGATCATGCACAGGTAGAAGGGCAGCGTCGCCTTGACGACCTTCTCCATGGGGCGCTTGGCCACGGCGGAACCGATGAACAGAACCGCGCCCACGGGCGGGGTCAGCAGGCCGATGCCGCAGTTGAGCACCACCATGATGCCGAACTGGATGGGGTCGAGGCCGATGCCGGTGGCGATGGGCAGCAGGATGGGGGTGGCGATCAGGATGATGGGGGCCATATCCATGATGCAGCCCAGGACCAGCAGGATCAGGTTGAGCAGCAGCGCAATGAGGATGGGGTTGCTGGTCAGGTTGGTAACGGCATTGGCAGCCAGATCAGGCACATGCAGGGTGGTCAGGCAGAAGCCGAAGGCGTTGGAGCAGGCGATGAGGATGAGCACGATGGACAGGGTATTGACACACTCGCTCAGTTCGCGCCAGACGCCCTTCCAGTCCAGGCCTTTGTAGACAAAGACCGACACGATCAGGGAGTAGATAACGGCGATAGCCGCGGACTCGGTGGCGGTAAAGACGCCGCCCACGACGCCGAACACCACGATGACGATGGCAGCCAGGGCCCAGATGGAAACGCTCAGCTGTTTGAAGAAGACCTTCAGGTTGAACTTGTCGCCTTTGGGGTAGTTGCGGCGCACCGAGATGATGTAGGAACCGATCATCAGGCTCAGGGCCAGAACGGCGCCGGGCACATAACCGGCCAGGAACAGGCTGCCCACGCTGATACCGCCGGCGGTGGTGGCGTAGATGACCATGTTGTGGCTGGGGGGCACCAGCAGGCCCTCGCAGGAGGAGGTGATGGTAACGGCGGTGGAGAAGTCGGCGTCATAGCCCTGGTCCACCATCATGGGGATCATGATGGAACCGATGGAGGCGGTGTCCGCGGAAGCGGAGCCGGAGATGCCGCCGAAGAAGTAGGAAGCCACGATGTTGACCATGGCCATGCCGCCGCGCATCCAGCCTACGCAGGCGTTGGCCAGTGCGATAAGCTTTTCACTGATGCCGCCGGAACCCATGAGAACACCCATGGTGATGAAGAAGGGCACGGCCATCAGACTGAACGAGGAAATGCCTTTGACCATCTGCTGGCACAGGGTGTTGAAGCTGAGGCCCTGGACGCCCAGGCAGAAGATGGTGGACAGCGCAACCGCATAGGCGATGGGGAAGCGCAGGAAGATCATCACAAAGAAGCTGCCGAGCAGCACGATGATGGCAAGGGTTTGCATATCCATATTACGCCTCGGCCTCCTTTACGAAAATGGACTTGATGTGGGTGTAGATGGCCTCGATCTCGAAAATGATCATGGCCACGCCGGCCAGCGGCACGGGGAAGTACATCCAGAAACGGGACAGCCAGGGCATGGACACGTAGAAACCGCGGCCGCCCAGGGTGTAGGCGTAGTTCCAGCCGTAGACCAGCATGATGATGCCCAGGGCCAGCACGGCCACATCGGCCAGGATGTCCAGGGCCTTGACCACGCCTTTGGGCAGGTAGTTGTCAAAGGCGGTCATGCGGATGTGGGCGCCCCGGCGGATGGCCAGCGCTGCGGAAAGCACGGCCATGTAGCTCATCAGGGTCAGCACCACTTCTTCCGACCAGGAGGGGTCGGCGATGAAGGGAATGTAACGGCCCAGCACGGCGTAGGAGGTGATCAGGATATCGGCCACAAGCAGGAGCTTACAGATAAACAGGACCACCTTGTACACCACGTCATAGACCGGACGCACTTTGTCGAGCGTCTGGAAAATTTTCGGCATGCAGATTCCTCCTAAAATACAGTGTCACCACAAAAAGTGCGGGGCGCGGGTCTTGGTTCCCGGCGCCCCGCATTTTATTTACGACCTTGTACGGGTACGCGCAGCGCCGCGGGATCAGCCGTTGGCGAAGTCCTTCAGCTGCTGGTACAGTTCAGCCTGAGAAGCGGTGTTCTCCTCGATGACCTTGGAGCAGGCGTCAGCCCAGGCCTGCTTGTCGGTGACTTCCACCACATTGCAGCCGTTGGCCTTCAGGTCCTCCAGGACCTTGTTCTCCTCGGTCTCAGACAGCTGAGCGTTGAATTCCTGAGCATACTTGCCGGCTTCCATGATGACAGCCTGCTGGTTTTCGGTCAGCTTGCTCCAGGCGTTGTCGGTAATGACCACCTGCACGGCACCCAGGGTGTGGCCGTCCAGGATCAGGTTGTTGGCAACCTCGGGGAAAGCGTTGGACTTGTAGTTGGCGATGGGCTGCTCGGCGCCGTCCACCACGCCGGTCTGCAGGGCGCTGTACAGCTCATTGAAGGAAACCACGGTGGGGTAGGCGCCCAGGCCCTCGACCATGCCGTTCATGACGGGGTCGTTGGACACGCGCAGCTTCATGCCGGCCAGGTCTTCAATGCCGCTGACGGGCTCGACGGTGAAGAAGTGACGGAAGCCTTCCTCGCCGTAGAAGATGCCGCGGATGGGCAGGCCGATCTCCTGGGGCTCGTTCAGGAATTCCTTGGCCAGGTCGGAGTTGGCGAAGTTCCACCAGTGCTCACGGCTCTCCCAGGTGAAGGGGATGGACAGCAGCATGGACTTTTCGCAGCCATAGCTGGTCAGGGCGAAAGCGGAGATACGGGAAATGTCGATGGTGTCGCCGCCGGCCAGGATGTTGTCCAGCACGTCATTCTCGGAACCCAGCACGCCGGAAGCCTGGATGTCGATGGTGATGGAACCGCCGGAGAGTTCCTCAACCTTCTCCTTGAAAGCGGTAGCGGTCTGGCCCACGATGGTGTCCAGGGGGTTGACCTCGGCATACACCAGGGTCACGGCGGGGTCGCTGGCAGCCGCAGAAGCGTCGCCGGCGGTCTCGGTGGTTTCGGCAGCGGCAGTGGAATCGGTGGACTCCGCAGTGGACGCCGTGGAGCTGGCGCCGCCGCCGCAAGCGACCAGGCTCAAAGCCATTGCGCCTGCCAGGGTGAGGGAAAGCAGTTTCTTCATGGTACGTTCTCCTTCTCTTTGCCTTTCGGCAGATTTGGGCGGGTGCGCCCCGCCCTGTCAACACTTTTACTTTAACGAATTCTTCACAATTTCGCAATGGGTTTGAAAAAATGTACTGTTTTTCAAAAAGATTTACCCATGGATTTTAGTTAATCTGCACGATATGCGGCATCCTCTTTTGTGTAAAGTGCGAAAAAACCGGGCCGCCGCCAGGCGGTCCGGTCCAAACTGTCGAAAAAGTATAAAACCGTCTGCGCCGGCGGACCTGTGCCGGCCAGCGCAGACACAGCCGGGGAAAGGGTCAGGATTCTTTGCGGCGGGCACCGCGGATGCGGGCGATCAATGCCCGGCGGCTGCCATAGGCGGCGTACAGCGGGGCGACTGCGGCCTCAAACAGGGCCAGCTCTCCTGCGTCCAGGGTGGTCACGGTGACCCCTGCCTCCCGCATGCGCTGTTCGCTGGCCGCCTCGGTCTGCTGCCACAGCTCCCGCTCCAGCAGCCCGGCCTGGCGGGCGCAGTCCTGTACCAGGGCCGGGTAACCCGGGTCCAAGGCGGCCAGTTTGTCCATGGCCTCGGCGCTGGCCAGCAGCAGCTCGGGAATGCGGGTGTGCCCGTCCACCAGCATGTACTTGGCCACCTCAAAATGACCGGTATAATCGTAGCTGGGCCAGTTGTTTTCGGCCCCGTCGATCTCGCCCTTGGCCAGGGCGCTGTACACATCGTCGTAGGCAAGGCGCACCGGCACGCCGCCCAGGTCCCGCACCAGTTCTTCCATCAGGGCGGATTCCGCCACCCGGATGCGCATCCCCTGCAGGTCTGCCAGGGTGGTGACCGGCCGGTTGGTGTAAA
Source organism: Candidatus Gemmiger excrementavium (assembly GCA_019116485.1). Classification (GTDB taxonomy): domain Bacteria; phylum Bacillota; class Clostridia; order Oscillospirales; family Ruminococcaceae; genus Gemmiger; species Gemmiger excrementavium. The sequence continues at coordinate 35,224 of DXBO01000056.1, forward strand.
AATGGCGAACTCCGGCGTCGAACCAGGCCAGCCCCGTCAGGCCGAGGCGCTCGTCGATGCCGTCCAGGAACACCTGGCCGATGGGCCCGTCCAGCACCTGCCACATATGGTCGGCGTCCTCATACAGAAAGGGCAGCTGCAGCACATACAGTTCCGGCAGGAACTCCCCCAGGGACATGATGGAAATGCGGGAAAAGTCGATGCCGCCGTACTCCATCTGTTCCACGATGCTGGTCTCGCTGCCCAGCACGCCGTTGCTGTACACCCGCACCTGTACCCGGCCGCCGGTCTGTTGGGCCACCAGGTCGGCAAAAGCGTAGGCGGCCTCGGTGGTGGGGTAACCCTCGGGCTGGTTTTCGGCATAGCGCAGGATCAGGTCGGGCAGGGGGGCTTTGCCGGAACCGGCGGGCAGGGCGGCGGTAAGCGCCACCGCACAGCACAGCACCGCGGCAGCCGCCAGGGCCAGCCGGCGGATCACAGCCGTTCCTCCGCCGGGCGGCGGGCCGCCTGGCGCCGGTACTGGGTGGGGGTCAGGCCGGTCTTTTTCTTGAAAGCCCGGGCAAAGTAGCTGGCGTCCTCATACCCTACCATGCCGGCCACCTCGGCTGTGGGGCGCAGCGGGTCGGCCAGCAGTTCGCAGGCGGCCTGCATGCGGACCTCGGTCAGGTAGTCCAGGAACCCCACATGGAGATACTTCTTGAACTGGGTGGACAGGTACGCCGGGCTGATGTGCAGAATATCCCCCACGCTGTCCAAAGACAGCTCATACATATAATTTTCCCGCAGGTATTTTTTCACCTGGGCCATCAGCTGCCCCATCTGGGTATTGGGCAGGTCGGCGTCCTCGTCGTCAGCGGGGGCCTGTTCCACCGCGGCGGGGGCCAGGGCGGTCAGCTTGCGCTCCGCTTCGATCTGGGCCAGCGCCCGCCGGATGGAAGCCTCGGCCTCGTCGGGCACCACCGGTTTCAGGATGTAACCGCAGGCGCCCAGGCGCATGGCCTCGTAAGCGTACTGGAACAGCCCATAGGCCGTCACAAAGATCACCTTGCATCCGGGCAGCCGTGCCAGCACGGTGCGGGCGGCCTCCAGCCCGGTGACACCGGGCATCTCGATGTCCATCAGGATCAGGTCGGCCCCCAGCAGCAGCGCGGTGTCCACGGCTTTGCGGCCATTGTCGGCGGTGTGGAGCTCTACTTCGTGTTCAAAACGGCGGGCCACCAGGTCGGTTAGTACCTCCCGTTCCATGACTTCGTCGTCGGCGATCAGAATCTTATACATCGTCGTGTTCCTCCTCTCCCGGTTCGATCAGCGGCAAAAACAGCACCGCCCGGGTGCCTTTGTCCGGCGCGGCATACACCCGCAGGGCGCCCGGCGGGTCCAGCAGCCGCAGCCGGGCTGCCACATTGCACAGGCCGATATGCTCACCGCTTTCAGGCACTTCCCGCAGACGGTCCCGCACGGCGTGCAGGGCGTCGGGGGCCATGCCCACGCCGTTGTCCAGTACTGCGATATAAAGCAGCCGGTAGCGGGGCAGCCGCCGGATCAGAATGCGCACGGCGCCGCCTGTTTCCCGGGGAATGATGCCGTGTTTGAAGGCGTTCTCCACCAGCGGCTGCACGATGAAGGAGGGCACCATGGTCTCGGTCAGGTCGATGTCATCGGCCATGCTCCATTCCAGGGCCACCCGCTCGCCGAAACGCACATGGTAGATGGCGAAAAACTCATCAATGATGCGTACCTCCCGGGAGAGGGGCACCAGCAGGTCGTTGCTGGCCAGGCTGTAACGCAAAAGCTGGGACAGCGCCGTGATGAGGGTGCGGGTGCGGGGGGCGTGTTCCTCGTCGGACACCCGCAGGATGACCCCCAGCGTATTAAAAAGGAAGTGGGGATCGATCTGGCTGCGCAGGTGCTGCAGCCGGGCCCGTTCCACCGTGTTCTGCAGTTCCAGGGCCTCGGTCTCCCGGCGGTGCAGCTGGCGCTCGATCTCATTTTTCTCCCGCAGGGTGTTCACCTGGCGGGCCATGGAATGTTTCATCCGATTGAACGCCCGGGCCAGCTGGCCGATCTCATCGCTGCGCTGTACCGTCACGTCGGGGGCGTCAAAGGCGCCCCGGGTGATATCCCGGGAAACCGCGATCATCTGCTGCACCGGGTCCAGCAGATGCCACACGGCGTGGGCCACCAGGGCGCCCAGCACAAAGCAGAGCAGGGTGGTCACCCCCTGTACGGCCTTGAGCCGGTCGTTCAGGGCGGACAGCGTGCTGTAGGTGCTTTGCCCTTCGCTGATGGCGGTCTTGAGCAGGTCGCCGGTGTACTGTTGCAGATACCGCCCGCAGGGGGACAACTCGCCGTAATACAGGGCCGAAGCCTCCGCCGTATCGCCGTTTTTCAGCAGGGCGGTCAGGCGCTCCACCTGTTCGGCGTAGTTCTGGTAGGTGGTGCGCACGGCCTGGGCCAGCAGGTACTGTTCCTCGCCCGCTTCGGCCAGGTCGCCGTCGATGCGCCACAGCCAGGCGTCGCACACGTGGGCGGCGTTTTGCAGTGTCTGGGCCAGGGCGGGGGCGTCGCCGTTCTCCCAGCGAAAGTTTTCCAGCGCGGTAAGCTGGCTTTCCACCCCGCTGGAAAACTGACTGATGGAATGGAAGTTGCCGGTCTGGCGGTCCAGCTGCTCCAGCACCACGCCGGACTGGTAGTTGGTGACGTTCAGCTGCACCAGCAGCGCCCCGAAAAAAGCCCCCAGAAACAGGACGATGCGCCCTTTCAGGGTCATGTGCTGTTGGAACCAGTGCATGGGGGGCCTCCTTTCCCGGTTTGTGTTTTATTGTACAACTCTGGTGAAAAAACCGCAACCCCGCCGAAAAAAGTTGAGCATATTGACTTGCGGGACGGCGGTGCGCGTGGTATCATAAAGCAAAATCTTTTGCCAAACCGGGAGGGAACCGCCCCATGCCATCCAAAACCACTGTGCTGTCGGTGCCGGTGCAGGTCAACACCGAGATTTTCCGCGACTTTGCCGCCTTTGACGTGTGGACCCGCCAGAAGCGCTGGCAGCGCCCCCTGGTGTTCGCCCTGATCCTGCTGGCGGGCGCCGTGATCTGCTTTTCCCAGGTGGGCAAGCGCGAGGGCGCGGTGCTGCTGGGCAGCGTGCTGACCCTGGTGGGGCTGGGGCTGCCCGCGGTCTATGTGACCATGTTCTTCCAGTCGGTGAACCGGCAGGCCAAGCGTATGGGGCTGGCCGCCGGCAAGGATACCTACCGGGTGGAACTGGATGAGGAAGGTGTGTGCATGCGCCCCGCCGGCGCCCAGGACAAGGAAGCCGAGGCGGTGGCCCACACCTGGGCCCAGGTATACGGCGCCTGGCGCACCCCCCGGGCCATCTACCTGTATGTGACGGGGCGCCAGGCCTACCTGCTGCCCGCCGACCAGATTCCCGGCGGGGCGGACCGGGCCTGGGACCTGCTGCGGGACCACCTGCCCGCCGGAAAACTGCACACTACCCGCTGAAAGGAAGGCTTTGCCATGGAAAAACAACACAAAAATCAGCAATGGGTGCCCCATGCCGAGACCCTGCCCGAACCCGCCGGGGAGGGCGTGGTGCGCCGGGTGCTGGCTTACGGCCCCGAACTGATGTGTGTGGAAAATACCTTTGCCCAGGGCGCCGTGGGCGCACTGCACAGCCACCCCCACACCCAGATCACCTATGTGGTGTCGGGCCGGTTCCGGTTCACCATCGGGGACAAGACCCGGGAAGTGGGCCCCGGCGACACACTGCTCAAACAGGATGGCGTGCGCCACGGCTGCACCTGCCTGGAAGCGGGCGTTCTGCTGGATATCTTTACCCCCATGCGGGAAGACTTTGTCTGACCCGCCCACCAAGGAGGTTTTTGCCTATGAAACGCATCATCACCATCGGCCGGGAATTCGGCGCCGGCGGCGGCGAACTGGGCCGCCGTCTGGCCCGGGAACTGAACATCGGTTACTATGACCGGGACATCATTCTGCGCACCGCCAAGGCCAGCGCCCACCTGAGCCCCGAGCAGGTGCGCCGCTGGGACGAGCGGGTGCCCCATGAGTTCGGCTTTACCCAGAGCCTGTTCAATTTCTACGACAAACCCCTGAGCGAAGAACTGTGGAACGCCCAGGTCAAGGCCATCCGGGAACTGGCCGACAAGGAAAGCTGCGTCATTGTGGGGCGCAACGCCGACTATATCCTGCGGGAATTTGACCACTGCCTGCGGGTGTTCGTGCACGCAGACCGCAACTGGCGGCTTTTGCACATGCGGGACCTGATGCCGGACACCCCCTTTGACCAGCTGGAAGCCGATATGGACTCCGCTGACCGGGCCCGGCGCAGCTACTGTGCCAAGCACACCGGCCAGGTTTACGGCGACAGCCGCAACTACGATCTGACCCTGTGCACCAGCCGCCTGGGGCTGGACAAGGCCCTGGAGATCCTGCTGTGTGCGGCGAAAGAAATGTAATAAAGCAAAACCTCGCAAAAACTTAAGAAAAGAAAGCAATTTTCCCCGCTGCCTTGACTTTTTCTTGAAAAATGGTATAATGTAGGGGTTCGTTGCAGGGAACTATCAAGGGCGATAGCAGCCGCGTGCCGGATTGCTGTCGCCCTTTTTTCTATCGGGCCCTGCGCCGCCTCCCGGTCAGGCCGGGAAAACTGCATAGAGAGGAAGGAAACACACCATGAAAAAACTGTTTGCTTTGGGCATGGCTGCCATGATGGCGCTGTCTCTGGCCGCCTGCGGCGGCGCCGGTTCTTCCAGCGCTGCTTCCACCACGGACCCCGCTTCTTCCGAGGCTGCCACCGCCGAGACTTCCGGCACGGCTGCTTCCGGCAAAAAGTGGGTCATCGCCACCGACACCGTCTTCAAGCCCTTTGAATACACCGATGCCTCCGGCAACTTTGTGGGCATCGACGTGGATATCGTGGCCGCCATTGCCGAGGACCAGGGCTTTGAGTACGAGCTGAAGAGCCTGGGCTGGGACGGCGCCATCGCGGCCTGCCAGTCCGGCCAGGCCGACGGCATGATCGCCGGCGCCTCCATCACCGATGAACGCAAGGAATCCGGCTGGATGTTCTCCGACGGGTACTACACCGCCACCCAGACCATGACTGTGGCCGAAAATTCCGACATCACCGGCTTTGAGGACCTGGCCGGCAAGACCGTGGCTATCAAGATCGGCACCCAGGGCGCTGCCTATGCCGAGAGCCTGAAGGACGAGTACGGTTTCCAGACCCAGTCTTTTGAGGATTCCCCCACCATGTACCAGGCGGTGCTGGGCGGCCAGTGCGTGGCCTGCTTTGAGGACACCCCCATCATGCAGGCTTCCATCAAGGACGGCGGCCTGGCCCTGAAAGTGCTGGAAAACACCGCCAACGAGGGCGGCGACTACGGTTTCGCCATTTTCAGCGAGAACAGCCAGGAACTGCTGGATATGTTCAACGCCGGTCTGGCCAACATCAAAGCCAACGGCACCTATGACCAGATTCTGGCCAAATATCTTGGTTAAGTAAAAACCCAGCGGGGACGCCTGTTGTCGCAGGTGTCCCTGTTTTCGCGTGCCTGACTGTTTCCTGAAAGGAGAGTTCTGCCCTTGATCCAGATCCTTACCACCTACGGCGGCCTGCTGCTGGCGGCCATGGGCCAGACGCTGCTGCTGGCTCTGTGCGGGCTGTTCTTCGCCTGCATCCTGGGCCTGATCTTCGGCCTGCTCAGCGTGGTCAAAAACCGCGCCTGCAACATCATTTCCATCATCTTTGTGGACGCCATCCGGGGCGTGCCCATGATCGTGCTGGCTTTCTACATCTACCTGGGCATTCCGGCCCTGGTCAACAGTGCGCTGGGCTTCAACGGATTTACCCTGACCGCCCTGCAGGCCGGCACCGTCTGCCTGGCCCTGAACTGCGGCGCCTATATGGCCGAGATCATCCGCGCCGGTATCGAGAGTGTGGACAAGGGCCAGATGGAAGCCGCCCGCAGCCTGGGCCTGCCCTACTGGCGGGCCATGGTGCGCGTGGTGCTGCCCCAGGCCATCCGCACCATGATCCCCAGCATCATCAACCAGTTCATCATCACCCTCAAGGATACCTCCATCCTGTCGGTCATCGGTTTCCCCGAGCTGGTCAATACCGCCAAGAACGTGGTGGCCAACTCCTTCAAGGTGTTTGAGGTCTGGACCATCGTGGCCATCATGTACCTGATCGTCATCACCGCCCTGTCGGTGCTGGCCAAGAAAGTGGAAAGGAGACTGAACCGTGGCCGTGAATAAGCAGAATGTCAAGATCCATGTCTCCCACCTGAAAAAGAACTTCGGCAACCTGGAAGTGCTCAAAGATGTCTCCGCCGATATCTGCGAAGGGGAGGTGGTGGTGGTGCTGGGGCCCTCCGGCTCCGGCAAATCCACCTTCCTGCGGTGCCTCAACCGGCTGGAGGAGATCACCGGCGGCGAAGTGGTGGTGGACGGGTACGACCTGACCGACAAGAAAACCGATATCAACAAAGTGCGGGAAAACGTGGGCATGGTGTTCCAGCACTTCAACCTGTTCAACAACCTGAACGTCATGGGCAACATGACCCTGGCCCCCACCGAGCTGAAAAAGGCCACCAAGGCCGAAGCCAAAGAGAATGCCCTGCGGCTGCTGAACCGTGTGGGTCTGGCGGATAAGGCCGACGCCTACCCGGCCCAGCTGTCCGGCGGCCAGAAACAGCGGGTGGCCATCGCCCGGGCGCTTGCCATGAACCCCGACATCATGCTGTTCGACGAGCCCACCTCGGCTCTCGACCCCGAGATGGTGGGCGAGGTGCTGCAGGTCATGAAGCAGCTGGCCGCCGAGGGCATGACCATGGTGGTGGTCACCCATGAGATCGGCTTTGCCCGGGAGGTGGCCAGCCGGGTCATCTTTATGGAGGGCGGCTACATCGTGGAGGAAGGCACCCCCGACGAGGTCATCAACCACCCCAAACAGCCCCGCACCATCGACTTTTTGAGCAAGGTTCTGTAAAAAATCCGGCAGGATGGGGGCAAAGTCCCCGTTCCTGCCGCTTTTTTTGGGGTTTTCCCTTGCACAAACAGCGGTTTTGCGGTACTATTAACATACCGTTGGTTTACCGCTTTAGGGCGGTAAAGATTGTGCGTGAGGGAACCATCGGTTACATTATCAGGAGGGAATCATTATGAAAAAACTCATCAGCCTGCTGCTGGCCGCCGGTATGGCCGCCAGCCTGGCCGCCTGCGGCGCCACCGCCACCGTGTCGGAGTCCGCGGCGGAATCCACCGCCGACGCCGCTTCCACCGCGGAAGCTGCCGAGACTGAGGCAGAAGCCGCCGACAGCGACCTGGCTTATATCCAGGACAAAGGCACCATGACCATCGGCTACACCGTCTATGCCCCCATGAACTACACCGACGAAAACGGCGAGTTTGTGGGCTTTGACACCGAGCTGGCCACCGCCGTCTGCGAGCAGCTGGGCGTGAAGCCGGAATTTGTGGAGATCAACTGGGACACCAAGATCGTGGAACTGGACGCCAAGAGCATCGACTGCATCTGGAACGGCATGACCCTGACCGACGATATCATGGCCAACACCGCCTGCACCCAGGCCTACGCCAAGAACGCCCAGGTCGTCGTCATGAAAGCCGACGCCGGCTACACCTCCACCGCCGACCTGGTGGGCAAGACCGTGGTGGCCGAGGCCGGTTCCGCCGGTGAGACCACCGTGCAGGAGGACGAGAACCTCTCCCAGGCCGACTATGTGAGCAAGAGCGTCCAGACTGACTGCCTGATGGAAGTAGCCGCCGGCACCGCCGACGCCGCCGTGCTGGACCTGACCCTGGCCTCCGCCATGATCGGCGAGGGCACCGACTACGCCGACCTGGCCATTGTGGATGAACTCAACGCCGAGGAATACGGCGTGGCTTTCCGCAAGGGCAGCGACGTGGCCGCCGCTGTGGACGCAGCCTTTGACGCCCTGAAAGCCGACGGCACCATGCAGGCCCTGGCCGACAAGTACGGCCTGACCCTGGCTGAATGATGGGCGAAGCGGCTGTCATTTGGGGCCGCCTGACCGAAGCGTTCTGGCTCAACTGCCAGCTGTTCGGTCTGACGCTGCTCTTCGCGCTGCCTCTGGGGCTGGTGGTGGCCTTCGGGTCCATGAGCCGGTTCGCCCCGCTGCGCAGCGTGGTCAAGACCTTTGTGTGGATCATCCGCGGCACGCCGCTGATGCTGCAGATTCTGGTCATTTACCTGGGTCCCGGCCTGCTGGGCTTTGAAAGCCCCTGGCCCTCGGGGTCCGGCGGGCGTCTGGTGGCCGCCGTGGTGGCCTTTGCCATCAACTACGCCTGCTATTTTTCCGAGATTTACCGCGGCGGTATCGAGTCTGTGCCCAAGGGCCAGACCGAGGCCGGGCAGGTGCTGGGCATGACCCGCAGCCAGATTTTCTTCAAAGTCACGCTGCTGCAGGTGGTCAAGCGCATTCTGCCCCCCATGGGCAACGAGATCATCACCCTGGTCAAGGATACCTCCCTGGCCAACGTCATCGCCAACAAGGACATCATCATGATGGCCAAGGAGTACAGCGCCAAGGGCCTGATCTGGCCGCTGTTCTCCACCGCCGTCTTCTTCCTGGTGTTTGTGGGCGCGCTGACGCTGCTGTTCGGCTGGCTGGAAAAGCGGCTGGACTATTTCCGGTAAAGGGGGCGCACTATGGCATTGTTGGAAGTGGCCGGCATCGGCAAAAGTTTCGGCGCCACCGCCGTATTGCGGGATATCTCCTTTACCCTGGACCAGGGCGAGGCCCTGGCCATCATCGGGTCTTCGGGCTCCGGCAAAACCACGCTTTTGCGCTGCCTGAATTTTCTGGAAACGGCGGACGCCGGTTCCATCACGGTGGCGGGGGAGACCCTGTGGAGCGCCGACGACGCCCGCACCCAGAGCGAGGCGGCCATCCGCAAAAAGCGGCTGCATTTCGGGCTGGTGTTCCAGAACTTCAACCTGTTCCCCCAGTACACGGCGCTGCAGAACATCACGCTGGCGGGGGAACTGCTGGCCAAAGAACGCCCCGACTACAAGCAGAACCGCCGTGCCATCCATGAGGAACTGGAGACCCGCGCCCGGGCACTGCTGGCCGACATGGGCCTTTCGGACCGGGCGGGGCATTATCCCCATCAGTTGTCCGGCGGGCAGCAGCAGCGGGTGGCCATTGCCCGTGCGCTGGCCCTGCAGCCCGATATCCTCTGCTTTGACGAGCCTACCTCGGCCCTGGACCCGGAACTGACCGGCGAGGTGCTGCGGGTACTCCGGGACCTGGCGGCCCATAAAACCACCATGATTATCGTCACCCATGAGATGAAGTTTGCCCGGGACGTGGCGGACCGCATCCTGTTCATGGACGGCGGCGTGGTAGTGGAACAGGGCCCCGCCAAGCAGGTCATCGACCATCCGCAGGAGGAGCGCACCAAGCAGTTTTTGGCCAACTACGGCTGAGGAATCCCCCTCAAAAGCACAAACCGGGGAAGCCCTGTACAGGGCTTCCCCGGTTTGTGCGTGCCTGTAACGTACAATTTGTAAAAAATTGAGCAACAATACGGAATTGACAAAAGGTGACAACTTTATTATAATAGTTAAGATTCCGGGTATGTACGATGGCGTTTGTGCAGCCGCAACCGCCACCGCTTTTTTTATTCTCCGGCCTGTCCGCAATCCGCGCACAACCGTGTGCGCGGCACGGGGGCGGCGGTGAATTTTCCCCCCGGATACGGCAAAACTGTATTCCATAATGAAACGGAGTGGCACAACACAATGGCGAAGTACGTCCTCAAGCGTGTGGCGATGGGCATTTTCAGCATGTTTATCGTGGCGACGCTTACCTTCTTCATCATGAACCTGGTCCCCGGCGGGCCGTTCGTGGCTGAAAAATCCATCAGTGCGGCGGCCCAGCAGGCGCTGGAAGAAAAATACGGCCTGGACAAGCCCCTGGGCGTGCAGTACCTGAACTATATGAACGGGCTGCTGCACGGCGATATGGGCCTGAGCCTGAAACAGCGCGGCCGTACCGTCAACCAGATCATTGCCGACAAGCTGCCGGTATCCTGCAAGGTGGCGGGCATCGCCGTGGCGGTGGCGCTCTGCGTGGGCATCCCGCTGGGGTGCCTTTCTGCCTACCACCGCGGCAAATGGGCCGACAACACCATCATCGTGTTCGCCACCTGCGGCATCGCCATCCCCAGTTTCATATCCAGCGTGCTGCTGTTGTATACCTTCGGCATGAACCTGAAGCTGCTGCCCACCACGGGCCTGAACGAACCGGCGGCCTACATTATGCCGGTCACGGCGCTGGCCATCTACCCCACGGCCTACATCACCCGGCTGATGCGCTCCAGCCTGCTGGACGTCATGGGGCAGGACTACATGCGCACGGCCCGCGCCAAGGGCGTTTCCAGCGTCAAGATCCTGTTCAAGCACGCGCTGCGCAACGCCATCCTGCCTGTCATCACCTATGTGGGCCCCATGCTGGCCATGCTGATGACCGGCTCCTTCGTCGTCGAAAAGATCTTCACCATCCCGGGGCTGGGGCGTGACTTTGTCTCGGCCATCAACACGCGCGACTACACCATGATCATGGGCACCACCAT
>DXBO01000057.1 GCA_019116485.1 Candidatus Gemmiger excrementavium
GGGAGTTTTGTGTTGTTATTTCTTGTCAAAGGCTTCCCGCCGGGCGGTGGAAAGGCGGAACATATCCTCCAGGCCTTCCCGGTCATCCTGCACCAGCTTTTCCCGCATTTCGTGCAGCGCATGGGAGAACATGTCGATCTCCGAGATCAGATTGTCCTTGTTCCACAGGAACAGTTCAGCCCACATTTTGTCGTTGATGCGTGCAATACGGGTCAGGTCCCGGAAAGAATCGCCGGTATAGCAGGCCAGCTCGGTGTTATCCGAAGCGCACATCAGGCTCACGGCGATGGCGTGGCACAGCTGGCTCACATAGCCGATCATATGGTCGTGTTCAGCGGGGGTCAGCTGGGTGATGCGGCGGAATCCCAGGGTCTCGGCCAGGTCCCGGCACCAGGCGATGGCTGCCGGAGTGTTGCAGGGGGTAGGGGTGATGATGAAATTGGCCGGGGCAAAATCCACCTCGGCGCTGTGGGCGATGCCGCTGGTCTCCCGCCCGGCCATGGGATGGCTTCCGATGAACTCCACCCCCGCAGGCAACAGGTCCTGGATAGGCTCTACCACGCCCCGCTTGACGCCGGATACATCGGTAGCCAATGTGCCGGGGCGCAGCAAGTGGCCATACTGGCGCACCCAATCCAGCAGCACGGTGGGATACAGGCCGAACAGCACGCAGTCGGCCTGCTGTACCAGGTCGGCAAAATCTTCGGTCTTGCCCGCGGTGATATACCCGTGGGTCAGCGCGTAATCCAGGGTGGCAGGGCTGTGGGTGATACCGGTGACCCGGTAGCCTTTCTGGCTCAGTACCTGGGCATATTTGCCGCCCAGCAGGCCCAGCCCCACCACCAGGTAGGTTTTGGATTTATCCAACATTGGCAGTCACACCCGTCTTTACTCAAATTCCACTTTGGCACCCAAGCCCCGCAACGTTTCCCAGAAGGCCGGCCAACTCTTGTTCACAGCCTCGGCCCCGGTGAGCAGGGCAGGCAGACCCGATGCACAGGCTGCCACCGCCAGAGCCATGACGATGCGGTGATCGTTGTGGCCGTACAGCGGTTCCCGGGGGGCGTGCAGTGCCACACCGGTGATGTGCACGGTATCGCCGTCCACCTGGACGCGGGCGCCCATCTTCTGCAATTCGCTCTGCATGGCCTCAATGCGGTCGGATTCCTTCAGCCGCAGCCGCCCGGCGTTGCGGATCACCGTCTCGCCGCTGCAGAAGCAGCCCAGCGTGAACAGGATGGGCCCCAGGTCGGGGCAGTCCGCCAGGTCGATCTCGGTGGCGCGCAGCAGGCTGCGCTCAAAGCGGTAGCCGCCTTCCACGGCGCGGCACTTGCCCCCGCACCGCTGCAGAATGTCCAGAATGACTTTGTCCCCCTGCTGGCTGTCGGGATTCAGCCCTGTTACGGTGATACCGCCCACCACGCAGCCCAGCACAGCCAGGAAAGCTGCCTGGCTGTAATCCCCCTCCACGGCAAAATCGCTGGCGGTATAGCGCTGAGGCGCGGCAATACGGTAGATCACGCTGCCGTTTTTGCGGGACCGGGCTGTTACCTTGACGCCGAACTGCTGCATGGCCCCGATGGTCAGGTCCACATAGGAGCGGCTCTCGTAGGGGGGCAACACCTCGATGGTGCTTTCAGACTCCATCAGGGGCGCGGCAAACAGAAGGCCGCTGATAAACTGGCTGGATACATCCCCGGGCAGCGTGAATCCGCCGGGGCGCAGCCGTCCGAACACCGTGATGCCGTCTACAGCCTGTTCAAAGCGCAGCCCCTGGCGGTCAAACAGCATCTGATACACAGCCTGGGGCCGGTCAAACAGCCGTCCGGCCCCGGTAAAGCGTACCTTCTGGGCGGTCAGGCTGAACAGCGGGATCATGAACCGCAGGGTGGACCCGCTCTCGTTGCAAAAGACCGGCCTGGTCACCGTGGCAAAGCCGCTGGCGCTGCCGCGGCCCGTGATGGTCACGGCCCGTTCCTCTTCCCGGATTTTGGCACCCAGCTGGGCCGCCGCGCCCAGGGTGGCGCGGATATCCTGGCTGTACTCGATGTTGGTGATGCGGCTCACACCATCGGCCAGCGCCGCGCAGACCACGGCCCGGTGGGCGGCGCTTTTGCTGGGCGGCACGGTGGCCGCGCCGCCCAGGCGGCTTACATACAGGCGGGCGTCCACGCTTACATCTCCCGCCCGATGGCGGCGGCGACTTTGCGGCACATGGCCACGGTTTCGGCAAACTTATCCGGCTTCAGGCACTGGGCGCCGTCGCTCCAGGCACACTGGGGATTGTCGTGCACTTCAATTTCCAGGCCGTCGGCGCCAGCGGCCACGGCGGCAATGGCCATGCTTTCCACATACTTGTAGTCGCCGGTGGCGTGGCTGGGGTCCACCACGATGGGCAGGTGGGTCTTTTCTTTCACCACCGGCACGGCGGACAGGTCCAGCGTGTTGCGAGTGGCCCGCTCAAAGGTGCGGATGCCCCGCTCGCACAAAATGACCTGTTCATTGCCGCCCGCCATGATATACTCGGCGGACATAATCCATTCCTCAATGGTGTTGGCCAGGCCCCGCTTGAGCAGCACCGGCTTGTGCATCTTGCCCACGGCTTTCAGCAGCTGGAAGTTCTGCATGTTGCGGGCGCCGATCTGTACCACGTCCACGTACTCTTCGAACTCATCGATATGGGCTTCGTCCATCAGTTCGCTGACGATGGGCAGCCCGGTGGCTTTGCGGGCCTCCACCATGGCCAGAATGCCCTCGGTGCCCAGGCCCTGGAAGGAGTAGGGGCTGGTGCGGGGCTTGTAGGCACCACCCCGCAGGAAGTTGGCGCCGCCCGCCTTGACCAGTTCCGCCATTTTCAGCATATGCTCCTTGCCTTCCACGCTGCAGGGACCGGCCATCACGGCGATGGGGGCGCTGGCACCGATCTTGACGCCGCCCACATCGATGACGGTGTCGGCGGGATGGAACAGGCGGTTGGCACGCTTGTAAGGGGCCGAAACACGGGTCACGTTTTCGACCCAGGGGTTGGCCAGCACGTCTTTTTCGGCGATCTTGGTGGTGTCGCCCACCAGGCCGAAAACGTTGTAATCCGTACCGCGGATCAGCGTGACCGAAAGGCCCTGCTTCTCAAAACTTTCAATAATGCGGTCCAGTTCCGCCTGGGGCGTGCCTTTTTTGGTGGAAATGATCATGAAGGAAACCTCTTTCTGACAGATTGATACGTCGGGATTTTTTTACAGGTTGTCGTCCGCCTCAAACATGCGCACGGCGTTTTCCACCACGGTGTCCAGCGCGGTGGAGTTGTCCAGCACGGCGGTGGCCGCCGCCTGGTACAGGGGGGTGCGTTCCGCTTCCAGCTGTTTGAGCGCCGCCCCGCCCTGGGACAATGGCCGCCCGCCGGTGGCCAGCTTGCCCAGAGAGCGCTGCACCCAGTAGACACAGCCGTTCTGGCGCAGGGCACGCACGTTGGCCGGTGTCTTGATGACGCCGCCGCCGCAGGCAATGACCTGGCCGGGCTGCTTGGCTACATCGGCCAGGGTGTCGGCCTCGTAGCGGCGGAACGCATCTTCGCCCTCGTGGGCAAAGATGTCGGGGATATTATATCCGGTGCGGCGCTCAATCTCCTCGTCCAGGTCCACAAACGCCTTGCCCAGGCGCTTGGCCAGCGCGGCACCGATGGTGGACTTGCCGCACCCCGGCATACCGATGAGCGATATGTTGGCCAGCTGATGGCGCATGCGCCGCCCCACAGAGGCAATGAGCGGCTGGGGGTCGTACTTGCTGTCGGTAAACAGCTGGGCCGCATATACGGCCTGGGCCACCAGCATCTCAAACCCGCCGGCGGTGGGAATGCCGTGTTCCTCAGCCCGCAGCAGCAACTCGGTACGGAAGGGATTGTACACCACGTCCAGCACGGCTTCCAGCATGGGGAAGGCCGCCGGGTCGATCATGCACTGGCCCACGTTGGGGAACATCCCGCAGGGGGTGGTGTTGATGATGATCTGAATGTCCCGGCGGCGCATGGCCTCGCTGTAGGTCAGGGCGCCGTTGCGGCCAGTGCGGCTGGCGCACAGAATCTCACAGGCGCCGCCGTCCCGGCAAACTGCCTCCACGGTGGAGTGGGTGCCGCCGGTGCCCAGGATCAGCACGGTCTTGTCGGCAAAATCCACGCCGTGTGCCCGGGCCAGATAGGAAAAACCAGCGTAGTCGGTGTTGTAGCCGTACAGTTTGCCGTTCCGCTGCACGATGGTGTTCACCGCGCCGATGGCCTGGGCCCGGGGGTCCAGCACATCGCAGTAGGGGATGACCAACTGTTTGTAGGGGATCGTCACGTTGATGGCCGCAAAGTTGCGCTGGGCCAGAAAAGCCCGGGCCTCCTCCTCGGAAGGCAGAGGCAGCAGTTCATAGTGATAATCACCGATCTGCTCATGAATGATGCGGGAATAGCTGTGCCCCAGCTTTCCGCCGATCAGGCCGTACAATTTTTGTTCCATAAACGGTTCACATCCCTTCTTCACCGGCCCGCCTCTCGGGCAGGCCGTGCTTTTGTGCCAGTGTGCCGTAGCGCACCGTCAGCAGGTCCAGCAGCCCAAAGGCGGCCAGGGTGTTCTGCACCACCGCCGCCCGGGGCACAATACAGGGATCATGCCGCCCGTGAATCTGCAAGGCGGCGTCCTGTTTGGTTGTGTAATCTACGGTGTGTTGTTCCTTATAGATGCTGGGGGTGGGTTTCAGCACGGTGCGGAACACCACGGGCATGCCGTTGGTGATGCCGCCGTTCACGCCGCCGTTACGGTTGGTAGCGGTTACAATGCGCCCCTCCCGCATGGTGAAGGGGTCGTTGGCCTGGCTGCCCCGCAGCTTCGCAAAACCGAACCCCGCGCCGAACTCCACACCTTTGCAGGCGGGAATGGCGAACATCAGATGAGCCAGTTCGCTCTCCACACTGTCGAACCAGGGTTCCCCCACCCCGGCAGGCAGCCCGGTGACGATGGTCTCCAGAATGCCGCCCACGCTGTCCCCCTCGCTGCCGGCGGTGCGGATGGCCTGCTGCATGGCGGCCTCCCGCGTGGGGTCCAACAGGGCGAAGTGCCCGGGTTCCGGTTCGGGCAGTACCAGCCCCGCCGCGCTGGAAAGGGGGGCGTCCTCCACCCCGGCACAGGCGGCGATATGGGTGTAGACCCGGATGCCCAGGCCTTTCAGCACCTCTTCGCACAGGGCACCGGCGGCCACGGAAGCCGCTGTGATCCGCCCGGAAAAATGCCCCCCGCCCCGGGCATCCTGCCAGCCCTCGTACTTGGCGTGGGCCGTATAATCGGCGTGGCCGGGACGCAGCAGGTCGGCGGTTTTGGCGTAGTCGCCGCTGCGGGTGTTCAGGTTGCGGATCATCATCGTGATGGCGGTGCCGGTGGTGTGGCCCTGGTATACGCCGGACAGAAATTCCACGGCGTCGGCCTCGGTGCGGGCGGTGGAAAGCCCGTCTCCTCGGGCGCGGCGCCGGTCCATGGCGGCAGCGATGGCTTCCTCATCCACCGGCAGCCCGGCGGCCAGGCCGTCCAGCACGGCGCCCACGGCGGGGCCGTGGCTCTCGCCGAAGATGGTCAGAGAGATGGCATTGCCAAAGGTGTTTTTCATCGGGTGGTCCTTTCACAGCGGGGAAAAAGAGCGCGCCGCACCGGGTGCGGCGGCGTTGCGGGGCAGCTTACTCCAGGCCCAGCAGCTGGGGCAGCTCGGCGGTGGGCAGGTTGTCTGCCCGCCAACAGCCCAGCCCCGGGCATTTGATGACGGTGATATGATCGCCCCGGGTCTTTTTATCGTGCTGCATAAATTCCAGCACCCTGGCCTTGTTGGCGCCGGTGCGGGTGGACAGACCCAAGGTGCGGTAAATGGTCCGCACCCGTTTGAGCAGGGCCGGGTCCTCGATCATGGGCAGCATGCCCAGGGCCACACACTCACCGTGGTACAGCCCGGTGGTGCGGCGGCCACGCACACCGCGCACAGCCTCAATGCCGTGGCCGATGGTATGGCCGAAGTTCAGGCAGGCGCGCAGCCCGCTTTCCCGCTCGTCCTGCTCCACGATCTTTTTCTTGAATTTCAGGCTGCGGTAGACGATCTGTTCCAGATTCTTTTCCGGGTCGTTTTCCTCAAACAGGGCAAACAGCTGGGGATCGCCGATCAGACCGGTTTTCAGGGCTTCGGCCAGGCCGTTGACGATGTGGCGGCGGGGCAGGGTGGCCAGCGTGTCAAAATCCACCAGCACCACTTTGGGCTGCCAGAATGCCCCTACGATGTTCTTGGTCTCCCCCAGGTCCAGCCCGGTCTTGCCGCCGATGGAGGAATCCACCTGGGACAGAGTGGTGGTGGGGCAGTTGACAAAATCAATGCCCCGCATATAACTGGCGGCGCAGAAACCGCCCAGGTCACCCACCACGCCGCCGCCCACAGCCACCAGCAGGTCCTTGCGGTCCATGCCGAAATCCAGCATGGCCTGCAGAATCTGGCCGTAGACTTTCAGGCACTTGCTGCCTTCCCCCTGGGGGATGGTATACACGGTGGCGGCAGGGCACTGGTCGGCGATGGTCTGGGCATACCGGGCGGGCACGCCGGAATCGGTCAGCACAAAAACCTTGCGGTCCTGCACGTTGGTGAACTGGTGCAGGTTGGCCAGACACCCGGCCTTGAGAATGATGTCATAGCTGCGGCGTTTCAGTTGCATCGTCAGTTTCATAGTCACACATCCTTACTCGTTTGGGTTGTCCGGGTCAGGCCTGGGCGTCCAGTGTGAAAGCACCCAGCAGGCGCAGGGTGCTGCATGCCGTGCGCAGGGTGTCCAGCAGGGCCTGGCATTCGGTGCCGGTGCTGCCCGCCGGGCAGACCAGCTGCACATAGAAATAGTATTCAAAGGGAACATGGGGCAGGGGGCGGCTCTTGATGCATTCCATGTTGAAACCCCGGGCGCCGATGTGGTCCAGCACTGCGGCCAGCTGGCCGGGTTTGTGGCGGGCCGTGAACAGCAGCGCCAGCCGCTGCCCGGCGCCGGTCATCACCGGCGGTTCGGGGGAACGCTCAATGACAATGAACCGTGTGGTGTTGTCGCCATCGGCGTTGACGCCCGCCGCCAGAATCTGCAGCCCGTACAGATCGGCAGTCTCGGCACTGGCGATGGCCGCCACGCCGGGGTCGTTGCATTCCGCCACATGGCGGGCGGCGTCGGCGGTGTTGCTCCAGGGGCGGGTGGCAAACCCATGCTGCTGCAGGAATACGCCGCTCTGGGCCAGTGCCTGGGGATGGCTGACCACAGTGTGCACACCGGCCAGGGTGGCCCCCGGCACACCCAGCAGGTCCTGGCGGATGGGCATATCGCACATCCGGCTTACGATAAGGTCCGGGTGGGTATACAAAAGGTCCAGCACGGTGGAAACATCCCCCGCATTGGAATTTTCAAAGGGCAGCACGCCGAACTGGGCGTCGCCCCGCTCCACCGCGTCGAACACTTCGCCCCAGGTGGCGAAAGAGAGCTGGCGGGAGAAAGGGAACAGCCGCCGCAGGGCGATATGGCTCCAGGCACCTTCCACTCCCTGGTAGGCGGCGGTGTCGCGGCCCAGCATGACACGCTGGTATGCGCGGGACACTGCCATGGCCTCTTCCAGAAAAGCCCGGTAATAGGGCCGCAGTGCCGCATCCTGTAAGCGGGCGGTGTTTTTCTCCAGCACGGCGGCTTCCCGCACAGCATCAAACACCGGTTTGCCGGTCTCGGCTTTATAGCGGGCCACATTGGCCACTGCCTGCATGCGCCGCTCAAACAGGGCGGCCATCTCGGCGTCGATTGCATCGATTTCACAACGGGCTTGCTGTAAAAGGTCCATTCCCGGGGGTTCCTTCTTTCTGCAAATTATACCTATACATAATCAGTATATCATAAAGAAAAGGCCGCCACAAGAGCGGCGGCAAGAAAAATGAGGTTGTGGTTCAGCCGTGCAGGGCGCTGCGCAGCGCAGCCAGCAGTTCGGCCTGATACTCGGGGCTGAAGGTCCCGTGCAGCAGCTTGGGCAGGGCTTCCTCCTGCAGGCGGCGCCAGCTTGCGGCTTCCCGCCCGGGCAGAATGGGCACAAACGCCACGCCGTTGGCAGCGGCGGCCTGGGCATCTCCCATGGCGTCACCCACCATCATGACCTTGCGGCTCTCATATCCGCAGGCCAGCATGGTGGCAATGGAGTTGGCCTTGCTGCCCACTTCCTGGCCAAAGATGATGTCGGCGTGCTGGGCCAGGCCATAGCGCTTCCATTCGCTGGCGATGGCGCTTTCGTTGGCGGCGCTGACCACAGCCAGGTCGGCCACGGCATGGAGCTGGCGCAGGCTTTCGGCCACGCCGGGGAAAGGCTCAAAGGTGGGTTCCAGCGCCTGGATGCGCCGGTTGCAGGCGTTGTTCCATTCCAGCAGTTTGCGCAGGGCCAGGCTGCCGGTCTGTTTCAGTTCATGCTGCAGGCTGGCGGTGGAAAGTTCGGCGGCGGTGCCTACCCAGGCGGCAATATCCTCGCTGCCCGGCACCTCAATGCCCCGGTTTTTCAGCCGGTCAAACACCAGCACCACGCTCTCAAAACGGGAAATACCCCGGGTGATGGTGTGCAGGTTGATCTCTTCCCAGGCAGCGGTGATGAAGTCAGTGTAATCGTCCAGCGCAAAAACGCGGATCAGTTCAGGGCACATGACGGTGGTGTGTTTGATGCGCACCGTGTCCATCACGCAGCCATCGGAGTCCATGCAGACCAGAAATTCACGTCGTTTGGTAAAATCAGTCAATGCGGTTGCCATGGCGACCATCCCCTCTCTGTCAGCAATCCGCGAAACCTATGCCCCTATCATAGCAAACCCGGCGGGGCTTTGGCAATGCCTTTTTAGAAAAAATTGGACTTTTTGTGCAAAAATAGGTCACGGAGTGTTGTCCTCCGCCAGGGCCTGGCCGATGGGCAGGTTCAGCACCAGGCTGGCCATACTGTCGGCGGGGGTGGGCTGCTTGTTGATGACCACCAGCGTATCGCCCCGGAAATACCGCAGCAGACCGGCTGCCGGGTAGACTGCCAGGCTTGTGCCGCCCACGATCAGGGTGTCTGCCGCCGCGATGGCCCGCATGGCGTTTTCCATGGTGGCCTCATCCAGCCCTTCTTCGTAAAGCACCACGTCGGGTTTGACGATGCCGCCGCAGTCGGTGCAGCGGGGAATGCCGTCCCCCTGCCCGGCGGCCTGTTCAATGAACTCTACAGGGTAGAATTTGCCGCAGCGGGTACAGTAGTTGCGCAGGGTGGAACCGTGCAGTTCATACACGGTGCGGCTGCCCGCGGCCTGGTGCAGCCCGTCGATGTTCTGGGTCACCACTGCCTTGCAGGTGCCCTGCTGTTCCAGTTTGGCCAGCCGCAGGTGGGCGGCGTTGGGCCTGGCCCCATGGACGATGAGTTTCTGCCGGTAAAAGTCAAAGAATTCCGCCGTGTGGCTGGCGTAAAAACTGTGGGAGAGCATGACCTCCGGCGGGTAGCGGAAAGTCTGGTGGTACAGCCCGTCTACCGAGCGGAAGTCGGGGATGCCGCTCTCGGTGGAAACGCCGGCTCCGCCGAAAAACACCAGATTTTGCGATTTTGCCAGGATTTTTTCCAGTTCCGGTACCATACAAACTTCCCCTTTCACTTTTTGGGTGGATGCGGTATAATAACCGCAAACGGCTGTTGAGGCCTTTTGTGCCGCGCCGCGCCATACCCGGCAAAGCGCCTGATCCACAATGCAGCCATTTTGCTGCCGGTTCACGGTATAATAGAGCCATGCTACAGCGGCGCGGCAGCTGTCACTTACATTATAGTATATTTTAAGGGGGATGCAAGATGCAGCAAGAGATCACGCGGGATATGGTGCGCGGCTTTTTGCCGGCGCGCCCGGCCCGGGCCAACAAGGGCAGTTTTGGCAGTGTGCTGGCGGCGGCGGGCAGTATGGCTTACCGGGGCGCGGCAGCGCTGTGTGTGGAAGGCGCACTGCGGGGCGGCGCCGGGCTGGTCTATCTGGCCAGCGTGGAACCGGTGCTGCAGCTGGTGCTGGCCCGCACGCCGGAGTGCTGCTGCTGCGGCTGCCGTACCGACGCGGGCGGCGGCATCCATCCCCAGGACACCGCGGCGCTGCGGGAATGGTTTGCCGGTAAAAACACTGTTTTGCTGGCCGGACCCGGCCTGGGCGAGAGCGCGGGGGCTGTCTGCAGCAACTTGCTGGGCAGGCGGCCACCCTGGGCGGCGGCTGTGCTGGATGCCGACGCCCTGAACGCCCTGGCGGCGGGCAAGGTGCGGGGGCCGCTGCCGGAGCATACCGTGCTGACGCCCCACCCGGGAGAGGCGGCCCGGCTGCTGCATACCACGGTGGGGGAAATCCAGGCAGACCGGGAAGCTGCCGCCCGTCAGCTGGCGGAGGAATACCGCTGTGTGGCGGTACTCAAGGGCAGCGGTACGCTGATCGCCGCGCCGGACGGTACCGTGCTGCGCAACCATACCGGCAATGCCGGGCTGGCCCGGGGCGGCAGCGGCGATGTGCTGGCCGGTCTGCTGGCCGGTTTGCTGGCCGCGGGCTGGCAGCAGGGCCACAGTGCACTGGAAGCTGCGGCAGCGGCAGTATGGCTGCACGGCGCGGCGGCGGATCGCTGTGCCAGGCGGTGCAGCGCCACCGCCATGCTGCCCCAGGATTTGTTTGCTGATCTGGGGGCGCTGCTGTGTGAACTGGAACAGCCGGCAAAGGCCGGGGAAAATACAGAGGAGAGGGAAGAACAAGATGTCCATTGAAAAAGTACGGGAGTATTTTGTACAGTACGGCCTGCAGGACCGGATACAAGAGTTTCCGGTGTCCAGCGCTACAGTGGAGTTGGCGGCCCAGGCGCTGCACTGTGCGCCCTGCCGCATCGCCAAGACGTTGTCGTTCCTGGTGGGGGATAGGGCGGTGCTGATCGTGGCCGCCGGGGATGCCAAGATCGACAACCCCAAGTACAAGGCCCGCTTTGCGGCAAAAGCCAAAATGCTCACCCCGGACCAGGCAGTGGCACTGGTGGGCCATGCGGTAGGCGGTGTCTGTCCTTTTGCGGTCAACCCGGGGGTGGAAGTCTACCTGGATGCCTCTCTCAAACGGTTTGAAACGGTATTTCCCGCCTGCGGCAGCAGCAACAGCGCCATTGAACTGACCATTCCTGAGTTAGAGCGCTGTTCCCGCTATGCCGCCTGGGTGGACGTGTGCAAGGGCTGGGAACCGGCGGCAAACTGAAAACAAAACAAAAAATCCACGCCGCAACAGCTGTTGCGGCGTGGATTTTGGTGCGCCCGCAGGAACTCGAATCCTGGACCCTCTGATTAAAAGTACACTGAAAACGAAAAAAATCCATATCGAAATTCGTCAAAAACAAACAAAAGTAGCGTATAGAAGAAAAAAATAGGAAGTTGCCTTTTGCAATGTTTGCATTTTGTGCACTATAAGCACATGGAGTAAATTCGAAAAGAAGTGGCGAAATGTGCAGAAAATGTGCAAAAATGTGCAGAAAGCTTTCAAACTACGAATGAAATATCCATCGGACACGATAGGGGAGTTTGTGAATAACCAAAGTTTGATGAGCTGATTCATGGCGAAAGCAATACCAATCATTTTGCTTGTTAATTAAGCGGCTGTTACTTATTGTAGCAGCCGTTTTTTTATTTACTAAATAGTCAGTGGGGGAAGTGTACCATTTCGGGGTAATACATCAGCAACATTTTCCCCCCACACCCCCCTACTAGCTGAAAAATGACTGGCTGAAAAGGAGATATCTGTATGGGTGAAAGAGTTACAACGGATCAGATTAAGATGGCAAGAACAGTAGATATAATCAGCTACATGAAACAATACGAACCGGAAGAATTGATTCGAACGGGGCCGCACGATTACAAGACGGCAACACACAGCAGCCTTTGTATCAGCGACAACGGCCTGTGGCATTGGTACTCCAGAGGCATTGGCGGGCGTGGTGCGCTGAATTATCTCATTCAAGTTAATGGCGGATTGCGCTTGTAAGGGCAGACTTAAAGCGGATAAAGTCGTCTTTGGGCAACAAGTACCGGAATGCAATCACCATTGCAAATAAATCATGCTTACCCATAGAATACTGAGTTCCGTTTTGAGGAATATCGAGTTTTTTGTGCAGTACAGTGTCCGGAATATCGTTGCGGGTCTGATAAGAATAAAGGCGATCACCGTGGGCGCAGACATTTCGAAACTTGGTCATTACACTCAGAAATTGTTCAAGCTGCTTCTGATTCACTTTATCAAAATTCCGGGCTATTTTGGATTGGATGTCTTGTGTTGTGAACTTATAGAATTTCGAGAGTGTACCGAATGTTACGCCGTTGGTAAGAACCCATAGGGGAACATTCCCATAAGCCTGACGCTGATGGTTGATGTAGGGATAATCACTGTTATTGTTAGCGAGATTATCCAGGACCGAAACCAGTCTGCGAATGGCAGGGGCATATTTCCTGGCCTGGTTATAGTTTGCAGGACTCAGATAGGCTGATTGGGCCTCACCATGTATTTCAGTGAAATAATAGGAGAGCAAGGATCGGATATGGCGTTCGACTTTCAAGATATATTTCAAAAACAATTCACGCAGAGTCTCATCAAAACGGTACAAAGCAACAATATCCTCAAATCGGGTGCCATCTTTGTACTTATGTGTAGTAGGGTTTTTGAAAGGCGTTTTATATCCACCGATTAGACTGAAATAGCCAATCTGCTTCAGCATTGCTTCGGCAAAGGCGTAATCTTCTACTAGCAGGTTTTTATCCTGTTCCAGAAAGGAAATCTGTGCTTGAAATGTCAGAAATGGTTTTGCCATGGCAGTGCCCTCCGAAAATGAAAAAAGGGAGCTCCCGCAGGACCCCCCTGGTCGCAGGCCTCGCAGGTATCTGCAACTCGATCACTGAACACATTATACATGCAAAAATATACATGCAAAAATGGAATTTGTCAATTCCATGTTGCCGTATATGGTTCAATACCATGATATGCGCAAAATGACGCCAGTACTATGCCGAAAGGAATACCAAACAAACGCTATACACCAGAATTCAAGAAGCAGGTAGTAGAGGCGGTCATACAAGAGGGACTAAGCTATCAGGAGGCTGCCAGAATTTATGAAGTTCAAGGACATGACCGCATCCAAAGCTGGGAACGGATTTATTTGGAAGAGGGGCCGGAAGGTCTTGC
>DXBO01000058.1 GCA_019116485.1 Candidatus Gemmiger excrementavium
CGTATTCCCAATATTCGCCTGTACTCCTTCAACGCAAATTTTGACCTTATCTGCGATTTAGACAACTATAAAGACTATGAGCACTACGGCGAATGGATCAACTCCTGGATGCTGGAGCAGATGGCAGCCGACAATTACCGCCTGACCGAGGACAATTACCAGTCTTATCTGAAAGAGGTCCGGGATTTCTACACGACCTACGACTATCCGGCCCTCAACGAGTTAAAGTAAGGTTCCGCGTTATGTTATTCAATTCCTATATCTTTATTTTCCTGTTCCTGCCGCTGGCGCTGGCCGGGTATTTTCTGCTCAACCACTGGCACCATTACCGCCTTGCCAATGTTTTCCTGGTCGGCATGTCGCTGTGGTTTTACGGCTATTTCACCCCCTCGTATTTGTGGATCATCTGCGGCAGCATCGTGGGCAACTACCTGATTTCCCGCCTGCTGCAGCGTATCACCGCCACGCCCTGCAAAAAGATGCTGTTGGCCCTGGGTACACTGACCAACGTAGCCGTCATTTTTTACTTCAAGTATTTCAACTTTTTTCTCCAAAACGTCAACGCGCTGTTGGGGAAAGATTTTGTGCTGCAAAACATCGTACTGCCCCTGGGCATCAGCTTTTTCACCTTCCAGCAAATCTCCTATCTGGTGGACTCCTACCGGGGCCAGACAAAAAACTATCGTTTTGACGAATATGCTCTATTTGTCTCCTTTTTTCCTCAATTGATTGCCGGGCCCATTGTCCTTCACAATGAGATCATCCCCCAATTCCGCGATGTATGTCGGCGTCGTCCGCAAGCGCCCAATCTTTCCAAAGGGCTTTACATCTTTGCAGTAGGCTTGTTCAAAAAGGTCATTGTCGCAGACACCTTTGGCCACGCGGCAGATTTTGGTTTTGGTACTATTGTAACGCTCACTTCTTTGGAAGCCCTGCTGGTAGCTGTCTCCTATACGTTGCAGCTGTATTTTGACTTCAGTGGCTACTGCGATATGGCACTAGGCATCGGCACCCTGTTCAATATCGATCTCCCCCAAAACTTCAACTCTCCTTACAAAGCACTCTCCATACCGGATTTTTGGTCCCGGTGGCACATGTCACTGACGCGCTTTCTGCGCATGTATGTATACATCCCGCTGGGGGGCAACCGCAAAGGTAAAATACGTACCTACCTGAATATTATGATAGTTTTCCTGGTCAGCGGCATCTGGCACGGCGCCAATTGGACCTTCATCCTGTGGGGCGTGCTGCATGGTGCACTGAACTGTCTAAATCGGCTTTTCCAAAAGCAGTGGCAACGGCTCCATATGGTAACACAATGGTTTTTTACTTTCCTGACAGTCAACCTGCTGTGGGTCCTGTTCCGCGCCGACAGTATCGCAGATGCCATCTCTTTTTATAGGGAATTATTCCGTTGGTCCAGTTTTTCCATTCGCAGTGAATTGTACGGCTGTTTCACCCTGCCAGAGTTTCTCTGGCTCGAGCAAACGTTTTCTCCCCTGGGCGATTTGGCCGAGCAAATTGTTGGATTTCACTTGTGGGCTTTCCTGTTTATCGCATTTTTTGCAGTACTAAACCTGCCCAATAGCAGAGAAATCCAATTCAAACCCTCTCTCACCGCCTCCTTAACCACAATACTCTGCCTGTTCTGGTCTATAATCTCTCTGGCCGGTGTGTCCACCTTCCTGTATTTCAACTTCTAACTGTCCCCTAGCAACGTCATATAGGAAGTCTCTTCACAGATTTTCAGGCCGCAGCCTGCTCAGCGAAAAACTGCCCTGCTATGTGCGCCGCCTGGGCGTGCAGGACCAGTTCGGCCACTCCGGCCCCGCCAACGAAGTGCTGCGGGACTACGGCCTGTCTGCCGAAGCCATTGCCGCCGCCGTGCGCGACACCGTCCGCCCCGAACACAGCGAGGGCTGATATCCCCCCTGTAAACACCACACCGCCCCGGGTACCCATGGGTATCCGGGGCGGTTTTGTCTGCTACATCTCTTTTTCCAGCCGGATGCGGCAGTACACCGCATACCCCTGCACCAACAGGTAAGCCCCTACCAGCAGCAGGATGGCCGTCAGGTCCACCTGCCGGATGCCCCGGCTTTTGCGGATCTCCTCCAGCCGGTTTTTCATGTTCTGTCCTCCCGTGGGTTTCATGGAAAGTTTGCTTTCCATTTTTTTAAAGTCATTTCTTTGTCTTGCCCCGGCCTCCCGCGCGTGGTATGATGGAACCGATACCAAACCGGGAAGGTGTACGATGGAACGTATTTTTCTGTTAGAGGATGACGAAGCCCTGGGCCGGGGCATCGCCCTGGCGCTGCAAACGCCGGACCGCGCCGTGGCCCAGGCCCGGGCGCTGCTGCAGGGCCAGGACTTTGCCCTGCTGATCCTGGACGTGAACCTGCCCGACGGCAGCGGCCTGGACCTGGTGCGGGACCTGGGGGCCGCGGCGCTGGTGGTGTGGGACCGGCTGCGCACCCGGCGGCTGATGGCCCGGCTGGACGACATGCTCACCGCCGCGCTGGAAGGTCGTTTTACCGACACCCATTTTGACGAAAGCCGCCTGTCCGCCCTGGAATCCCGGCGCCTACCAGCGGGAGGGGGGCGGCCTGGGGCTGTATCTGGCCCGGCAGATCGCCGCCGGGCAGGGGGGCTACCTCAAGGTGGACAGCGCCCCGGGCCGGGGCAGCACCTTTGCCCTCTGCCTGCCCCGGTGAACTTCTTACAAAACTGTCAGATTTCCGAAAGCGCCGTGACACCCCGGCGTGGTATAGTCTGTATTGTTCCCAAAGGACGATACAGACTTTTCTTTATGGAGGGATACACCATGAGCATCCTGCAGACCCATGACCTGCGCAAATACTACGGCAGCGGCGACACCCAGGTCCGCGCCCTGGACGGGGTGGACCTGGCGGTGGAGCCGGGGGGAATTTGTGGCCATTGTGGGCACATCCGGTTCCGGCAAAAGCACGCTGCGGCACATGCTGGGCGGGCTGGACCGGCCCACGGCGGGCAAGGTGGAGGTGGACGGCAAGGACATCTTTGCCCTGAAAGACGAAGCCCTGACCATCTTCCGCCGCCGCAAGATCGGCTTTGTGTTCCAGAGTTACAACCTGGTGCCGGTACTCAGCGTGTACGAGAACATCGTGCTGCCGGTGGAACTGGACGGCCGCCGGGTGGACCAGGCATATCTGCGGGAAGTGGTGTACACCCTGGGTTCGGCAGCGCTGACCCTGGTGCTGGCGCTGGTCGGCGGGCCGCTGTGGGGCGCGGCGCTGCAAAGGATGTTCTGGTTCTTCACCTACCGTTTTATCCTCTGGCCCATCGGGGTGGCCCTGCCGCTTTTCGCGGTGCTGGGCGTCGTCATCCCCCTGGCCAGCAGCCGGGCCGCCCGCCGCCTTTCGGTGGTGGACCGTCTGCGCCAGGAATAACCCACAAAACATCCCCCGGGAAATTTCCCGGGGGATGCCCTTTTTTTACCCGGCCACGGTCAGCCGCTCCAGCGGCACGCCCCTGGCATACCGGTCACAATACACCCGGGTGCAGTGGCTGTACTTGCCAAACAGCGCCCGGGCCGCCGCCGCGTCGCCGTAAACCTTCCAGCAGCCCACACACTTGAACCCGCCGGCCCGGTTCTCAATGAAGCCCCGCACATCCTCGGGCGGGTAGCTGAGAAACAGCCCGATCTCATGGGGGAATTCCTCGGTCCGGCGCAGCCGCTGGCACAGGGTGCGCACACAGGCCGTCGCATCGGTGGGGTAACCCCGGTCCGCCAGCAGCGCCCGCACCTCGGCCCGCTCCAGGTCCCGGGCCAGCCGGGCCGGGCGGTAGACGTAGATCAGCGCCCGGCCCTTCAGCAGCCGCAGCCCCAGGGCCCGCACCCCCTTGGGGGCCAGGCGGCGGTTCCAGCTGCGCAGGGTGCGGCACAGTTCCGCCCCATCGGGGCAGGCACAGCTGAACAGGCTGCCGGTCTTGAGGCCCGCCAGGGTGGGCGAGCCGTGGCGCACGATCAGTTCTTCGCTCATGGGGCGCTCCTTTCTGCGGTTAGTTTTACCTAACCATCAGGGAAACCAAACGCCGCCGGGGGCCATCCCCTGCGGCGGCCTTGGTTAGTTCTATCTAACTACAGCAAGAGTATACCATACCCCGCCCTGTTTGTCAACGGTTGCCGGCCCGGCGCAGCCAGCGCACCATGGGCAGGCAGCCCGCCAGGTCGGCCACGGCCCACCCGATGGGAATGGACACCCAGATACCGGCGGCCCCCAGTGCCGGAATGGCGGACAGCCCATAGGCCAGCACCACCCGCAGCCCCAGGGAAATAACGGTAAGCACCACCGACATACCGGGGCGTTCCACCGCCCGCCAGAAGCCGTACAGCAGAAACAGCAGGGCGATCAGGCAGTAAAAGGCGCCCTCCACCCGCAGGTATTGCACGCCAATGGCCAGGATCTCCCCTTCCTCGGGGCGCACAAACAGCAGCATCAGGGGCCGGGCCAGCACAAAGACCACCGCGCTGACGGCAGCGCCGAACAGCATGCTGGCCGCCACGGCGCTGCGGGTGCCCCGGCGGATGCGCCCGGTCTGCCCGGCGCCGTAGTTCTGGGCGATAAAGGTGGAAAATGCGTTGCCGAAATCCTGCACCGGCATGTAGGCGAAGGAGTCGATCTTGACCGCCGCCGCAAAAGCGGCCATCACCGCGGGGCCGAAGCTGTTGACCCGGCCCTGCACCAGCAGAATGCCGAAATTCATAATGGATTGCTGGGCCCCGGTGACAAAGGCCAGCCGGGCCACATGGGCGGCACAGGCGGCGTCGGGGCGCAGGTCGGCGGCGGAAAACCGCAGGTCCCGCCGGGTGGCCAGGGCGTACAGGCACAGCCCCAGGCCGGACAGCCACTGGGCGATGACGGTGGCCCAGGCGGCCCCGGCCACGCCCATACCCAGGCCCAGCACAAAGGCCACATCCAGCACGATGTTGAGCAGCGCCGCCGCCCCCAGAAAGGCCAGCGGCCGCACCGAATCCCCCACGGCCCGCAGCAGGCAGGCGTAGTAGTTATAAAGGAAAGTCCCCCCGATGCCCGCAAAGATGATGCGCAGGTAGGTGCCCATCATGCCCCGCAGGGTCTCGGGCACCTGCAGCAGCACCAGAATGGGTTCGGTCAGGGCGAAAGCCGCCCCGGTCAGCGCCAGGGCCACGGCGCCGGTCATCCAGAAAGAGAAGGCGATCTCCCGCCGCATATGGTCGGCGGCCCCCTGCCCCCAGGAGATGGACACCGCCACCCCGCCGCCCATGGAAAGCCCCAGCAGGATAGAGGTCAGAAAGGTCATCAGGGTATAGGCGGACCCCACCGCCGCCAGGGCGTCGGCGCCCACATACCGCCCCACGATGAGGGTATCGGCAATATTATACAGCTGCTGCAGCAGGTTGCCCGCCATCATGGGCAGGGCAAAGCGCAGCAGCGCGGGGGTAATGGGCCCCTCGGTCAGGGCCCGGGCATGGTTTGGCATACAGGTCGGCACCTCCCCGGTATCTCCCCTATCATACGCCAAACCCGCCCCCCGCGCAAGGGGGGCATAAAGCGTTGCCGCCCCCTGCGTAAAATGGTATAGTGAAGCCAATTATATTTTGGTCTTCTTCCGCATCTATAGTAATTTTTTCTTGCCGCCATATTATCATTGGCGTCTCACGCTTGAATAGTCCATGAGTTTTCACTATAATTATAATGAAAAAATGGTAATCGAGGTGCTGCACATGAAGATAGACGCAAAAAAGATCATAGGATTCAGCGTTGGGATGTTTACTCTTGCTGTATCGGTTTTAGCGTTTTTGGATAGCAAGGACGACTTTTCAGATTTCTTAAAAAATGCTACCGACAAAGAGTTGGATAGCGAGAGGGAAAAAGTACGCCTTGATTTTTGTAATCCCAATCTTGATGAGGATTATCGTATTCGTTGCCAAAACAAATTAATGGCTTTTGATAATGAAATCAGCAGACGAGCATGGGGCAACGAATCCCCTCATGCACCAAACTACCACAGAGAGCACGGTTGGTATTTGCCCAACGATGATTAGCTTATACCCAAAGAAATAGCTATATATGTGCACCATTTATGAAAACCTTTCGCGGTTTTCCGCACAACTTCTTTATTTCCATTTTGCAATAGATGCGGCTATAAAAGCTTTTTACGATTGTTTGCCATATAAATGACCGGGCCGTCATGGCGGCCTATGGCTTCGATGTAAAAACCATGACCGAAGCCTCCTGTGTGGCCGAACTGATGAAACTCTACCAGCAAAAAACCGCGGCGCTGGACGGCTGACCCCCGCCGCCACAAACACCGCCCCCCAGTCGTACCCTGCGGGTACGCCCGGGGGGCTTTTACTTTGTCACGCCTTTTTGGTTTCCCCCTGCTTTGTCAGCTGGGCCAGAAAGGCCCGCAGGGTGTCGTCCTTGCCCTGCTTGCGGCAGGCCAGGCCGTAGGGCAGGGGGGCGCTTTCCGGCTCAAAGGGGCGGCGCACCATGGTGTCCGGCAGGTCCTGGGCGTAAAATTCCGGGAACAGCGCCACGCCGTAGCCGCATTGGGCCAGCAGAATGCCCGCCCGGTCATTTTCGCAGTGGATGTCCATATGGTTCAGGCTGTGTTCAATGATCCAGTCCCGCAGGCGGTTGGTCTGCTCAAAGGGCACCAGCTTGGGGTGCAGCGTCAGCACGCACTGGTCCTGCAGGTCGGCAAAGTGCAGTACCTCCCGCCGGGCCAGGGGGCTTTCGGCAGGCAGAATGGCGTACAGCCGGGTTTCGGCCAGGGGGTGGAACTCGCAGTTGGGCAATTTGCGGATCACGGCCCGGGTGCACAGCATGGCGTCCAGCTGTTCGGCCTCAAACATTTTTTTCAGGGTAAAGTAATCCTGCACATGCAGCACCGGGCTGAACCCCGGGCGGCTCTGGCGCAGGGCCGCCAGCGTCCCCTGCAGAAAGCGCAGCTCGCTGGTGCTGGTACACCCGATGTGGAACAGCCGCACCTGGCTGACCGCCGCGTCGTGCATCTTCTTCTGGGCGATCTCGATCTTGGCCAGAATCTCCCGGGCGTCGTTGTAAAAGCTGCGCCCGGCTTCGGTCAGGCGCACCATTTTGGAGTTGCGCACCAGCAGCGGCGTTTTCAGTTCCGCTTCCAGCGTCTGGATGTGGTGGGTCACCGTAGGGGGCGAAAGATACAGCTCCTCCGCCGCTTTGGTAAAGTTCAGCCGGTCCGCCACACAGACGAAACACAGCAGCTGCTGGGTGTTCATAGGCTTTGCCTCCTGTTCCGGGTCTGGCCCCAGTATACGCCTGTCTTTCATATTTTGCAATAGTACATTCGATATTTGCTAATGTCGAACAACCTTTTGAAATTCTCAATTCCTGCCGGACGTGCTATAATCCTCCGCTACGGCAACCTGGACGCCACCGAAGAGGAGTGCATCGCCGCGGCAAAACTGGCCAACGCCGACGGCTTCATCCGCCGCCTGCCCGACGGCTACGACACGCTGCTCACCGGCGACGGCGCCAACCTGAGCCAGGGCCAGCGCCAGCTGCTGGCCATTGCCCGGGCTGCGGTGGCCGACCCGCCGGCGCTGATCCTGGACGAGGTCACCTCTTCCATCGACACCCGCACCGAAAAGCTGGTCCAGGACGGCATGGACGCCCTGATGACCGGGCGCACCACCTTTGTCATCGCCCACCGGCTTTCCACCGTGCGCAACGCCGACTGCATCATGGTCATGGAGCAGGGCCGCATCATCGAGCGTGGCACCCACGACGACCTGATCGCCAAGCGGGGCAGGTACTACCAGCTGTACGCCGGCAACCGCCCCGAACAAACCGCCTGAGCGCCCCCGCATCCCCCGTACCTACCCTGCACGCCCCCGCTTGCCGCGGGGGCGTTTTTTTGCCCGCCAGGGGGATGGTTACAAAAAAGAAACGATTCCAATACAAAAGGATAACGAATGGGAAACAAACCCAAAGAGTTGCACAAATCTGCCCGCCGCACCTTGTAGGAATAGACAAAATTAATTAAAAACTGGTAAAAACCCTTGCAAAACTGTTCAAATTGATGTACTATGGCCTCAGAAACAGGTTGGAAACGTTACCAACCGCATTTCGAAAAAGCCTTTGTATCACAGCCCGCAGCTCCTTGCGGGCAAGCAGGACACACAGACAACCGTACATCCCACCATACACCATTTTCCAAACAAGGAGGACACACTATGAAAGCCAAGAAACTTCTTTCGCTGGGACTGGCCGGCACAATGGCCGCCGCCCTGCTGGCCGGCTGCACTTCGGGCGCGCCCAGCTCTTCCGCCGCCGCTTCGGGGGACACCGCCACCAGCGAGGCCACCGCGGCCACCACGACCGCCGCGGGCAAGGTCTACTACCTGAACTTCAAGCCCGAGCAGGATGAACAGTGGCAGGCCCTGGCCAAAGTCTATACCGAGCAGACCGGCGTACCGGTCACGGTGGTGACCGCCGCTTCCGGCGAGTACGAGACCACCCTGATGAGCGAGATGGCCAAGAGCGACGCCCCCACCCTGTTCCAGGTCAACGGCCCCATCGGCCTGGCCAACTGGAAGGACTACTGCTATGACCTGACCGGCAGCGACATCGTCGGCCAGCTGACCAGCGACACCTACGCCCTGAAAGACGGCGACGCCACCCTGGGCATCGGCTATGTCATCGAGTCCTACGGCCTGATCGCCAACAAGACCCTGCTGGAGAAAGCGGGCTACACCGTCGACGATATCAAGAGCTTTGAAGACCTGAAGAAAGTGGCCGAGGACATCACCGCCCGCAAGGACGAACTGGGCTTTGCGGCCTTCTCCTCCGCCGGCATGGACGCATCCTCCGACTGGCGGTACAAGACCCACCTGGCCAACCTGCCCATCTACTTTGAATACCAGGAGGACGGCATCACCTCCACCGACGCCATCAAGGGCACCTATCTGGACAACTACAAGGCCATCTTTGACCTGTACATCAACAACTCCACCTGCGCCCCCACCGAGCTGGCCGGCAAGACCGCCGACGACAGCCGCAACGAGTTCCTGGCCGGGGAAGCCGCGTTCTACCAGAACGGCTCCTGGGAGTATGTGAACCTGACCGGTGAGAACGGCTTTACCGACGACGACCTGGCCATGATCCCCATCTACATCGGCGTGGGCGACGAGGCCAACCAGGGCCTGTGCACCGGCACCGAGAACTACTGGTGCGTCAACAAGGAAGCCAGCGAGGAAGACATCCAGGCCACCCTGGACTTCATCAACTGGTGCGTCACCTCGGAGGAAGGCACCACCGCCATGGCCAACGAGATGGGCTTTGTCATCCCCTTCAAGGGCGCTGCCGAATCCACCAACCTCTTCGTCAAGCAGGACCAGGAAATGACCGCCGCCGGCAAGGTGCCCGTGTCCTGGAACTTCACCACCATGCCTTCTGAAAACTGGAAGAACGGCCTGGGCTCTGCCCTGACCGCCTACGCCGCCGGCACCGGCACCTGGGACGGCGTTGTGACCGCCTTTGTGGACGGCTGGGCCACCGAAGCAGCGCTGAACGCGGCCTGATGCCCCCATACAACCACTGAATCCATCCGCGGAAACCCTGCGGGAAGGGCGGGCGAACAGACGCCCACCCTTCCCGCTTTTCTTATGGGGGAATATTATGGAAAAAGCCATCAAAAAATTCTGGCCGGTGTTTGTGCTGCCCACCCTGGCGGCCTTTGTCATCGGGTTTGTCTGGCCCTTTCTCTGGGGCATCGGGCTGTCCTTCTGCAAGTTCACCACCGTCAAGAATGTGGAGTTTGTGGGCATCCAGAACTACCTGAACATCTGGATCGACAACACCTTCACCCATGCGTTCTGGTTCACGACGGCTTTCACCGTTGTGTCCACCGTACTCATCAACGTGCTGGGCTTTACCCTGGCGCTGCTGCTCACCCGCAAGGTACGGGGCACCAACGTGTTCCGCACCGTCTACTTCATGCCCAACCTGATCGGCGGCGTGGTGCTGGGCTACATCTGGAACACCCTGCTCAACGGCGTGCTGACCATCCTGAGCAAGCCCCTGCTCCAGCTGGACGCCACCTACGGCTTCTGGGGCCTGGTCATCCTGATGTGCTGGCAGCAGATCGGCTACATGATGATCATCTACATCGCGGGGCTGCAGAACGTGCCCCCCGACCTGATCGAAGCCGCCCGCATCGACGGTGCCAACAGCCGCCAGGTGCTGGCCCGGGTCAAGATTCCCATGGTGATGCCCAGCGTGACCATCTGCACCTTTTTGACGCTGACCAACTCCTTCAAGCTGTTTGACCAGAACCTGTCCCTGACCGGCGGCGAGCCCGCCAAGGCCAGCCAGATGCTGGCGCTGAATATCTACGATACCTTCTATGCCCGCAGCGGCGCCCAGTGGAAAGGCATCGGCCAGGCCAAAGCCGTGGTGTTCTTCCTGGCGGTGGTGGTCATCGCCCTGGTGCAGCTGCGCATCACCCGCTCCAAGGAGGTGCAGCAGTAATGGAAAACGCCAAAACCACCAAGCGCATCAACGCCGTGATCTCGGTGGCGCTGTCGCTGCTCTGCCTGGTGTATATCTACCCCATCGTGCTGATCTTCATCAACTCCCTCAAGCAGGAGCGGGCCATCTCCACCACCCGCATCTTTGAGCTGCCCACCGCCGAGACCTTCAACGGCCTGGGCAACTACTTCTACGGCATCACCTCCATGAACTTCCTGCAGTCCTTCTGGTACAGCCTGTTCATCTCGGTGTCGTCGGTATTGCTGATTTTGCTGTGCTGCTCCATGTGCGCCTGGTATATCACCCGGGTACGGGGGGTGTTGTCCAGCGGCATGTACTACCTGTGCGTGTTCAGCATGGTGGTGCCCTTCCAGATGGTCATGTTCACCCTGGCCAAAACCGCCGATACCCTGAAGCTCAACAACCCCTACAACATCTGCATCATCTACCTGGGCTTCGGCGCCGGGCTGGCGGTGTTCATGTTCACCGGGTTCATGAAATCCATGCCGGTGGAGATCGAGGAAGCGGCCATGATCGACGGCTGCAACCCGCTGCAGATTTTCTTCCGGGTGGTATGCCCCATCCTGAAACCCACCATGATCTCCACCGCCATCCTGGAGACCATGTGGGTGTGGAACGACTACCTGCTGCCCACCCTGGTCCTGGATATCAAGAAATACCGCACCATTCCCATGGCCATCCAGTATTTCCGGGGCAGCTACGGCAAGGTGGAAATGGGCCCCATGATGGCCTGTATCATGCTCACCGTGCTGCCGGTGGTCATTTTGTACCTAGTCTGCCAGCGCTATATCATTGAGGGCGTGGTGGCAGGCGCCGTCAAGGGCTGAGGCCCGCCCCCCTCCCTGCGGGGGATTCATCAAAAGAAAGGGGGACGCCCCCATGACCATCAAGGACATTGCCCGGGAGGCCGGCTACGCCGTGGGCACCGTGTCCCGCGTCATCAACAACAACCCCAACGTCAGCCCGGCGGCCCGGGCCCGCATCCGGGCGGTCATTGAAAAATACAACTTCCGGCCCAACACCAACGCCAAACACCTGAAACAGCAGGCCAGCCAGGGCATTGCCATGATCGTAAAAGGCACCCACAACATGCTGTTTGCCCTGGTGCTGGAAAAACTGCAGGCCCAGTGCGGCGCCGCCGGCTACAACAGCATGGTCTACTACATTGACGAACAAGACAACGAGGTGGACCGCGCCCGGCAGATCTGCCGGGAACACAAACCCCACGGGGTGATCTTTCTGGGGTCTGACCGCAACCATTTCGGCCCCGACCTGGAGGAGCTGGGCGTGCCCTGCCTGCTGATGACCAACTCCGCCGCGGGGGAAGCCATCGAAAACCTGTCCAGCGTCAGCGTGGACGACACGGCAGCCGCCGCCCGCATGGTGGCCTACCTGCTGGACCACGGCCACCGGCGCATCGCCTTTATCGGCGGCGACCTGGTTTCCTCCCAGCCCAGTTCCGCCCGCCTCAGCGGCTGCATCGGGGAATTGTCCCGCCACGGCATGGCGCTGAACCTGGCCGCCCAGTATGTGCCGGCCCGCTACACCCTGCCGGGCGGCTACGCCGCCATGGAACAGCTGCTGCAGACGGTGCCCGGGCTGACCGCGGTATTCGCCTTCAGTGACATCATGGCCATCGGCGCCATACGGGCGCTGCGGGACCACGGCCTGCGGGTGCCGGAGGATGTGTCGGTCTGCGGGTTTGACGGCATCGAGCTGGCGGCCTACCTGGCCCCCCGGCTCACCACCATCCGCCAGCCCGCCGA
The DNA here is from genome assembly GCA_019116485.1 of Candidatus Gemmiger excrementavium. Classification (GTDB taxonomy): domain Bacteria; phylum Bacillota; class Clostridia; order Oscillospirales; family Ruminococcaceae; genus Gemmiger; species Gemmiger excrementavium. The sequence continues at coordinate 12,323 of DXBO01000058.1, forward strand.
CCGCATGGCCAGCCGCGGCGTGGCCATGCTGGTACACTGTATCGAACAGCACAGCGGCGCTGTGCACGAACTGGTCCCCTACGAACTGCTGGAAGGGGAAAGCGTGCTGCGCCTGCCGGACCCCTGACCCCCAGACACCGAAAGGAGGAATGCCCCATGCGCGCAGCCGGCGTGCTGATGCACCTGACCAGTCTGCCCTCGCCCCATGGGATCGGCACCATGGGCGCCGCCGCCCGGGACTTTGTGGATTTTCTGGCCGCGGCGGGGCAGCGGTACTGGCAGATTCTGCCGGTATGCCCCACCAGCTACGGGGACAGCCCCTATCAGTCCTTTTCCACCTACGCGGGTAACCCCTACCTCATCGACCTGGACCTGCTGGCCGCCGACGGCCTGCTGGAACCCGGGGAATATCAGAACATCGACTGGGAAAGCCCCCCGGACCGGGTCAACTACGGGGCGCTGTACCAAAAACGATGGGCGGTACTACGCAAAGCCTGCGCCCGGCTGCTGGCCCAACCGCCCGCCGCCTACCGGGAATTCTGTGAAAAAAGCGCGTTCTGGCTGCCCGATTACGCCCTGTTCATGGCCCTGAAGGATGCCCACGGCGGACGCCCCTGGACCGACTGGGAACCGGCGCTGCGCCGCCGGGACCCCGCCGCCCTGGCCGAAGCCCGCCGCCGCTACGCCGCCGACCTGGATTTCTGGCAGGGGGTGCAGTACCTGTTTTTTGCCCAGTGGCACGCCCTGAAACGCTACGCCAACGGCAAAGGCATCCGCATCATCGGGGACCTGCCCATCTATGTGGCCGCCGACAGTGTGGACGTGTGGAGCACGCCGGAGGCTTTCCAGCTGGACGGCGACCTGCGCCCCACCGAGGTCGCCGGCTGCCCGCCGGACGGTTTTTCCGCCACCGGGCAGCTGTGGGGCAACCCCCTGTACGACTGGGACGCCATGGCCAAAGACGGCTATGCCTGGTGGGTGCGGCGCATCCGGGCGCTGTGCGCCACCTACGATGTGCTGCGCATCGACCATTTCCGGGGGTTTGCGGGGTACTACGCCATCCCCTTCGGGCAGAGCGACGCCCGGGGCGGGCGGTGGCGCCAGGGCCCCGGCATCGCCCTGTTCCGCGCTGTGGAAAACGCCCTGGGCCGCCCGGCCATCCTGGCCGAAGACCTGGGCTTTCTGACCGATGATGTGCGGGCGCTGCTGCGGGAAAGCGGATTCCCCGGCATGAAGGTGCTGGAATTCGGTTTTGACAGCCGGGACGGCGGGGACTACCTGCCCCATACCTACCCCCGGCACTGCGTGGTGTACACCGGCACCCACGACAATGAGCCGGTGAACGGCTGGTTCGACACCGCCCCCGCCGCCGACGCCGCCCGGGCGGTGGAATACCTGCGGCTGACCCAAGCCGAAGGCTACCACTGGGGCATGATGCGCTCGGCCTGGGCCAGCGTGGCGGACCTGGCCATCGTGCAGGCCCAGGACCTGCTGGGCCTGGGGCACGAA
>DXBO01000059.1 GCA_019116485.1 Candidatus Gemmiger excrementavium
CCCTGGGGCAAGGGCGGCAGCTGCAGCGTGATGCCGCTGTCGGCAGGTTTCCAATCGACAAAATCCGGTTTGCCGCCTGCGTGGGCCAGGGGGCGCACCGTCACCGTCCGGTCGAGCCGCAGCGCCCCCACCAGAGCGGTGTCCCGGCTGCTGTTGCCCAAATAAAGGCGGTACAGCCCCTTTTCCAGCACCGAAGCCGCGGTTTCGCTGTCATAACTGGCGATCTGGGTCAGGTCAAACGCCAACGCCAGTGTCGCCGTCTGGCCGGGCTGGAGCTCGGGCGTTTTTGCAAAGGCGGCAAGCTCCTGATAGGGTTGATCCAGCTTTCCGGCCGGTTTGCCCACATAGAGCTGGACGACCTCCTTTCCCGGACGGCTGCCGGTGTTTTTCACCGCCGCCGTCACCACCGCCTGCCGCCCCTGCAGCCGGACCTCCTGCCCCTGGATGGAAAAAGCCGTATACCCCGACCCGTAGCCAAAGGGGAAAAGCGGCGCTTTCCCCACGCTGTCAAAATAGCGGTATCCCACATACACGCCTTCCCGGTAGCGGGTATCATCCATCCGGCCAAAATCGCCTTCCTGGCAGTAATCCTCCCAGGGGGCCCAGGTGGCGGTGAGCTTGCCGGAGGGGTAGGCCTTGCCCAACAGCACATCGGCAAAAGCGTCCCCGGTCACGCTGCCCAGCTGGCCCAGCAGAAGAATGTTGCGCACCTCGCCGGTCACCGGGCTCAAGTCCACGACGCCGGCCGTGTTCAGCACCAGAAGGAAACGGCGATACCGCCGGTTCAGGGTCAGGATCTCCCGGATCTCCCGGGGGCGCAATGCAAAGTCGCCCGGCGCGGTGCTGCGGTCCGCCCCTTCCCCGCTGATGCGGGACAGCACGTAAACCGCACATTCCCCTGCGCCGTCCATCGGCAGGGAATAGTCAAAATCCGGCGTCGTGTTGCCCAGGCCCCACAGCACCTCGCTCAGGCCCTCCCGTGCGATCTGGTCCAGGATCGCTTTGTCGGCGGCACGTTTCGCCTTTTGCCGCGCCGCCGCGTAGCCATCCAGCCAGGCTTTGGTGGTGATGGTGCAGCCTGCCTTTTCCAGCCCTTCTTCCACCGTGCGGAAGCTGCGGGTGTTCACATCGCCGGACCCGGTGCCGCCTTTGACCGTATGCCGTGCTCCGGCACCGTACAGCGCCACAGGCTGGGGCCCTTCCAACGGGAAACTGCCGTCGCTTTTCAAAAGTACCATACATTCCGGGGCCAGTTTGCGCAGCGCCTCACGGTGTTCCTGTTCATAACGTTCCATGGTTTTACCTCTCCTGTTTCTGGGGGAGGATCGGAAAGGTCCCGGGCATTGCCCGGTTTTGCAGATGTTCCGGCACCTTGGACCGAGCCGATACCCCCTGATGATCTTGCCTTTATTATACAGGAGGGCAACGCCGTCTTTCTCGGCAACTCCGGGCGCAAAATTTCAGGATCGGTCATGCCGTCAAAAAAGTGACTTTGAAATTGTGCAGTTTAACAAAAAACATCCCGGAAAGTTTCCGGGATGTTTTTTGTCTCTCTGGCAGGTGGTTTTCCCCGGGACCGGCACACGTTAGAAGAAGTCCCTTCCGTACTGGCGCAGATAATGCATGACCAGCAAGTCGGCGGCCAGCAGGGCGGAATATTTGCCCACATCGTTTTGGTTCGAGCTGCCGCAGTTCAGCACATAAGCCGCGCTGTTCCAATAGGGGCTTGCCCGGTTCTGGGTGATGACCAGCAACCGGCTGCCGCCGGTCTCCAGTGCGTTCCAGATGTTGGCATAGCGGCTGGGGTAGCTTCCGCCTACCGTGCAGATCACCGCCGTATCCTGCTTTTGCAGGGAGCGCGCACACTCCAGCTGTGCGCCGTAATCAAAGTACTGCTCCAGGTACAACCCCATCATCATCAATTTGCTTTGCATGTGGCGGCCGATGTCCCACAGAAAATGGTGGGAGAAAAAAGCCACCCGCTTACTTTCATGTAGGACGCGCACCATATCGGGGATCTTGTCCACATTCTCGCGGGCAAAGGTCACGCGGACATTTTCGATCAGCTGCTCCTGGTAGCGGTCCATCGCCGCCCATCGGTCGGCACAGAGCATATCGAAAAAGGAGCGCGAATAGTCCGATTTCATGGAGATCGGCGCTTTCACATAGTCATGAAATTCCCGGAAACTGTCAAATCCCAAATAGCGGCAAAAGCGGGAGATCGTTGCCTTGGAGACAAAGCAGAGGTCCGCGATCTGCTCCGCCGACATCTGCCCCAGCTTGTGGTAATTGCGCAGCATGGCGACCGCGATCTGAAAGTTGGAATCGTGCTGCGGCGTCGTGTTCACATAGTTCAGGAGCCGCTCCGCTACGGACCCCATCGGTTTTGGATCGTTCATCGGCGCATCCTCCTTTTGCGTCTATCATAGCATAAACATCGAAAGGACGCAAGATGACGCGACAAAGCCGGCCAACGCAATGCGTTGGCCGGCTTTTCTATGACCGTGCGCCGGAGCGCTTTATTGGTTCTGTAGATCTTTTTTGCTAATACCGATGGTATAGGTCAGCACGGCAGCTACCACCAGCGATGCAAGGCTGGCCACAAGGCCGACGATAAAGTTGGCGTTCGTGCCGCCCACATAGCCCAGCACGGACAGGAAGTTGGCGGAGGTCATGACATACCCTTTCAGGTCGAAGAAGCCTGCGATACCGCCGCCGACAAAACCACCGGCGACCATGGCGATGAAGCAGCGGGAGTAGCGGAAGCAGATGCCGTAGAGGGTGGGTTCCGTCACGCCGCCCAGGATGCCAGAGGCAAACGCACCGAAGCAGGTGCTGCGGTCCTCCTTGTTTTTCAGCCGCAGGGCAGCGCCCAACGCCACGCCGAAGCAGGCCCAGGTGGCAAAATTGCCCGCGTTCATGGGACCGCTGCCGATGCCAGTCTCGAAGAAGTCCGCCATCATGGGCATCATCAGGGCCAGGTGCATACCGCTCATGACCAGGAACTCCCACAGGGCGGCAATGGCGGCCACGCCAAACCAGCCGGTGGTCATACCGAACCAGGCCAGGCCATCGCTGATCACATTGCCGATGATGGTGCCCAGGGGCGCCAGCAGGCAGAGGATGAAGGGGACCGAGATGATGATGCTGAGGAAGGGGGTGAAGATCGTGCTTAAAACTTCCGGCATATACTTTTTGACGATCTTATAGACCAGGCAGAAGAAGGGCACCGACACCATGATGGGGAGCACCGTCTGCGAATAGTTCACGGTCGTACAGGGGATGCCAAACACGGTGAAGGGCTCGCCGGAAGTTGCATAGGCCATAAAATTGGGAGCCAGCAGGATACAGCCGATAAAGCTGCCCAGCATACCGTTGACGCCCAACTGTTTTGCCGCGCTGTAACCGGCCAGGATGGGCATGAAATACAGCGACGCCTGGTTCAGGAAGGCGAACAGGATGTAGATATCGCTCTCGGCGGTGTACAGGCCCAGCAGCTGCGGTCCCAAAATGGCGTTCGTGGCGTTAAACAAGCCGCCCGCCAGCAGGACCGGGATCATGGGGGTCATGCAGCCTGCCAGATAGCCCATGATGTTCTTGCCCACCTGTTTGGGGGTCAGCTTCTGTTTGGACAGCGCTGCATCTTCAGCGGCGGCCGCGTCATCCTGCACCGCCGCGTTGGCCTTCAGGCCGGCCATCTGGCGCAGCTCTTCGTACACCTTCTCCACGTTGGTGCCGATGACGATCTGATACTGCTGGCCACCGCGCACCACGCCCATCACGCCGCTGATCGCTTTGACCTCGTCGTCCTTGGGGATGCTGTCATCCTTCAGGTAGAGGCGCAACCGTGTCATACAATGGGTGGCGTCCTTGACATTGGACGCGCCGCCCACCGCCGCCAATACTTTTTCGGCGATCTCCTTGTTGTTTGCCATGGATGTTTTCCTCCTTTTTTATAAGCCATCCCCCGCCCGCTGCCGGGCGGAAGAAATGTGCCAGACTCATTCCGGCAGGCCGTTCTCCCGGATGACCTGCTGGTACCAGTAGAAGCTGTCCTTTTTGACGCGGGCGCAGTCCTTCACATCGGTGTCGGTGCGGTCCACGAACACCAGGCCGTACCGCTTGGCAAATCCCTGATGGCTGGACACCACGTCGATAAAGCTCCAGGGGCAATAGCCGAACACCGGGTAGCCCTGGTCGATCAGTTCCTTGATCTGCTGGATGTGCCGGGTCAGGTAGTCGATGCGGTAGCTGTCGTGGATCTTGCCGTCCGGGCCAAGGTGCTCGCTGTAGGCCATGCCGTTCTCGGTCACGATCATCGGCAGATGGTAGCGGTCATAGATCTTGCGCATACCGATCTGCAGGCCCAGCGGGTCGATGCCCCGGTCCATCCACTCGGTCTTGGTGACATAGGGGTTCTCGCACAGTGCAAAGTCGCCGCCGGACCAGGGCGGGAAGCGGTCGAAGCGGATGGGCTCCGTGCGCTCCTTGGCGCAGTCGCTGAAATAGTAGTTGATGCCGATAAAATCCGGCGCGGAACCCTTGAGCACCGCCTCATCCTCCGGCGCGGTCACCGGGTAGAACCCCTCCCGCCGCAGGTAGCTGACAGCGTAGGGGGAATACTCGCCCCGCACGCTCATATCCAGCATGTAGTTCTGCATCATCTCCTCGGCGTTCATGGCGGCGATCACGTCGGCGCTGCGGCTGCTGGCCGGGTAGATCACCTGCATCGAACAGACCGGGCCGATCTTGGCCTCCGGGTCGATCTGGCGCAGCAGGGCAAAGGCTTTGTGCTCCGCCACCGAGACGTTGTAGCTCATCTGGTAGGTGTTTTTCTGCCGTTTGCGGGGGTCGGTCTCGGTGTCGCCGGTGTTCCGGGTCGAAGCCGTGGCGATGAGCTGCTCGTTGACGGTGGCCCACATCTTGACCCGGCCCTTGAAGTGGGTGAAGCAGATCTCGGCATAGCGCAGGTAGGCGTCGATCATCCGGCGGTCCTTCCAGCCGCCAAAGGCGTCCACCGGCGCTTGCGGGCACTCAAAATGATAGAGGGTGACGAAGGGTTCGATGCCCTTTTCCAGCAGGTAGTCGATCAGCCGGTCATAAAAGGCCAGGCCCTCCGGGTTGGGCTGGCCGGAGTTGTCCGGCATGATGCGGCTCCAGGCAAAGCCCATGCGGTAGACCTTCAGCCCCAGCTCGGCCATCAGGTCCACATCTTCCTTCCAGTGGTGGTAGTGGTCGCTGGCCACCTTGTTGTCGGCCATATCGGGGCGGCCGGTGCCCCGGTCGGTGGTGGCGGGGCCTTTGCCGCCCTCGTTGTAGCCGCCCTCCACCTGGAACGCGCTGGTGGATGCGCCCCACAGAAAGCCCTCCGGGAAACGGTCGTTGCTCATGGTTGCAGTTCCTCCTTTATTTCAGGTCGTCATAGGTCACCAGCGCGATGTCCTGGCGCTCCAGCCAGGCCCGGACCGCGGGGCGGCAGAGCATCTCGGCCTCGCGGGCGCGCGGCGTGGTCATGCTGGAATGATCCAGCAGATAGCTGTCGATGTAACCGGGGTGGAACACCATCAGGTCGCAGGCGCCCGCATGGGCCTTGGCCACGGCGTCCTGCACGCCGGTAAAGGGGTCGGCCTCATAGGCTTTGAGATCCCCGGGCATGTAGGCGTAGACCTGCGTATGGCGGAAGGTCACCGCCTCGCCCGGCCGCCCCATGGCGAAGTAGGGCAGGCCATGGCGCCCGGCCACGATCTCCAGCCCCTTGAAAAAGTTGGCGCTGGCCACGGCGTGGCCCTCAAAGTAACCGGGTTCCCGGCCGGTCAGGGCCTTGAACTGCCGGTACTGGGCCTCGATCTCCTCCACGACTTCCTCCAAAACCACGAAGTCCTGGCCGGCTTTGGCGGCTTCGCGGTAGGCGCGGCTGGGTTTGAACTCCCCTTCCGGCGTGCAGAGGCTGGGGATGCGGGTCGGGTCGGTGAGCGGCCGGCCCACGCAGATGTTGGTGTGCTGCCCCAGGCAGAGGGGGTGGCCGTGCAGCAGGCCCAGCCCCTGGACCGCCGCCGGCATGTTGGTCATGACCCCCACCGAGCGCACCAGCCCGGCGGCCACGGTGGCGGCGATGCCGCAGTTGACCCCCTCCGAGTACCCCAGATCATCCGCACGGATAAGCAGTTGTTTCATGGCGTTCCTCCTTGCAGTGTGCTGTCTCTTGTCTCTGGACCCAGTATAGCATGAACGGCCGGGCTTCTTCTTTCATTCCGGGCAGGTGAATTTCATAAACGCTGCAGCAGAAAAAAATTCCCCTCTAAATTTGTGCAGTTTGGCGAAAAAGCTCCGTCCGGCTTGGCGTTCGCCGCCTCCCCGCGGCCTGCCCGGTGCAGGTCCTTTACAGTCCCTCCCCGTTGGAGCGGATCACATCGCGGTACCACCAGCCGGAGTCCTTGACGGTGCGCCGCTGGTCGCGGTAATCTACATAGACCAGGCCGTAACGGCAGCTGTAGCCCGCCGCCCACTCATGGCGCGGGTTTAATACGCCCGCGGTAAGGCGAACAGGGGTGGACGATGGGGGCTTACTTGCGCAGGAAAGCCATCAGCGCCTGGGCGGAAGCCCTGGCCCCGCCCAGGCTCCGCATATCCGCGCTGTAGGCGCGGGCGGTGGCCTTATAGGATGGCTCCGTTAGCAACTTGACGATGGCGTTTTTCAGCCCTTCGCTGGTAATGGCGCTTTTGTCCAGGAAGGCGCAGCCCAGACCCAGCGTTTCGATTTGGCGGGCCGTGATGGCCTGCTCCTCCATCTGGGGGATGGCGATCATGGGGACGCCGTAGTAGATGGCCTCCCCGGTGCCGCCCATGCCGGCATGGGTGATGAACACCGACGCCTGGGAGAGGATGTCCAGCTGGGGGACCATCTGGCCCACCTCGACGTTGGCGGGGATGTCTTTCAGGCTGGCCGGGTCGATGGAGCCCAGCGCGGCAAAAACGTTGATGTCCAGGTCCCGCACGGCATCGAACAGGAGGGGGTAATACTCGGGCCAGTTGTTAAAGGCGGTGCCCAGGGAGGAATAGAGCAGCGGCTTGCCGTTGGCGGGGGCTTTCCAGCTGCCGAAGGCGGTCCGCTTGCCGATCTGCACCCCGGTGAACACGAAGCGGTCGTCGAAGGTCTCGTAGTGCGGCACCAGTTTCTTCTGCATCATGACCAGGTTGAAGTCCCCGTGGCCGTCGAAGATCTCCTTCACCGTCAGAAGACGGCAGCCGTACGTTTCGGCGTAGCTTTGGGCCAGCTGCGCCGCGGCCTGGCGCAGGGGATGGTCTGCCGGGACGTTCTCAAAACCGGCGGCCACCGAGTAGCTGTCGTTGGAGGGATAGCTGGTGTAGAGCATGACGTTGGGCACTTGGAGGGCGTCGGCGGCGATGGTGCCTGCAATGCCCGCAAAGTCATGGACGATGGCGTCGGGCCTGTCGTTTTTCAGGGTGTCCAGCACCGTGTCGATGTAGGCCCCGGCCTCCTTCAAAAAGAGGAAGGGCACCGCGGCGGCCACACCGCCGTCGTCCTCTTTCTTCTCGCCGCCCTCGTTGTGTTTGTCGTTTTCCGCCATCCAGGAGGGGACGGGGACGAATTTTGCCCCGGTGGGCTCGATGATGTTGCGGAAAGCCTCGGTGGTGAAGTAGGTCACCCGGACGCCCTGCCGGAGCAGTTCCGTCACCAGGGCCAGGGTGGGATTGATGTGGCCGAAGGCCCCAAGGGATACGAATACGATGTGCATGGGATCATCACTCCTTTTGATCCCATGATAACAGCGTTTCTTCTGATAGAGGTTGCAATATGTGGCCACCCGTTTCAAAATTGACGCCCCTGCCAAAATAGTTTTTGGATTTTTAGGCACATTGTACAGCGTTCCCGGTGCATAGAAAAAGGCTGAAAGTCGACCTGTGACCTCCAGCCGTTCGTCTTTTTATTCCGATCGCTTATTTTCAATGGCGGTGATGGCGATACTCTCGGGATGTCCCCTCGCGGGGGAATATCCACATCGCCGTCATCATCGTCAGAGCCGTCATTTTCGCCAGATAAAGCAACAGGGAAGCCTCCTTGGCCGGGGCTTCCCTGTTGCTGGTTGTCTTACGGTCTTATAGGTTTACTGGTTTCCCTCCTCCAGCATTTTTCGTTCCTGCTCCCAGGCAACAGCATCTGCGGGCTGCAGCATGGTATCTAGCAAGCCCGCTGCCTGCTCTTTGCAGGTGTCTTGCGGGTGGCAGTACCGACCCTCATTTTGCGGGTGCCTCCGGGCGTATGCTGGCGTTCTGCCAAGCCTGCTGCCCGCGGCTGGAAATCGAGGTGCCTGTGGATGACCAGCCCCATCTTGTCTACTGGATGTACAAGGGGTTTGTACCTGTATCCGTCATCGAGAAGGCTGGCTCCAAATTTGTATTGCTTTGTGATTCAACTTTACAAGCAAGATAGTCCACCCCCTCAAAATGCGTTGAGTCAATTTCTCTGTTATAGCATTGCGGTCTTGTCATATCGCAAGCGCCCGTTTCTTCATGCGATACGCTTCCACGCCCTTACCTCAACAGTCTCCCGCCAGATTTTGAATGAAGCGATTCACCAGTTCCGGCTCGCAAACGGCGTAGCGCCCTGCCCGCCCTCCTGGCCGGGCGCTACGCGCCCTGCGGCGCCGCCGCGGCCCGCCGCTTCGCCGCCAACCTGGGCGCACAAAAAACGCCCCCCAAAGAAGCCAGAACAGCTTCTTTTAAGGGGGCGGTTCGCCTTGCTATTTCCAATCTTTTGCGCAGGCTGCTCCAGCATGTTTATTCTGCAACAGCCCTTTTTAATCTCAGCATCGTTCGCAATGATCCTCTTTGTGCTGGCCGCAGCCATGATCTCCACAGACATGATCCTCGCCGTGGTGATGGTCGCAGGTGGCCTCGGCAGCGCTGGCCAATGTGCCTGCCAGCAGCTCTGCAACCCGCGCGTCTGCCTCCCCCTGGCAACCGGCATACAGGCGGATGCCCGCCTCCTCCAGGGCCCTCTGGGCTCCGCCGCCGATGCCGCCACAGATCAGGGCGTCCACCTGATGGTCTTTCAAAAAGCCCGCCAAAGCACCATGACCGCTGCCGTTGGTATCCACGACTTGGGAAGATACCACCGCGCCCTGCTCCACATCGTACAGTTTGAACTGGGCCGTGTGGCCGAAGTGCTGAAATACCTGGCCGTTCTCATACGTGACTGCGATTTTCATAAAGATGTATCCTTTCCCTGTTGGAAGTGACAACCATTGCCGTGTCTGCCGCAACCCTGGCAGTTTTTGTGAGGGCAGAGAGCGTAGCTGCCGCCGCTGATCTGCAGCAGCCGCCCCTCCACCAGAAATGCTGCCAATTTCTGACGAGCTTGGGCGTAGATGCGCTGAACCGTGGTACGGGCTACCCCCATCTGGACAGCAGCCTCCTCCTGGGTCAGTCCCAAGTAGTCCATCAGACGCACTGTCTCATACTCCTCTACCGTCAGGCAGACGGCCTCGCCCGGGGCTGGCTGCTCCGGCGCAAAGCGGCAATGGGCAGGCATCTGGCAGACCCTTCGGCATTTGGCATTGCGCGGCATGAATGTCCCTCCTGTATTTTGACATATGCCTACTATAAACCTATTTAGAACATATGTCAAGAATAATTTTGGCGAGACATGGTTTCTTATCTTGATGAAGCGTTCGCCGCTCACTTCTGATAGGCCGCCTGCTGCTCCAAAACGCGCTGAAAGGCCAGTGGCAATTCCTGCACCATCTGCTCTTTCCCCATGATGGGGAGCAGGTCCTCCTTCATAAAGACTGGGATGCCCAAAGCATGGGCCTGATCCGTCAGGTTCCACACCCACTCCGGCTTGGAGACGGATTTACCCTTCCGTCGCCCCGTCTCGGTGCCGATGACGATCCACTCGATACCGGAGAAGTCTACCGCACCAACATCATCAAACATGGGCTCAAAGGATACCTGATAGTGCCCCCCGTGGATATGCTCTTTCATCGCCTGGATGCGGCCTTTCTCTTTGCTGGAGGTGACCGTCACTCCAAACCAGGCATTGTCCAGCGGGGTGGAAAACGAAATGGCTTCCGGGCGCTTGGTCAGAAAAATGTACTGGTGCTGCGGGTTCCGGGCCATTTTGTCAAATACTTCGTCTCGCCATTCCGGCTTCCAGAAGGCAAAATCGCTCATCCCAGTCAGAAGAAAATTGTGGGGGCACGGATTGTCCATCAGCCGCAGTTTATTCGGGAAAAATTCCGGCTTCTCGAAATCATCGATCATATGGAACCGCCGGACATTGTTCCTTGCATAGCAGTAGCTGCACCCGATGGGACAGCCGATGACCAGGTTCCTATTCTGGATCAAATCCTTAATGCAGACCGCCATCGGCCCCGCCTCCTTTCTGGTATTGCGAAAGAATCAGCCCTCCACGGCGGGCGCAACCTTGCCGAAGCCGTTCCAGGCATACAGGCCCTTCTTGCTCTCATCGCCCAGGAACTTGTCCACCTGGCAGATATGCAGAATATGGTCGCCCACTTCCACCGACTGCTGCAGGGTAGCCACCATCGCCAGCTTGGTGTCCGCCGGGATCTGAATGTCGCTGCCCTCCACAGCCATCATCTCGATGTTGTTGGCTGCCACCTTGTCAGTCTTGGCACCAGTGGACGCTCCACATGCCATGACAGTCTGCGCCAGGCTTTCGCCGGGAACGGTGACGATCACCTTGCCAGTCTCCCGCACCTGCTTGCCGGTGTGGGACTGCTTGCCGGTGGCGAAGCCGATCATCGGCGGATTGAAGGAGAGATAGGATACAAAGCAGATGGGGGCCAGGTTCGTGGTGCCATCCTCCTTTTTGGAGCAGATCAGCGTCAGAGGATTGGGGGAGGTGAGGACAGTGGCCTCCATAATGTTCAGTTCTTTCATGGTATTCAGACCTTTCTTAAAATTTTTAGTTGTTGACGGCATGGTCAACTTACGGTATATTTATTATACCTGATAAAACAATTCAATCAAGTACGCAAAACGTTTATATCTGGTATAGAAAAAGATACTACTTGCAGAATGGAGTAAAATATCATCATGACCTATGAAGAATTTACTGAGAAAGTGAGCAGTGTGATTCTGACGGAAAGTGGAAACTGCCCGGTCACGCCGGTGATCCAGATGCTTCAGGGGAAATGGAAACTGCAAATTCTCTACGAATTGTGCATCAAATCCCCGATGCGCTTTGGGGAGTTGAAGAAGATGCTGAAACCCATTACCAACGCTGCCCTGACCAATGCCCTGAAGGAACTGGAGATCAGCGAGCTGATCCAGCGCATTCAGTACAACGAAATGCCACTGCGGGTAGAATACTCCTTAACGGAGAAGGGGCGGGATCTAATGCCTGTCTTTTATGCGATTTCCCAGTGGGGATTAAAATATATTCCGTAAGGGAAACGCCCTGTTTTGCATGAAATCCTCATTCCAAAAATGCAATAAGAGAGCCAGAACAGTTTGGGCAATGCCTAAACCGTTCTGGCTCTCCTGGTTTCAACTTGATTTAGCATGGATGAGTACAAAGAAAGCAGTCTGGTTCATGGGAATTGATAACACCAACCGCCTGCAAATATGAGTATATAATCACAGTGCCCACAAACTTCATACCTCGATCATTGGCAATGTAGAAATTGGAAAGTAAGCAATAGTATACCATATTTGGAAGCAGATGTCAGAGCAAGTATCTTCCTTTTCGGCACTATTTTAGATTTTGCCGCTGCGCGTTTCATCTTCTGAATGCATCGATCGTGTCGCAGATGGCGGCCAGATCTGGGTCGGGCAGGTCGGGGTCGTCCGCGGGCAGGGATGATGCCGCTGAGGCACAGGGCGGTTGGAAAGCTGTTTCATCGCGGGAGCACCCGGCAGGAGCGAGTGCTCCCGCGACTTCTTTCTGTGTCGGGGCTGCCGGAACATTCTGCCGCAGTACCTTCTGCACGATCTGTTCGATCATGGCGGGTTCTAAAGATGGCGGCGGGATCACCGGGGCGGCACCCTGCCCACAGTAGGCCAGCACCGCACAGGTCAGAAAGACGGCTTTGCGCCGTCCCTGCTGGTTGAGCAGCTCAATGACCTGCCGCTGCTGCGGATCGGCAGCATTGAACTGGATCGTGAACCGGCCCGGCTGCTTTTTGCCGCCCATCAGGCGTGCCCTTTGCTGGCCAGGCGGGCGCGATAGATGCGCTCATAGCCCTTGGCGTTGGCCTGGATATCGTCCACAAACAGGCAGTTTGACCAGCG
>DXBO01000008.1 GCA_019116485.1 Candidatus Gemmiger excrementavium
CCAGCTTGTCCAGTTGGGCCTGCGTTTGGCGATCAGGTCGGTGACTTTGTCCAGTATGGCGGCAATGTGACGCTGTGCATCAAGGCTAGGGAGAGGTATAAAACAATCTCTGACTATATTAGCAGTAACTGCCGGATAGCTTGCACCTGTGGCCTGTCTAACCAACTCATCCACAAAAGCAGAGGATTGGCAAAAATAGAACACATATTTTGTATCAACACTTGGCAGACAACGCAACACACAGTAACCTGTTGACGCAACTAATACATTATTGGATATTTTGGGAACTAACGCAACTGCATTTAGATTTGGACGAACCATCGAAACGAGTATATCCCCTGGAAACACTAATTGTTTTGCTCTACTGGGGGCATTCTCGATTGTCATTTGCTTAGTGTCCGTTATTATTTTTTGCTGATTATCAACGGAAGCTATATCAATATAATCAATCATGCCCTTATAGTTAGCTTTAATGGTGTCTATTTTTTTCTCGCATACATCCCCCAACTTCACCCTCATAGCATCCCCTCCAATTCCTCCAGCCCTCTGGCAATTTCCTCTTCCAGCTTGCGCAGGTCGGCCAGAATCTCGCTTGTCGGCGGGTACTCCACGGGGGTGTATTCCACCTGCTTGTATTTATTGATCGAAAGGTCGTAGCCGTTGTCGGCGATCTCCTGCTTGGGCACCAGGAAGGACTGCGCTGTGCGGGGACGGTCTTTTTCTGGTGTCCGGTCGTGGAACCGCGCCACAATATCCGGGATGTCGTTCTCCTTTACCGGGGTGCGCTTGTCATCCAGGCTGAAGCCGTCGGCCTTCATGTCGTAAAACCACACCTGGTCGGTGCCGCCGTGGCCGGTCTTGGTGAACACCAGCACCGCCGTGGACACCCCTGCGTAGGGCTTGAATACCCCGCTGGGCATCGAGATCACGGCCTCCAGCCGGTTGTTTTCCACCAGTTCGCGCCGGATGTCCTTGTGCGCCTTGGAGGAACCGAACAGCACGCCGTCCGGCACGATGACCGCCCCCCGGCCGCCCACCTTCAACATTCGCAAAAACAGCGCCAGGAACAACAGTTCGGTCTTTTTGGTCTTGCAGATTTTCAACAGGTCGGTGGAAACAATGTCGGCGTCCAGGCTGCCCTTAAACGGCGGATTGGCCAGAATCAGGGTGTACTTGTCTCGGTCGGGGTTCTGATCGGACAAGCTGTCCCGATACTCAATAAAGGGGTTGTCGATGCCGTGGGTCATCATGTTCATGGCGCCGATTCGCAGCATCGTGCGGTCCATGTCGAAGCCGTGGAACATGTGGTTCATGTAGTGGTCTTTTTTCTGCCGGTCAAAGAAGATCTCCTCTTTATGGTGCTCTTTCAGGTACTCCCCGGCCGCCACCAGAAAGCCCGCTGTACCGCAGGCCGGGTCGCAGATCACGTCGTCCGGCGTGGGGGCCACCAAATCCACCATCATCTGGATGATGTGCCGCGGTGTGCGGAACTGGCCATTGACCCCGGCCGTGGCGATCTTTGAGAGCAGGTATTCGTAAATATCGCCCCGCACGTCGGTGTCGTGCAGCGCGTCGGCCTGGGCGTAGATCTCATCCATGGCGGTGACGATCTTCTCCAGCATCAGCGGCGTGGGGATCTTGAAGATGGCGTCCCCCATGTATTTGGCGTAGGCGCTATCCTTGTCGGTGTGCAGGTTCTTGATGAAGGGAAACACCAACTCTTGTACCACCTGGTACATCTGCCCGGCGGGAAAATCGTGGAACCGGCTCCACTTCAGTTGCTCCCCGGCCACCCTGCGGTCGCCGATCTCCACCTCACTTGCAAAGAGACTCTTATGCGGCAGGCCCAGCATGGCGCTCTCCTTGGCGCGCAGGGTGTCGGTCTCGTCCAGGTCGTGGATGAACATTAGATAGGTCATCTGCTCCACCACGTCCAGCGGATTGGTGATGCCGCCTGTCCAAAAGGTTTCCCACAGGCGGTCGATTTTGTTTCTCAATTCTCCGGTCAGCATGGTTTTCTCTCCTGATTCCACATATAGGCGGTATAGCGGCCACCGCCCAGCTTGATGATCTTATCGTTTTTCTGCAGTTCAGCCAGCGTGCGCTGCACCGTTGCCAGGCTGATGTCCGGGCATTGGGCCATCAATTCCGCCTTGGTGATGGCGCCGGGATGGGTTTGGATAATCTCCCGGATGCGCTCCGGCTTGCTCTTGCCCCGGGCAGCCAGCGCCTGCACCTGCTCGGAAAACTCTCGGTAGGCGGCTGCCACCACCCCCAGCGTGTAGCACACAAACGGCCGGTAATCATTTTGGCCCGCCTGCCAGTCGATGGCGCTCTGCTGCAGCGCCTTGGAATAGTCGTCCCGGCTTTGCTCGATCAGCCATTCGATGCTGCTGTACTTTCCCACGAGATACCCTGCCCGCTGCAAGAGCAGCAGGGTCAGCAGCCGACTCATGCGGCCGCTGCCATCGCTGAACGGGTGGATACAGAGAAAGTCCAGCACGAACAGGGGGAGCAGCAGCAGCGGGTCAACCTCGCTCACGGTGGCAGCGGCCTCGTAGGTTTGGCAGAGCTGTTCCATCGCCCGGGATACCTCTCCAGCGGGGACTTGGCATCCGTACGGTTCTGTTGACCCGGCGGTATCTTTCGCGGGCAGGGGACTTTCGCTGGCTCTGTAACTGCCGCCCAAGGCCGAACCGCAGAATTTATACAAATTTCGATGCATCTGTAAAATAACCGATGGCTTGGGGGGCAGATAACCGCTATTTTCCTGGATGTCGGTCAGCACGTCCCGATACCCGGCGATCTCCTGCTCGCTGCGGGTTTGGGGCATGGTTTTGTCAAGCGCTATCTTTTTTAGGCGCTCGTCCGTGGTCGCAATTCCAGCCATCCGGCAGGATGCTTTGACGCTCTGAATTTTGGCGTTTTCTGCCAGGATGGCCAGCACCTCATCATCGGATTCGATCAACTGAGCCTGTCCACCCTTGTACTCGTGAATCTGTGTTAACAAGGATACAATATCAGGGGTTAGCAATTGGGGGTATTGCTCAACATAGCGTTTGGTATGCATGGATGCTCCTCGCGGGGGATTAATTATATCATTTTCATTAAAATGATATAATTAAATTATACAAACTGGTGCCGTGCTTGTCAAGGACAAAGGTGTGATCCCACAGAAATCGTGGGGGGCAAACTGCACATGGAGGGTATGCAAAATACCTGGAGCGAGTACCCATATAGAATCATTGATAAGTCACGAAACAGGCGCTCTTATTCTATTGAAATGTCATGAAAAATGGCGTATACTTCTATTGAAAAGTCATTCATGAGGTGTGTGCCATGCTGTACCGAAAAATTTCCCGCCTGATTGAAGATCACCTGCGCGCGCAGGACCCGCGCATCCTGTTGGTGGACGGGG
Organism: Candidatus Gemmiger excrementavium; assembly: GCA_019116485.1. Taxonomy (GTDB): domain Bacteria; phylum Bacillota; class Clostridia; order Oscillospirales; family Ruminococcaceae; genus Gemmiger; species Gemmiger excrementavium. The sequence continues at coordinate 3,419 of DXBO01000008.1, forward strand.
CGCGCCAGGTTGGCAAGACCTATATCATACGCTATGTGGGTAAGCAGTTGTTTGAAAATTTTATCGAGGTCAACATGGTGGAGGATTCGCTGGGCGAGCGCCTGTTTGCGCAGACCCGCTCGGTAGAAGATTTTTACCTTCAGCTCAGTATGCTGCACGGCGACAAAATGAAAGAAAAACGGAACACCCTGGTCTTTCTCGATGAAATTCAGGCATATCCGCAGCTTTTGACCCTGCTGAAATTTCTGGCGCAGGACGGGCGCTTCACCTACATCGCCAGCGGCTCCCTGCTGGGGGTCACGCTGGCGCAGACGACCTCCATCCCGATGGGCAGTATCCGAAAGGTGCGCATGTACCCGTTGGACCTGGAAGAATTTCTGTTGGCCAACGGCTTGAATAAGACTGCCATCTCGACCCTGCGCCGAAAATTCCAGGCGCGCCAGGCGTTGGACGAAGCCACGCACAATAAGATGATGGACCTGTTCCGAAAGTACCTGCTGGTGGGCGGCCTGCCGGACGCGGTCAACGCATTCCTGGAAAGCCGAAACATCCAGCGCGTACGGGAAGTACAGCGGGAAATCCACGACTACTATGCAGCGGATGCCTCCAAATATGACGCCGGGCGGAAATTGAAGATCCGGCGCATCTACGACCTGATCCCCTCCAACATGGAAAACAGGAAGAAGCGGGTGGTAGCCCAGCAGATCGAAAACAAACGGGGCAAAACCTTTGGCGACTACCAGGACGAGTTCGAGTATTTGATCAGCGCGGGGATTGCGCTGAATGTGCAGGCGGTGTCCAACCCGCATTTCCCGTTGGCGGAAACAGAGGGCAAGAACCTGCTCAAGCTGTACCTGAATGATGTGGGCATCCTGTCGGCCCTCCTATACGGCAACAACATTCGCGCCATTTTGGAGGATGTGCGCTCGATCAATTTGGGCTCTGTCTATGAAACGGTAGTTGCCAGCGAACTGGCGGCCCACGGGCACAAACTGTTTTACTATGACAACCGCAACAGAGGAGAAGTCGACTATCTGATTGATGATTACAACAGTCTTTCGGTCGTGCCCATCGAGGTGAAATCCGGCAAAGATTATACGGTGCATAGCGCGCTGAACCACTTTGTAAACAATGAGGAATACCATATTCAAACGGCGTTTGTTCTTTCCAACACAAGAGAGATCACAGAAAAGGGAAAGATCACCTATCTGCCTATTTACGACATCATGTTTTTTGAAAACCAACCGGCTGAGGAAAACACATACCTGATTCCATAACCTT
>DXBO01000060.1 GCA_019116485.1 Candidatus Gemmiger excrementavium
CCAGCGGGGCCGCGGTGCTTAAAGTGGAAGCATTCTGAGCCCTTGACGCCGTGTGTCAAACGCGCTACAATATCAACCATATCAGGCGAAGATGCCCGCGCCCCGGACATCTTCGCTTTTTTTACAGGGAGGGGAACGCTTGTGGAAACAAAAAAACGCCCCATCATCGGCCTGGTGCCGCTGATGGACTACCAGAAAGACAGTTACTGGATGCTGCCCGGTTATATGCAGGGCATCGAGACGGCGGGCGGCACGCCGGTGATGCTGCCGCTGACCGCCGACGAAGGGGTGCTGGCCCAGCTGGCCGATACCTGCGACGGGTTCCTGTTCACCGGCGGGCAGGATGTGGGCCCGGCGCTGTACGGCGGGGCAGACCCCGGCCTGTGTGCCGAGCAAAGCCCCGAGCGGGACGCCATGGAGCAAAGGCTGCTGGCCCTGGCCCGGTCTCAGGACAAACCGGTGCTGGGCATCTGCCGGGGCATCCAGTTTTTGAACGCGGCGCTGGGCGGCACCCTCTGGCAGGACCTGCCCGCTCAGTGCCCGTCGTCGGTCAACCACCGCCAGCCGGCACCCTATGACCAGCCTATCCACACCGTGCAGCCGCTGCCCGGCACACCGCTGGCCGCCCTGTTGGGCGCGGAACCGCTGGCCGTCAACAGCTGTCATCACCAGGCTGTACGGGACCTGGCCCCGGGGCTGGCGCCCATGGCCGCGGCGCCCGACGGCATCATTGAAGCGGTGTACGAGCCTGGCAAACGGTTCGTATGGGCTGTGCAGTGGCACCCGGAATTTTCTTATAAGGGCAACCAGGACAGCCGCAAGATATTTGCGGCCTTTGTGGGGGCCTGTTGACCGAATTTTTACCCAAATATGACGGGGATGCGATAGAATCCGCGCGCACAGTGCAGTATACTGGGAGCAACACAGCTTGTTAAGGGAGGAACTGCCCATGCTGCCCTGTCAGACCGATTGCCCCGCCTACTGCGCGGGCTGCCACAAAACCTGTGCCCGCTGGCGTGCCTTACAGCAGCGCCAGCGGGAGGAACAGCAGCGCAAAAAGGAATACCTGCGCCGCGCTGACGAGACCTGCCGCCGGATGCTGCATATTTACTGGCAGGCAGGCGGGTATCTGGGCCCCCAGATAGGGCGCTGAACCATAGGCCGCAGGGGCGGACCGCACGGGGAGACGACGGTGCGGTCCGCTTTTTTGTTTTCCCGGGGCAAAAAGGCGGTGCACAAACAGCCCGGATGTGGTATAATGACCGCAGCATGAACGATACAGGAGACTGACTATGAAGATACCCGCAAACGGTTTTACCCACGGCGGCAAATTCCATGCCGACGATGTTTTTTCCACGGCGCTTTTGCAGATCGTGCGCCCCGACATCAAGATCACCCGGGGTTTTACGGTGCCCGATGATTTCCAGGGCATTGTCTATGATGTGGGCGGCGGTCTGTTTGACCATCATTCCGAACCGCGGGAGACCCGCCCCAACGGCGTGCCCTATGCGGCCTTCGGCCTGTTGTGGCGGGTGCTGGGGGCCCAGCTGGTGGGGGAACATCAGGCCCGCCTGCTGGACGAAAACTTCATCCAGCCCCTGGACCTGAACGATAACACCGGTGAGCAGAACTCCCTGGCCGACGCCATCGGCAGTTTCAACCCCCTGTGGGATTCCAAGGAGGACCCCGACGCCTGCTTCTGGCGGGCGGTGCCGGTGGCCAAGACCATTCTGGAAAATGAGATCGCCGCCGCCAACGCGGTCAACCGCGCCGACGAAACGGTGCGCCGGGCCTACGCCAACATGCGGGACGGCATCGTGGTACTGCCCGCCTACATGCCCTGGAAAAACGGCCTGTACAAGACCGACGCGCTGTTTGTAGTCTACCCCAGCCAGCGGGGCGGTTACAGCGCCCAGTGCGTCACCGACCACCGCACCAAGCGCAGCAAGCTGCCCTTCCCGCCGGCCTGGGCGGGCAAGCCGGAAGAACAGCTGCGGCAGATCAGCGGTCTGGGGCTGCGGTTCTGCCACCCCAGCCGTTTCCTCATCACCGCCGACGACAAGGCCACGGCCATCGAGGCCTGCCGCCGCACCCTGCGGGCCGCAGGGCGCCCGGTCAGCGAATGAGCGGGGAAGTTTTCGGCCCGGGCCCCAGCCTGGCCGCCCAACGTCTGCCCGATACCCCGGCCTGGGTCTATCTGCTGCGCTGTGCAGACGGCAGCCTCTATGCGGGCTGGACCAACGACCTGGCCCGCCGTCTGCGGGCCCACCGCACGGGGGCGGGGGGCGCCAAATACACCAAAAGCCACGGCAAGGCCGCGGTGCAGCTGGCCTACGCCCAGCGCTGCGCCGATAAATCCACGGCCCTGAAACGGGAAGCCGCCCTGAAAAAGCTGCCCAAAGCCGAAAAGGAAGCCCTGGCCGCGGACTGGGCCGCCCGCAGCCGCCTGACGGTGCGGATGGCCACCCCCGACGATGCGGCGGATGTGGTTGCCCTTTATAATTGGTACGTCACCCACGGTACCCAGACCTTCCAGTATGAGCTTTCCACCAGGGAAGAGTACCGGCAGAATATTGCCGACGTGCTGGAAAAAGCCCCCTTTCTGGTGGCCTATACGGCGGACGGACGGCTGGCGGGCTATGCCTGCGCCCACCCCTGGCACACCCGGCGGGCCTTTGCCTGGGACGTGGAGACCACCGTCTACTGTGCACCCGATGTGCTGGGACAGGGGACGGGCCGCAAACTGTACACGGCGCTGCTGGAATTGTTGCGCCGCCAGGGCTACCACAACGCCTTTGCCCTCATCACCCGGCCCAACCCCCAGAGTGATGCTTTCCACAAGGCGCTGGGCTTCACCCGCTATGGCGTGGAAAAAAACAGCGGCTACAAATTTGGTCGCTGGCTGGACCTGGGTTACTGGGCCTGCCCGCTGAACCCGCCCGCCGACCCGCCCGCCCCGGTGCGGCTTCGCTTGCCCGAGGCCGAAGTGACGGCGGTGCTGGATGACTTGCCATGAAGGGTTGACGTGTGTTTGCGGGAAGTGCAAAAGAGAAAGGAGACTGTTTTTGTGAAAAGCGAAAGAAACCATGCGCTGGATATGCTCAAGGTTTTTGCGACAATTTTCATCATCTTTCACCACTATCAACAAGATGGGCAGGGAATAACAGGGCAGACCTTTCACTGCTTTGTGGATTTTTATGGAGGCAATTTTAACTTTGGGTATGTGGTGGAACTTTTCTTTCTCATATCAGGGATGTGCATGTTCCCGTATATCCAAAAGATTGCACAGGGGCTTACGTTTTATCAATTTTATGCCCGCAGAGTATCCAGGCTGTTGCCGCTGATGGCGGTGAGCGGTGTCGTTAGTGCGATGCTTTTGATTCTGTATGATAGGATTTATAGCGGAAATGAATTTTACCTGGGAAAACCGTCTTTTTTTGGCGCCGTTCTTCAGGCTTTGGGAATGCAGGACGGATGGGCTTTTGCTAATCCTTCGTTGAATAACCCTACTTGGTACTGCAGTGTGCTACTATTGTGTTATATCCTTTTCTACGGCATTGTTTACTGGTCGGGGCGTCTTGCGGTTTCACCCTTTTATGGAATGGCGTTTTTCCTGCTTCTGGGTTGCGGCATCGGGACATACGGCATCAACCTGCCCTTTTTGAATGGCTCCAGCAGCAGGGGATTTTATGCTTTCTTTGCGGGTGTACTGCTGGCGGCCTTTATGCCAAAAATCAAGGCCTGGCGCTACTCTGTGGGGGTAAGTCTGCTGACAGTGTTGCTATTTGCTGTAGATTTTAAACGTGCGAATGGCCAGTTGGAATATTTGCCGTACCTCTTAACTTTTGTTTTTTATCCCGCCCTTATCGTTTTAGTACAGAGCAATCCTCTTGCGCGTGTCACAGGCGCCCGTTTTTGGGGCCGGTGGGCAAAAATCACATACAGCGTTTTTATCTGGCATTTCCCCGCGTACCTTTTGCTGTTTTTGCTACTGCCGGTGCTGCACCTAGACCCGGCTTGTGTGGCCAACCAAGCCGGAATGCTGTTGTTTGCCTGCGTGATGCAGCCGCTCGGATGGCTTTCGTATTGCCTGCTGGAAAAACCGTTGAACCAAAAGGTAAGTGATGCCCTGTTGGCAGCAAGGCCGGAAATGCTGCCGCGCGAAGGAAAATAAGAAGAGATGGGGACTACCAGCGCGGGAGCAATGCCCCAGTAAGGGGCAATGCGTTTCAGCAAGACATGTACAGATTGCATATTCATGCATAAAACTGCATACCGGGCGCAAGTGGCTGTACAGGTTGCCCAAAATCTTGCTGAAAGTAGAAAATCCTTTGTGGCTTTTTCCACTTGTCATTTGAGGAAAAAGTTGTATAATATACAGCAATGAATGAATAAATATTCAGCGGCGCCAGCCGCCTGATACGACAGAGAGGGAATCACCATGAAAAAGAACAAAGAGGACATCAAGAAAGTGGTACTGGCTTACTCCGGCGGTCTGGACACCTCCATCATCATCCCCTGGCTGAAGGAAAACTACAACAACTGCGAAGTCATCGCCGTTTCCGGCGACGTGGGCCAGGGCACCGAGCTGGACGGCCTGGAAGAAAAGGCCATCAAGACCGGCGCTTCCAA
>DXBO01000061.1 GCA_019116485.1 Candidatus Gemmiger excrementavium
GGCTCTGTCTCTGCAGCCCGACGTCCTGATCCTGGACGAGCCCATCGCCCAGCTGGACCCGGCCCACGCCGACCGCATCTATGGGGTGCTGCGGGAGCTGAACGAGCGGTACGGCAAGACCATCATCGTCATCGAGCACCACACCGAGTACATTGCCGACTTCTGCAAGCACGTCATGCTGCTGAAAGAGGGCCGGGTACAGTGGATGCTGCCCACCGGCGAGGCTCTGCAGCGGGTGGAAGAACTGCAAAGCTGCAATATTTTCCCGCCGCAGGTGACCCTTGCGGCCTGGCGGATGCGCCAGGCGGGCAGCCTGACCGTGCCGCGCCTGCCGGCGACCATCTCAGAGGGCAGGGAAGTGTTTGTCCCCCGGGCAGACCCGGCACCCGCCCCACGGTCTGCCGCCCCTGCGCAGGGGGAGACAGTGGCCTCCTTCCAGGACGTTTCGGTGGCCTACCGCAGCGTCAAGGGGGAACCGCACAAGGTGTTCGACGGGCTCAGCCTTGCGATCCACAAAGGGGACAAGGTGGCCCTCATCGGCTCCAACGGGGCGGGCAAATCCACCTTTATGAAACTGCTGGTGGGGCTGATGAAGCCGTCGACCGGCACGGTCTGCCTGCATGGACGGTCTCTGCGGGACGTCCGGCCGGAGGCCCTTTCCCGCGAGGTCTCGATGGTCTACCAGAACCCCGAAGATATGTTCATCAAGGATTCGATCGAAAAGGACATCGCCTACGCGATGGAGGCCCGGGGCGTTCCCGATGCGGCCGGCCGCACCGACCGGCTGCTCGAGCGTTTCCGTCTGTCCGGCCTGCGGGACCGGGACGGCCGCCTGCTCTCGGGCGGGCAGATGCGCCGAGCCAGCCTGGCCATCGGGGTAGCGCTGGACCCGGGCATCCTGCTGCTGGACGAGCCCACCGCCAACCTGGATATTGCCACCCGAAAGGAAATCATGCGCACCCTTGAGGATCTGAAAGAGATCACCGAGACGGTGGTCATTGCCACCCACGATATGCAGCTGGTCTGCGAGTGGGCCCAGCGGATCATCGTCCTGTGCGGCGGAAAGGTCGTGGCCGACGGGACCCGGGATGAGATCTTCGGGGACCGCGCCCTGATCGAGCGGGTGGGCATCCGTCCGCCCGAGATCTTCGCCATGGGGCAGGCGCTGGACCCCGCCGCCCTCTGCTACACCATCGACGACTTTTTGCGCTGTTTTGAGGGGAGGAAGCCTGTATGAAAGCGGTCGATAAGCTCTCGGAAAATATCCTGGACAAACTGTCCATAGATTTTCTGCGCAGCCAGGTGCTGAAAAATGCTTACGGCAACAACGATACCGTCATCGCCGCGATGGACCCTCGCGTCCTGATCGTTTGGTACCTCTTTTTTGGGCTGGTCCCCTGGTTCGTCAGCGACCTGCCCTTCCTGCTGGGATGTTTTGTGTTGGTAACAGCCACCACGATCCTGGCTCATGTGGCGGGGCTGGTGTTGTTCCTGTTTGGACTTGGCGTGTTCTCCCAGACGGGGTATCTGCTGGTCGTGACCTGGCTGTTCGGCGGAGACGCCTCGGCCATCGCGCCCCTGCTGGTGCTCACCCTCAAGGTTGCCACCGTGTCGCTGGCATCGGTCACCGTCTTTTCAGGGATGGACCCCGACAAACTGGCCAATGGCCTGATGTGGTTCGGCTGCCCGGAGCAGCTGTCTTTCTCCATCTCCTACGCCTACCGGATGCTGCCAATCCTGATGGAGGAATTCCAGAACGTCCTGCTGTCCTACCGGCTGCGGGGCAACCCGCCGGCCCACGACACCCTTTGGGGCAAGATCCGCTACCTGGCTTACCAGATCCAGATCATCATCTGTGCCTTTTACCCCCTGATGCTCAACACGGCCAAGCGGTCCCGCACCACCGTCGAGGTGCTGGAGATCAAGGGCTACCGCTACGCCGCCGCCAACCATGAAGTCAAAAAGCTCAAGCTGGCCGCCCTCAAAGTGACGAACAACGATCTGCTGTTCCTGGCGCTGTCGTTTGTCTGGGTCGCCGCCGCCTTTTTGCTTTCCACCTTGCTCTGAGAGGGACAACGCTATGTACATGGATTTTCACACACATGGGAAGCTGGCAAAATATCTGCCTTTCTCCACCGAATACACCGACTGGCTGCTGCGCGAGGCGCGCCGCGCCGGCCTGGACGCCATCTGCCTGACCGAGCATTTCAACACCCAGCAGTTCGACACCCTTTACGGCTACGTCGAAGCGCGGGGCGAAAAGAACGGGGACGCCTATGTATTTGAAGACGCGGGCGGACTGCGCGTTTTTCCTGGCATGGAGACCGACATTGCGGAAGGCGGGCATGTGCTGTGCGTCGGCCCGATGGAGGCCATCCGGGAGATGAACCGCCGCCTGGAGCCGCACAAGACCAAAGACCGGTTCCTCCCGGCGGCGCAGCTGCTGGAACTCTTTGCCGAATACCCGGTCCTGGTGGGGGCGGGGCACCCCTTCCGGGACGGCGGGCACATCCCCGACCTGCCGCCAGAGCTGCTGATGCGCTTTGATTTTCTAGACCTGAACGGCAAGGACATCGCCGAGGACCGCCAGCGCACTGAGGAGCTGACCTTCGGGCTGGGGCAGCGGCTGGGCAAGCCGGTGGTGGCCGGCAGCGACACCCATCAGGCGGTGCAGTATGGCTGCATCCGCACCTGTTTTGAACACGATTTTGCTTCCTTTGACGCGCTGGCCCGGGAGATGAAGGTAGGCCGGTACAGCATCTGCGTCCATCCCGACGCGGAGGTCAAGGTGCGCACGGCCGGCCTGCTCAAACGCGCGCTGAAAGAGGTCCACGCCCTGGGTGGGGACTATGTTTCGCTCCTGCTGAGCCGCGAGGGAGAGTCCCCGGCGGTGCTGGCAGCCAAGAAGGCGGCCCTGTGATGGACACCGCTGCGCTGCTGCGGCAGGCTGGCCGCATCGTACGGGAGGCGGGTGCGCGTTTGGAGGACCGGAGCCTGGCGGCGCAGGTGCGCGCCAAAGGCCCCACCGACTTTGTCACGGCGGTGGATACCGAAGTGCAGGAGCAGATCCGCGCCCGGCTGCAGGCGCTGGACGGAACGATCCAGTTCATGGCAGAAGAAAAGGACAACGCCGCCATCGACCCGGCCCGCCCGGTCTGGGTCCTGGACCCGGTGGACGGCACCACCAACCTGATCCACGGTTTCCGGCACAGTGCAATTGCGCTGGCACTGGCCGAAGGCGGCAGGGTGTGCCTCGGCCTTGTGTTCGACCCCTTTGCAGGGGAGCTGTTTGCTGCCCGGCGGGGCGGGGGAGCGTTCTGCAATGGGCGGCCCATCCATGCCAGCGGGACCGTGCACCTGGCGGACAGCCTCTGCTCGGTGGGGACCAATCCTGGCCGGCGGGAGGAAGCCGGCGCCGCCTTTGCCCGGGCCCGCCGCATCTACGACCGCTGCCACGACATCCGCCGGATCGGCGCGGCCTCCGTCGAACTGTGCTATACGGCTTGCGGCCGTCTGGATGCGTACCTGGAGCACGGTCTCAAACCCTGGGACTATGCGGCCGGCTGGCTGATCCTGGAAGAAGCCGGCGGCCGCCTGACCACATGGGACGGCAAGACCCCTTCCCTTGCCGCAGCCAGTTGTGCTATACTGGCGACGAACGGCCGCATTCACGAGGAATTGCTGGCCCTGGTATAACAGGAGGCGTCTATGAATCTTTCCTTTCCCCAAATGCCGGAAAAACTGACCAGCACCGAACAGGACATCGTGGAATACATCGCCGCGCACCGGGATGAATTTCTCTGCATGACCATCGGGCAGCTGTCGGCGGCGCTGCATATCTCGGAGGCCACGGTCTCCCGCTTTGCCCGGCATGTGGGCTGCGAGGATTTCAAGCACCTCAAGCGGACGGTGGTGGAGCAGACGATCCAGCGCGGGCCGGTCCAGAAACTGAGCAACACCCTGCAGGCCAAGGAAGACGACATCCTTGCCGCCTGGCTGGAACAGCAGCGCTACAACCTGCAAAAGACCCTGGACCTGTTGGACCGGGAGGCCTTTGCCGCGGCGGTGGCCGCCCTGCTGGGGGCGCGCAAAATTTTTCTCCACGCCCGCAACGCCTCCCGTGCCCCGGCCGTCCTGCTGGAATACCGGTTGCGCCGCATCGGGCTAGAGGTGGAGCAGCTGCCGTCTGCCGGCAGCGAACTGGCCGAGCGTCTGGCCGCCATCGGTCCGCAGGACGTGGTCGTGCTGTTCGGCTTTGCCAAGGTATCGCAGGCGGCCGGGGTCATTCTGGAGCGGCAGCAGCAGGCCGGCTACCGGACCATCCTTTTCACCAGCCGCGTTTGGCACGGCGAGGGCCCCCGCGCCGACATCGAGCTTTTTGTTTACCGCGGGGACGAAAAGGAACAGCACTCGATGAGTTCCCCCCTCTCGGTGGCCGAGGCCCTGAGCCTAGCCCTCTCGGCCCAGATGGGCGGCGCCGCCCTTGCCCGCCTGGACGAGATCCAGCAGCTCAAAACCGCCTATAAGGACCGGCTGTGAAAAGATGCGGCTGCCTGGTCCAGTCTGGCGCACCACAAGCACAAAATCCGAACCTTTTTCCAATATTGCAAAGATTAAAAGCCCATTCCTTTTGCCGATTTGAGGAAATGGGCGTTTGTCCACAGAAGCCCTGACGATCTGCAATGGCATGATTCCACCAGACCGTACCTGTCTGTTTACTTGCCACGAGCCAACAGACATACGGCAACAAGTGTCGCGCTCAAAAAGCATCTCCTCATAGAGATCTATCCGCCTGCAATCATATGAAAAACGCCCCGTGAAGGGGGGAGCCGCTCTGGCTTCCTTCGCGGGGCGTTTTCTATGCAAGGATTAAAAAACCGTTTATTTGACGGTAGGCTGATTGCTCGCTTTTCACGTTAATTTTATGGAGTCCGCCGCAGTGCCACCGTGCCGGTCAGGCCACTGCCGCCGGTGGGTTTTGGGGCCAGCATTTTGCGGTAGCCGTCCAGCAGCGGGTAGCATTGGCGCTCGAGGGTGGTGGCCACTTCAATGACGAGACGGTTCTCCCCCGCCCGGCCCGCGAGGTCGTAGGCGAAGGGCGGAGCGATCTGGATGCCGGCGCTCTCGCCATTCAAAAAGACCTCCACCCCTTCGGCGGCATCGGTGATCTCCAACCGCAGCGCGGCGGGCGCGTCCAGCGTAAACTGCGTTTCGTAGCGCGCAAAGCCGGAAAATTCCGGCTGTTCAGCGGCCAGGTCATCGGGCAGCGTGACCGGCACAGCGGAGCCGAAGGCCGGGTAGGCGGCTCCCTCGCAGGTGGCGCGGGTCCAGCCGGTCAGGGGGATGCTCTCCCCGACCTGCGGGGCGGTATAAAGCGCCACACCGGCGGGCGGCGCGCCCAGCACCAGGACCCTGGGCTGCAGCGGCAGGATGCGGAC
>DXBO01000062.1 GCA_019116485.1 Candidatus Gemmiger excrementavium
ACCGATGTGCTGTTCAACCTGATGGACTCCCACGATACCGACCGGCTGTTCACCCGTTCCGGCAGCGAGGATGCCTTTTTCCAGCAGCTGGCGCTGCTGTTCACGCTGCCCGGCAGCCCCTGTATCTACTATGGCACCGAGGTGGCCCTGCCCGGCGGCCATGACCCGGACTGCCGCCGCTGCATGCCCTGGGACAAGATGGATACCCCCGAAAACCAGCAGAGGATCGATCAGCTGCGCCGCCTGATCGCCCTGCGCCGCACCCTGCCCGAACTGCGGGACGGCATGCCGGTATTCCGGCAGGCCCCTGGGGCCCGGCAGGTGTGGTACTGCCGGGGCAGAGTGGAGGTACTGCTCAACGCCGGAAATACCCCCTGGGAACTTTGCCCGGAAAAAGAGGTCCTGTTTGAACGGGGCCTGACCGGGAACCGGCTGGCCCCCGGCGGGGTCTGCATCCGGCGCTGACGTTGCTGGCCCCACAAGGAGAAACCAATGCAAAACATGGAAACGGTCTTTTTTGATCTGTACGGAACCCTCATCCGCATCCATACGGACGAGGAGGACCTGACCCGGGTGTGGAAACCCTTGTGTTACCTGTTCGGGTACTACGGGGCGGCCTACACGCCCCAGACGCTGCGCACCGCTTATCGGCGGGAGATCACCCGGCAGGAAAACGCCGTCCGGGCTGCTACCGGCAAGACCCTGGTGGAAGTCCGGCTGGAGGGGGTGTTCGGGGCGCTGTTTGCCCAGAAAGGGGCAACGGTGCCGCCCGGGACTCTGGCCGAGGTGGGCCGCATGCTGCGGGCCTGTTCCACCGATGTGTCGGAACTGTACCCCGGCGCCATCGGTCTGCTGGACGCCCTGCGCGGGGCAGGCAAGCGGGTCTTTCTGCTGTCCAACGCCCAGCGCCTGTTTACCGAGCCGGAAATGCGCCGCCTGGGCCTGTGGGAACGGTTCGATAAGGTTTTTATCTCCTCAGACCACGGCATCAAAAAGCCGGACCCGGATTATTTCCGTCTGGCGTTGGGGGCGGCGGGCGTTTCGCCGGAGCGCTGCCTTATGGTGGGCAACAGCCCCGTGGACGATATGGCCCCGGCCCGGGCCCTGGGAATCCGAACCTGTTTTCTCAATACCGACGGTGTAACACCGCCGCCCTGCGATGTATACTGCGACGGTGCCGACTATGCCCGCCTTTTGCGGGCGGTTCTGGCGTAAAGGCCGCCTTACAATGAGCCCCTTTTGGGCACAGGAGGAAGCATATGCTCGACAAGACAAAAAAAGACTGGTGGAAATCCGCTGTCGTCTACCAGATTTATCCCCGCAGCTTTCAGGATACCACCGGCAGCGGTGTGGGGGATATCCCCGGCATCATCCAACGGCTGGATTACCTGCAGACCCTGGGAGTGGATGTACTCTGGCTTTCCCCGGTATTTGCGTCGCCCCAGGTGGACAATGGTTACGATATCTCGGATTATCAGGATATCGACCCGCTGTTCGGCACGCTGGACGATCTGCGCACTCTCATCCGGGAGGGCAAGCGCCGGGGCATCGGCGTGATGCTGGATTTGGTACTCAATCATTCCTCCGACCAGCATCGCTGGTTCCAACAGGCCCGCCAGAGCCGGGACAACCCCTGCCACGATTACTATGTCTGGCGGGACGGCACCCCCGACCAACTGCCCAACGATATGCAGGCGGTGTTCGGCGGCCCGGCCTGGGAGTGGGTGCCCCAGGTGCAGCAGTATTATTTCCACCAGTTTGCCCCCCAGCAGCCCGACCTGAACTGGGAAAATCCGGTTCTGCGGCGGGAAATTTATGATATGATCCTGTGGTGGATGGACCAGGGGGTGGAAGGTTTCCGCCTGGATGTGATCGACCAGATCGCTAAGGAACCGGACAAAAAAATCACCAACAACGGCCCGCGCCTGCATGAATTTTTGCGGGAACTGAGCGCCGAAACCTTCCAGAAAGGCTGCCTGGTCACGGTGGGCGAAGCCTGGGGGGCCGATATTCCCCGGGCTAAGCTGTACAGCGCTCCCGACGGCAGCGAGCTGTCCATGGTGTTCCAGTTTGAGCAGATGTGCCTGGACCAGCAGCCCGGCAAGGAAAAATGGGACCTGGCGCCCCTGCCCTTTGTGAAGATGAAGCAGAGCTTTGCCCGCTGGCAGCGGGAACTCCATGGCTGCGGCTGGAACAGCCTGTTCCTGGACAACCACGACCTGCCCCGCATTGTTTCCCGCTGGGGCAACGACGGGCAGTACCGGGCCCGTTCCGCCAAACTGTTGGCCACCATGCTCCACGGCATGCAGGGTACCCCCTACATCTACCAGGGCGAGGAACTGGGCATGACCAACATTCAGCTGCCCATAGAGCAGTACCGGGATGTGGAGATCCAGAACTTCTACCGCAAGCGGATGGCCGAAGGCTACCCGGAAGCGGAGGTGCTGCGTTCCATCTACGCCAAAGGGCGGGACAATGCCCGCACCCCCATGCAGTGGGACGACACCCCCAACGCCGGGTTTACCGCCGGCACCCCCTGGCTGCCGGTGAACCCCAACTATACCACCGTCAACGCCGGGGCGGAACTGGCCGACCCTGATTCGGTGTTTGCCTATTACCAAAAGCTCATCGCCCTGCGCAAACAGTACCCGGTCTTTGTGGATGGTGACTTTACCTTGCTGGAAGAGGAGCATCCCCACTTGTTTGTCTATGAACGAGCACTGGGGGCGGAGCAATTGCTGGTGGTGTGCAACTTCGGGGACGAAGCTACCCCCTGGACCCTGCCCGCAGGCTGGGAAAACGCCGACACCCTGATCGAAAACCTGCCGGCACAGCCCGGCACCCTGCAGCCCTGGGAGGCACGCATCCTGCTGCGCAGAGATGCCGACGCCCGCAGCTGAAAACCTAACGCAACCAAAAAGACCCGCCGGCAGGCGGGTCTTTTTGTCTGTCAGGGCAGGGTATCGTCCTTCAACAGCTGGGAGAGGTCGGCGGTTAGAATCCTGCGGGCGCCCAGGGCGTAGGCCAGGGCTACCGAGCCAACCAGCAGCAGGGCGAACAGGGCCACCGGCGCAAAGGGGGCCTCGGCCAGGAACAGGGCGGGGTCCAGCGCGCT
>DXBO01000009.1 GCA_019116485.1 Candidatus Gemmiger excrementavium
TTTTTGAGGAATTTTGCAAGGGGGCGCCGCGCAAATCTACGGCTTTCGGGGGGGAAAAAGGCACAAAAAAGCCAAAGCGGCCCGGGCCTGCGCCCGCGCCGCTTCAGCGTCAAAAGAAAAGAGGAGTATGGATGAAAAAACTTGGGGTTCCTGCCCTCGGAGTCGGGTCCCTGCTTCCTTCCCTGAGGACACTTATAGTATAACGGGGGGATGTGATAAAGTGGTGAAAGAAGTTTCAAGAAATTGCAAAAGAAATAAAAACAAATCGTGTAAAACCGCCGCAAAAAGTCATAAAAAATCCCGGGAACCTGATGCAAAACCACGCCGCATATGCTATGATGATGGTGAATGGTCCCCCGGTGGGGCCGCGCATCCAAACCACACCAGGGGGACGGCCATATGTCGAATCGGATCAATTACCAGCGCGAAATGGAACAGGTGCTGCAGCAGCTGGCGGCGCAGGGGCAGCGCCCGCGGCTTCTGCTCCATGCCTGCTGTGCGCCTTGTTCCAGCGCCACGCTGGAACGGCTGGCGGAACATTTTGAACTGACGATCTTGTATTATAACCCCAACATTGACCCGCCGGCGGAATATCACCGCCGCGAGGCCGAACTGGAGCGATTTGTGGAAGAGGCCGGGTATCGGTTCCCGGTGGTGGAACTGCCCTATGAACCCAGGGAATTTTACGATGCTGTGAAAGGCCTGGAACAGGAGCCGGAAAAGGGGGCGCGCTGCACCATATGTTATCGCCTTCGTCTGGAACAAACGGCCCGGTACGCGGCAGAACATGGGTTTGACTGGTTCTGTACCACCCTGTCTATCTCACCCCTGAAGGACCCGGTACGCATCAATGACCTGGGGGCGCAACTGGGGGCGCAGTACGGCGTGCGCTTTTTGCCCAGTGAATTCCGCAAAAAGGATGGCTACAAGCGCAGCCTGCAGCTCAGCGCCGAGTATGGGCTCTACCGGCAGGAATACTGCGGCTGTGTGTTCAGCAGGCGGCAGCGGGGGCTTTGATACGCCGTTTCTGCATTTTGCAGAAAGTACAGAGGATAGAGGTTAGGGATAGCCATGGAAAAACACATTCTGGTGGCGCTGCCGCTGTCGGCGGCTCAGCGCGACACCATCAGGCAGGCGGTGCCCGGGTTTCAGTACCGGTTCACCACCCAGGAGGCCGCCACCCGGGAGGAAATCCTCTGGGCGGATGCCATCCTGGGCAATGTGCCGGTGGAACTGATCCGGCAGAATCGGAAACTGGCCTGGTTTCAGTCCAACTTTGCGGGGCCGGACCCTTATCTGGAACCCGGCGTTTTGCCGCCGGACTGCATTGTCACCAACGCCACCGGGGCCTATGGGCTGGCTATCAGCGAGTGGATGCTGGGCATGTGGCTGGCTCTGGCCAAGGATTTGCAGCTTTACCGGGACCGTCAACACCGCCATCAATGGGATGTCATCCAGCGCCCGGTGCGCTCCGTTGCAGGGGCACGGGTACTCTGCGTAGGGCTGGGGGACATCGGTTCCAGCTTCGCCCGGCGGGCGCATGCCCTGGGCGCCCAGGTGGTGGGGGTGCGCCGGCGCGCTGCCCCGGCCCCTGACTACTGCCTGCGGGTGGTGGGCATTGACCACCTGGACGAAGAACTGCCCCAGGCGGACCTGGTGGCGCTGAGCCTGCCGGGAACGCCCGAGACTGCCGGCCTGTTTGATGCGGCGCGGCTGGCCCGGTGCAAGCCGGGCGCCATCCTGCTCAACGTGGGCCGCGGTTCGGCGGTGGATTGTGACGCCCTGGCCGAAGCGGTGAACAGCGGCGCCCTGTACGGCGCAGCGCTGGATGTCACCGAGCCCGAGCCGCTGCCGCCGGAACATCCCCTGTGGGACCTGGACACGGTACTCATCACCCCCCACATCTCGGGCCGGTTCAGCCTGCCCCGCACCCTGGAAAACATCGTGGGCATTTTTGCCCATAACCTGCGGCTGTACGCCGCGGGCCAACCGCTGGATAACCAGATCAGCCGCCGTACCCGCTATGTCAGTGACGATGTGCCGGGTTGCCGCCTGACCTGTGAATAAGAGGATACGATTATGACATTTTACTCTATGCTCTATCTGTTTTTTGTCTACTCCTTCCTGGGGTGGCTGGGCGAGGTAGTCACCACCGCCGTGCGCAAACGCCGCTACCAGGACCGCGGCGTACTCAACGGGCCGCTTTGTATCCTGTATGGTATCGGTGCAATCGTCATCACCTTCGCCCTGCGGGACCTGCACGAGCGCTGGTTCTTCTTGTTTATTTTCAGTGCTGTGTACGCTACCGTCATTGAATGGGTGGCCGGCCATGTGCTGGAACGCTTTACCAATACCCGCTGGTGGGATTACAGCGATCACCGTTTCCACCTGGACGGCTACATCTGCCTGAGCGCCTCCCTGTTGTGGGGCCTGTTGGGCGTGGTGGTGCTGCGGTGGGGCAATCCGCTGCTGCTGGCCCTCTATCACCTGATCCCCGTGGGGGTGCGGGTGGCTGTGCTGTGGGTGCTGCTGGTACTGCTTCTTATTGACGTAGCCGGTACGCTGCTGACGCTGCTGGGCCTGCGGTATACCTGGCCCCCGGCCGAGGCTGTGAGCAACCGCCTGGCTAACCTGACGCTGCGGGCCGGCATGTGGATTCTGGACCGTGTGGAACGCCGCATGACCCGCAGCTACCCTGTGCGCACCTTTGTGCACGAAAAACAGGCCCGGTCCACCACTTTTGCCGAAGGCTGCAGCCCGTACAAGATCATTTTGTTGTTTTTCATCGGTGCTTTCCTGGGGGATGTGACCGAAACCATTTACTGCCGCCTTACCGCCGGGTACTGGATGAGCCGTTCCAGTGTGGTGTGGGGGCCCTTCTCCATCGTGTGGGGGCTGGCCATCGCGCTGGTCACGCTGCTGCTCTATCGGTATAAGGATAAATCCACCAGCTGGCTGTTCGTGGCAGGCACCTTGCTGGGCGGTGCCTATGAATACCTGTGCAGCGTCTTTACCGAGGTGGTGTTCGGCACGGTCTTCTGGGATTACAGCAAAATCCCCTTCAACCTGGGCGGGCGCATCAACCTGCTGTACTGCTTTTTCTGGGGATTTGCGGCGGTTGCCTGGTTCAAACTTTTTTACCCGCCCATTTCCGCCCTCATTGAACGCATTCCCCGCCGCGCCGGCACCGTGCTGACCTGGGGGCTGTGCCTGTTCATGATCGCCAACGTGGCGGTCAGTTCCCTGGCGCTGGCCCGGTACACTGCCCGTGTGGCGGGCACACCGCCCCAGAACCAGCTGCAGGTCTATCTGGACGAACACTACGACGATGCCCGCATGAAGAAAATCTACCCCATGGCTGTACACACCGGCCAAAAGGACTGACCCAGAAATTGTTTTGTATCTTGGGCTGCGGTGTGCTATAATCATTTTGTATAAAGTTTTGGATGTAAATTTGTGGAACATGTCGCCCAAAAGGCGAGAAGGAGACCGCTATGACCCGTGCAGAGGCAATGGAATACTATGTCAAGGCACAACGGATGGGACAGCGCAACTACCGTGAAAAGACGGCGGCCGGCCAGTCGCCCTATCTGCCCGTGCTGGATGATATCCTGCAAAATGTGGATGTGGAGAGCCAGATCCCCCTGGGCCTGATCGAAGTGCCGCTGGAACTGCTGGTAGGCACCAAGACCGCCGGGCGCACGATGGCCTTTGCCAGCGACTTTATGCCGCTGCTGGACCTTAAGACCGAGTTTGGCACCAAGTGGACCAGCCTGTGCATCGCCCATGTGGAAGAGGGCATCCGCGACCCCGTCCGCTGCTTTGAATACCTGGGTCGGTTCTATGTGCAGGAGGGCAACAAGCGGGTCAGCGTACTCAAGTATTTTGGCGCCAGCAGTATCCCGGCCAACGTGACCCGGGTGGTGCCCCGCTACAGCGACGTGCCCGAAGTGCGCCTGTACTATGAGTTCATGAACTACTACCCCCTCATCAAGACCTACACCCTGCGCTTTACCAAGCCGGGCAGCTTTGCCCGCCTGCAGAAACTTATGGGCAAGGCCCCCGAAGAGGCATGGACCGACGATGACCGCGCCGATATCCTCTCGCTGTACAACTGGGTGAAAAAGGCATTTCTGGCCCACGGCGGCGGACATCTGCGCTGCACCACCGGCGACGCCCTGCTGCTGCTGCTGCGTGTGTACCCCCGCAAGGAACTGGCCGAAAGTTCCCCCACGGAACTGAGCCAGAAGCTGGACGCCCTGTGGGATGATGTGCTGGCCCTGCAGAACGACGACCCGGTGACGGTGAGCGTCAAACCGGCGGAACCTGCCAAGGAAAAACTCATCGACAAGCTGCTGCCCAGCATGCGCACGGCGCCCACCCACCTGAAGGTGGCCTTTGTGCATGAGCGCAACCCCGAGACCAGTGCCTGGACCAGCCAGCACGAGTTTGGCCGCACCCAGCTGGATACCGTGTTTGCCGGCAAGGTGGAAACGGCGGTCTACTGCGACGCCGTGCCGGGCGAGAATGCCGACGAACTGGTGGAAAAAGCCATCGCCGATGGTGCTGATATCGTATTCACCACCAGTCCCAAACTGGTGGGGGCTTCGCTGCGGGCCGCAGTCAAGCATCCCACGGTGCGCATCCTCAACTGTTCTATGGAGATGCCCTACGCCAGCATCCGTACCTATTACACCCGCGTGTACGAAGCCAAGTTCATCACCGGCGCCATCGCCGGAGCCATGGCGGCAGGGGACCGGGTGGGCTATGTGGCGGATTATCCCAGCTTCGGCGTACCCGCCAACATCAACGCCTTTGCCCTGGGCGCCCGCATGGTCAACCCCCGGGTCAAAGTAGACCTGTTCTGGACCTGCCTGCCCCAGCATGAGGACCCGCTGACTGTCTTTGCCCGCAAAGGGATCAGCGTGGTGTCGGGGCGGGATGCGCCGGTGCCGGGTCGTCCCCGGCGGGAATTCGGCACCTTCCTGATCCGGCCGGGCGGCATGCTGCAGGACCTGGCCACCCCCTTCTGGCATTGGGGTCAGTTCTATGAAAACGTGGTGCGCAGCGTGCTGGACGGCGGCTGGACCCGGGACAAATCCGGTACTGACGGCCGGGCCGTCAACTACTGGTGGGGCATGAACAGCGGTGTTATGGATGTGCTGCTCAGTCGGGAATTGCCCGCGGGCGTACAGCAGATGGCCAAAATTTTGCGCGCCGGCATCACCAGCGGTATGATCGACCCCTTTGCCTGCCGTATCACCGCCCAGGACGGCACACTGAAAAACAGCGGCCGCAGCGGGTTGGAACTGGAGCAGATCGTGCACATGGACTGGCTGTGCGACGCAGTGGAGGGCTGTGTGCCGGAGTATGACGATCTGGCGGAGGAATCCCGCGCCATGTACCGCATGCAGGGCATCCACCGTGACCGTCTGCCCGCCGAGAAGGAGGCCGAACTATGAAACTGCTGGCCATTGCGGACGAGGAGTGCAAAGCTCTGTGGGACTATTATACCCCCGACAAGCTGCAGGACGTGGAACTGATAATCGCCTGCGGCGATCTCAACCGCAATTACCTGGAATACCTGACCACTATGGCCCCTGTGCCGGTGGTCTATGTCCACGGCAATCACGATGAGAAGTATGATATCCGCCCGCCGGAAGGGGCGCTTTGCATCGACGACGATGTGCTGCTCTATCGGGGGCTGCGCATTGCCGGGTTGGGGGGCTCCTGCCGTTACCGCACCGGCCCCTGGCAGTTTACCGAAGCCGAAATGAAAAAACGGGTGCGCCGTCTGCGCAGCAAGATCGAGCGGTATCGCGGCCTGGATATCCTGGTCACCCATGCGCCGCTGCACGGGTACGGGGACCTGAATGATCTGGCGCACCGCGGATTTAACGTGTTCCGTGAGTTGCTGGACCGCTACCGCCCCCAGCTGATGCTGCACGGGCATGTACATATGAATTATGGCGCCAATATCCCGCGGGAGCATCAGTACGGCCCTACCCGGATCGTCAACTGCTTTGAGCGGGTCTACCTGGAAGCGGAGCCTGCGCTGCTGCAGCCGCAGCGCGGGCTGTTCCAGAGCCTGTGGCGCCGATAACCCCGGCCGCCCCGGCGGCCCGATGATCGAAGAAGGAGAGCAGCTATGTTGAAAATTGCAGTATTCGGCGCAGGCACCTGGGGGATTGCCCTGGCCCGCTTGCTGGCGGCCAATGGACGCGATGTGACGGTGTGGAGCGCCATTCCCGCCGAACTCAAGGCGCTGAGCACCACCCGCCGCCACCCCAATCTGCCCGGTATGGAGCTCCCCTCGTCGATGCACTACACCGCCGACATTGCGGAGGCCTGCACCGGCAAGGATATCCTGCTGTTTGCGGTGCCGTCCCCCTTTGTGCGCGCCACCGCCAAAAAGGCGGCACCTCATATCCCCGATGGCCAGCTTATTGTGGAAGTGGCCAAGGGTATTGAGGAAAAGACCCTGATGACCATGAGCGAGATCATTGAGGATGAACTGGCCCGCCAGAAGCGCACCGCCCGCGTGGTAGCGCTGTCCGGCCCCACCCACGCCGAGGAGGTGGCCCGGGATATGCCCACCCTCATCGTGGCGGCCAGCGAAGACGAAGCCGCCGCCAAACAGGTGCAGAAAGCCTTCTCCACCCCCACCTTCCGGGTCTACACCAACACTGACCGCCGGGGCACCGAGCTGGGCGGTGCGGTGAAGAATGTCATCGCCCTGGCGGTGGGCATTGCCCTGGGCCTTGGCTACGGTGACAACGCCAAGGCTGCCCTCATCACCCGCGGCAATGCCGAACTGGCCCGTCTGGGCGCCGCCATGGGCTGCAAGCCGGAGACGTTCTCCGGTCTGTCCGGCATGGGGGACCTGATCGTTACCTGTACCAGCATGCACAGCCGGAACCTGCACGCCGGCATGCTGCTGGGCCGCGGCCAGAGCGCCGAGCAGGCCCGGGCCGAGGTGGGGCAGGTGGTGGAAGGCATGAACGCCCTGCCTGCTGCCAGCAAGCTGGCCAAAAAGTACAAGGTGGACATGCCCATCGTCCAGAGTGTGGAGGCAATCCTGAATGGCCGTTTGCCTGCCGCCGGGGCCCTGGCCGCCTTGATGGGCCGCGACCTTAAACGGGAGTGAGGTGACCCCCGTGAGCGAGACCATCCGCGCCGCCTTTTTTGACATCGACGGTACGCTGCTGCCTTTCCGGGCTACGCAGATCCCCGCCTCCACCCGGGCGGCCCTGGCGGCACTGCGACGTCGGGGCGTGCGCATTTTCATCGCCACCGGCCGCCCACCCATCCATCTGCCCCGGCTGCATGCGCTGGACGGTGTGCCTTTTGACGGATATGTGACCATGAACGGCCAGTACTGTTTTCTGGCCGACGGAACCGAGTTGTACCGCCACGCCATCGAACCGGCGGCGTTGCGCACGCTGCTGCCCTACATCGAAAAAAATCGGCTCTCGGTGGGATTCATAGAAAAGGACCGTTCCACCTTTAACCTGATCGACAGCCGCAGCGAAGCCCACTGCCGCGCTATGGGCTTTACCACGGGGAATGTGGCGGCCCGCATTGAGGCGGCGCCCATCTACCAGCTCAGTGCCTTTTTCCCGGCGGAACAGCAGGCGGAATTTTTAGCCCATTGTCCCGGCTGCACGGCGGTGCGCTGGAACGATGATTTTGTGGATATCCTGCCGTCCGGCGGCGGCAAACCCCAGGGACTTGCCCATGTGCTGCAGGCACTGGGGCTGCACCGGGAACAATCCATTGCTTTCGGCGATGGCGGCAACGATGTGGAGATGCTGCGCTACGCCGGCATTGGGGTGGCCATGGGCAATGCCTGCCCTGAGGCCAAGGCGGCGGCGGACTACGTCACCGGTGACTGTGACGCTGACGGCCTGGCCGACGCCCTGCGCCATTTCGGTCTGATCGGGGCGGAATAACTGCATAGCCTGCCCATCCCCCGCGTATACTGGACGCGGGGGGATTTTTATGTTGTCCGGTCTGCAACGGCTGCGGGGGCGTCTGGGGGCCCGCCCCGCACTGGATGTGCCCTTTCTGGCCCTGCTGCTGATCCTGCTGTGCTACGGGCTGCTCATGCTGTTCTCGGCGGGGTATGCGGTGGCACTGTACCGCCGGGGGGATGCCTATACCTACATCCGCCCGCAGCTGCTTTTTGCGGCGCTGGGGGTGGTTGCCATGTATGGGGCCAGCCTGATCGATTACCACGTCTGGCACAAACTGGCCTGGCCCATGCTGGGCCTTTCCCTGGTGTTGCTCACCGTGGTACTTTTTATGCCGGAATATAACGGCTGCAAGCGGTGGATCGTATTACCGGGGTTGGGCACCCTGCAGCCCAGCGAGATCGCCAAATTCTCGGTGGTGCTGGTGTTTGCCCATATCATCTCGCTGAATCATGACCGCATGAAAACCTTTTCCACCGGCGTGCTGCCCTTTGGGGTGATCCTGGGCACCGTGGCGGTGCTTATGCTGCTGGAACCTCACCTGTCCGGTACGCTGCTGATCCTGTCCATCGGGGCGGTGCTTATGTTTGTGGGGGGCACCGGGCTCAAATGGTTTGGCATTGCAGGTGGTTTGGGGGTGGGGGCCATTGCGGCGGCGGTCATTGCCCTGCCCGAACTGGTGCCCTACGCTACCGACCGTCTGGTTTCCTGGCGGGACCCTTTCGCCGACCCGCTGGGGGAGGGGCACCAGACCATTCAGAGCCTGTACGCTATCGCTTCGGGAGGCATAGCCGGGCTGGGGTTGGGCAACAGCCGCCAGAAATACCTCTATGTGCCGGAACCCCAGAACGATTTCATCTTCTCCATCC
Organism: Candidatus Gemmiger excrementavium; assembly: GCA_019116485.1. GTDB lineage: Bacteria > Bacillota > Clostridia > Oscillospirales > Ruminococcaceae > Gemmiger > Gemmiger excrementavium. The sequence goes on from DXBO01000009.1 coordinate 8,843, forward strand.
TGTGTGAGGAACTGGGCTTCATCGGCGCGGCGCTGGTGGTGGTGCTGTTTTTGCTGTTGCTGTTGCGGGGCATTTCCATCGCCGTGCGCGCCCGGGATAAATTCGGTGCGCTGCTGGTGGTGGGATTCGTGGTGCAGGTGGTACTGCAGGCGGTCCTTAACATCGCCGTGGTCACCAACACCATCCCCAATACCGGCATCAGTCTGCCGTTTTTTTCCTCGGGCGGCACCAGTTTACTGATGCTGCTGGGGGAGATGGGCATTGTGCTGTCGGTTTCCCGCCAGACCGATCTGGTCTGAAGCGGTGCAAAAAGGGACAAAATTTCACAAGGCCGCGGTTGAAACCCGCGGCCATTTGCCGTATAATAGCTCTGTATTTTGTGGAAAGCGGGGTGACGCGATGCAGCCAAAACCAAACCGGAAACCGCCCTTTGCGCTGCGGGCCCTGGCGGCTTTCGGCGTTACCCTTTGTCTGTTGTTCCTGCTGCTGTTGGGGGCTTACGCGCTGCCCGGCGGCCCGGTACGGGCGCAGCTGGTGTCTTCTGCCGCCGCTGTGCAGGAGGAAGGGCTGTACCCCGCCTTTTTCGGGTGTAAGTTGTTCCAGATGGACAACTATACCGATACCCTGATGCTGTTCGAGGCCGCCACCGCCGACGAGACAGACCCGCTGACGGCCATGATGACCAACACGGCCTACAGCGTGGACAATTTTGAGACCCTGGCCGACGATCTGCAGACCTACCTGGCGGCCCGGGAAACCGGTGCCGATCCGGGGTTGGAGCCTTTCTCCTACGCACGGTACTGGCACGGGTATCTGATCTGGCTGCGGCCACTGCTTTGCCTTATGGACTACCCCGGTGTGCGGCTGGTGCAGTACGCTGTGCTGGCGGCGCTGTTTGCTGCCGTGCTGGTACTGCTGCGCCGCCGCTGCGGCCTGTGGGCCGCCGTGTGGTTTGCCGTCAGTCAGCTGCTGGTCACGGTGTTCTGGGCGCCCCACCAGGTCCAGTATTTTACCTGTTTTGCTGTGGCCTACGGCGGCTGTGCCTGGGTGTTGGCCCGGCCCCGCCGCAGCGACAGTTTCTGCCTGGCCCTTGTGGTGCTGGGCGTGGTGACCGCTTTCTGCGATCTGCTGGTCACACCGGTGCTGACTCTGGGGCTGCCGTTGACCTGCTGGCTGCTGGAACCCCAGCAACGCTTGCGGGCCGGGGGGCGCCAGTGTGCCCTGGTTCTGGGCGGCTGCTTGTGCTGGGGTACGGGGTATGGCCTGTGTTGGGCTGCCAAGTGGGTGCTGGCCGCCCTGGTCACGGGCAACAACGTCATTGCCGACGCTTTGCATCAGATCGGCGTGCGCACGGCAGCCGATACCTGGCACGGTATGGAATTAACATGGAGTAATATATTCCAGTTTGTATATTCCACGCTGCAGAGCCGGGGGCTGTTCTGGCCGCTGGTGGCGGCGGCGCTGCTGGCAGTGGCGGCTTTCGCCCTCACGGTACGCAGCCGGGCTGCGCTGGTCCGGGCCGCGCCGCTGGCATTTGCGGCGGTGTTGCCGCTGGTGTGGTTCGCTGTGCTGCGCACCCACAGCATCCAGCACGGCTGGTTTACCTGGCGCGCCCTGGGGGTAACACTGTTTGCCGGGGCCGCTTTTCTCTACTACGCCTGCAGCCCGCGGGACGCGGTGCGGCGGCTGCATCAAAAAAAGGAACGTTTATGAACACAACGGAAGAACAGAAAAAGAAAGGTATTTTTACTGTCCTGGGGGACCGGTTTGGCAAATTGCCCCGGTGGGGCAAGGTGCTTTCGGTACTGGGGGTGCTGGTGGTGGTTCTGGCGGTGGCGGGCTTTGCCTATGTCAACGGCAAACTGGACCTGCTGCGCTACAGCGACGGTACCATCGACGGCATAGGCACCATCGATGCCGATGAGGACCAGGACCTGGATGGCACCGGCCTGGTACATAACAACGGCGAGATGGAAATGCCGGAAGGCAGCCCTTTCTCGGATGAGGACGTGCTGAACATCCTGCTCATCGGCACCGATGAGCGCACCGAGGCTGTCAACGATGCCGACGCTTTCACCCACCTGAATCAGCTGGACGGTACCGAGGATACCACCGAATTCAGTGAGGACGCCCGTGCCGACACGTTGATCCTGGTGTCGCTGAATATCCGGGATCACACCATCCGGCTGGTCTCCATCGAGCGCGGCACCGGCGTGCCCATCCTGCTGGACGGCTACGAGGGTGAGTACGACTGGATCACCCACACCTTCCGTTATGGCGGAGCCAAGCTGGCCATGGACACGGTGGAGGACTGTTTCAACGTGCAGGTGGACCACTACGTCCGGGTCAATTTCAACTCTTTTGTGCAGATCGTGGATGCTGTGGGCGGTGTGGATATCGAGATCACTGAGCTGGAGGCCAAGGCCCTGAACTGGGAGGTGCCCTCCAACTCCATGCTCATCGTCAACAAGGTGGAACCCGGCCTCAATCACTTTGACGGTTACACGGCGCTGCAGTACGCCCGTCTGCGCAAGATCGACAATGACTGGAAACGCATCGAGCGCCAGCGCACCGTCATCAAAGCGGTTCTGGACCAAGTCAAGAACGCCAGTGTGGTGGAACTGGACAACCTGCTCAACACGGTGCTGCCCCTGGTGCAGACCAACTTTACCAAATCTGAGATCACGGCTCTGCTGGTACAGCTGCCCGGGTTCCTGGGGGCGGAGGTGGAGCAGATGTCCATGCCGCTGCAGGGCACCTACGGTGTGCGCACCGGCATGGATAACCGCCTGATGTACGACCCCGACTGGGCCGTGAACATCAAAGCGCTGCAGGATTTCCTGTATAACGGCAAAACCGCCGAGGAAGTCATTGCCGCCACGCCGGAAACCGCGGCAGCCGCCACGGCGGAGACCGCCGAACCGGCAGTGGATGCCTGGGACCGGGAGATCGACCCTACAGATCAGTATTTCATGCAGAACCTCCACAGCGTGGACCTGGAATACCCCCTCAGCGTCAGCGACTTCGGCAGCAGCGACTACCAGTTGTTTATGGTGGGGCAGGGCGGCAGCCGGGATGCTGATGTGCAGCAGGCCATGGTGCAGTACCTGGCCGCCCAGGGGGTGCGTACGGTAGCGCTGCCCTGCGGGGCGGCGGCGGGCATCCTGCTGGATGATTACCTGCAGACCGGCCATACCGCCAGTCTGGAGCAGTATCTGGACACCCTGCCTGCCGACGGGCGGGCTGATCAGCGGGATGTGTGGCAAAGCCTCTATGCCGTCTACCCCGGCGCACTGCACGTGGTCGGTCTGGGGGCCGATGATACCCAGGCCGTGACGGCCCATGCCATGTCGGTATTGCTGCGCAGCTGTTATACTTATCCTGAAGAAGAAATCATTGCAGCGGTGGAGGGGATGAACTCCGGCAATGTGCGCAACGCGGTGTATTGGTTCCGTGCCGCCATGCAGCAGTATCCCCGCCAGATGCAGCGGTATCTGGGCGACGGCTACACCGTGGCGCTGCGGCTCTATCAGGGGCTGCAGGGCAGCGTGAACACCGGCGCGGGGGAGGACCTGGCCGCCTATGACCTGCGCCGCGCGGTGGAAGAAAACCCCGATACCCGTATGATCGTCTTTGCCGATACCGATGCTGTGCTGCGGACCGGCGATTCCCTGGCAGACGCTATGGAGCAGCTGCTGCGGGAGAACGCCGAACCGGCGCAGGAGACCGGGGAACCGCAGATGGCTGAATCGGCCGCCGCCGAGACGGAACGCCCGCTGGTCTGTTCCATTGCAGTAGCTTACGGCGAATGGGGCTACGACGGCACCTACACGCCGGAAGAAGGGGATACCCGCTGGAACGCCGACACGATGGCAGCCCGGCTGGGTGAGTATGCCACCCCCGGCAAGGACCTGCTGCTGGCCCTGGACGGTGAGGACAGCCCGCTGACGGAAGGAAAAGCCCTGCTGCAGGGCAGCGACACCGCCCCCGCTGGAACGGTGCAGAAGCTGTTGGTGCTCAGCACCGACAACAAGGTCCAGCACTCCACGCCGGAGAGCGGCATGGAAGCCGAGTGAAACTTTTTTGCCCCGGGGCGTTGACAAACGCCCCGGGGTGTGGTATAAAAGCTGTAAACCAATGAAGCGAAGGTAAAACTGCAAGCGCAGCCACAGAGAGCCCCCGATGCTGGAAACGGGGCGCAGAGCGGTGCAGCACAATGGTTCGCTGAGGGCACGGGGAAAGGGCAAGGCCCAAGTATCCGCTGACGGGCAGCTCCCGTTACAGGGCAGGGGAATGTTGGTTCCCTACAGAGTGGCCGCGCTGCAGAAATACAACGCGCGGCAAGCAAGGTGGCACCACAGATCGAAGTATCTGCCCTTGCACAGAAGAGCATTCTGTGCAGGGGCAGTTTTTGTTACCCGCGCACACAAGGGGGAGGGCAACCATGAAATACATCCTGCTGAAAGAGCGATGGCGGCGCTCATGAGATCGCAAGACCGGCCATGACTCACTATATCAGTACAAAAAGGAGCGTTTACCCATGAAAAAGTTTGTTGCCATTCTGTCCGCTGCCGCCATGCTGTCCACCCTTGCTGCCTGCGGCGCTACCGCTGATATCACCGGCACCTCCGCAGCCGCCTCTTCTGCTGCCACGGCAGAAGCCACCGGCGCCGGAAGCTACCGCATCGCCATCGTCCAGCAGCTGGACCATGCCAGCCTGGACGAGATTCGCACCGCCATTGAGGCGGAGTTGGACGCCAAGGCCGCCGAGAAAGGCATCACCATTGAGTACAAGGACTTCAACGGCCAGAACGACGCCACCACCCTGAACCAGATCGGTACGCAGATCATGGCGGACGGCTACGATGCTGTGATTCCCATCGCCACCCTGGCGGCCCAGGTCATGACCACTGTCAGCGAGGACAGCAAGACCCCGGTGATCTACGCGGCCATCTCGGACCCTGAGAGCGTGGGCCTGACCGGTATCGACTACGTTACCGGCACCTCCGACGCGCTGAACACCGCCTCCATCCTGGATATGATGCTGGCGGTGCAGCCGGATGTCAAGACGGTGGGGCTGCTCTACTCCAACTCGGAAGCCAACTCCACCACCCCCATCGCCGAAGCCAAGGAGTACCTGGAGTCCAAGGGCATCGCCTACCTTGAAAAGACCGGCAACACCAACGATGAGATCATGACCGCTGCCGCCAGCATGGTGGGCCAGGTGGACGCTGTCTTTACCCCCACCGACAACGTGGTCATGAACGCCGCTGCCGCTGTCTCTGAGACACTGACCGACGCCGGCATTCCCTTCTACACTGGGGCAGACAGCTTTGTGCAGGCCGGTGCGTTTACTACCAATGGGGTGGATTATACCGAGCTGGGCACCTACACCGCCGACATGGCCCTGGAAGTGCTGGAGACCGGTGTGGTGCCGGAATACCATGTGATGGACGGCGGCATCATCACCGTCAACACCGAGACCGCCCAGGCCCTGGGGCTGGATGTGAGCACCCTGAAGGACCTGGCCGCCAAAGTGGTGGAGGTCACCACCGCCGCTGAATAACTTACGCAGCTGCAAAGGGGAAAAGGGCCGCGGGTCCTTTTCTCTTTTGTGTGCCCATTCCAACAAAAGGAGCGTTTTGTCCCATGTTTACCGCTGCCACTGTGCTCAGCGCACTGGAACTTGGCTTTATCTACGCCCTGGTGGCTATGGCGCTGTTTCTGAGTTTCCGGGTACTCAATATCGCCGATATGACAACCGACGGCGCCTTTACCCTGGGCTGTGCGGTGTCCGCCACCGCCGCCGTGGCGGGCCACCCTTTCCTGGGTCTGCCTTTGGCCATGCTGGCGGGGGCGGCTGCCGGGTTCATCACGGCCTTTTTGCAGACCCGGTTGGCGGTGCCTTCCATCCTGGCGGGCATCATCACCAACACCGGGCTGTACACCATCAACCTGGCGGTCATGGGCTTTTCCTCCAATGTGCCCATGCTCAAGACCGAAACGGTCTTTACTGCCGCCCAGGCCCTGCTGGGGGAGGGGGCGCCCTATAAACTCCTGGTAGCCGTGCTGGTCACGGTTGTGGTCTGCGTGCTGCTGATCCTGTTCCTGGGTACCCGGCTGGGTCTGTCCATCCGGGCCACCGGCAACAATCCAGACATGGTGCGTGCTTCCTCCATCAATACCACTTTCACTATCACGGTGGGTCTGTGCATTGCCAACGCCATGACGGCGCTGTCCGGTGCGGTGCTGGCCCAGTACCAGAAATCCGCCGATATCAACCTGGGCACCGGCATGGTGGTCATCGGGCTGGCGTCGCTTATCATCGGCGAAACGCTGTTCGGCCGGGGCGGTTTGTGGACCAAGGCCGTGGCCGCCGTGGCGGGCAGTGTCATCTACCGTTTCATCATCGCCCTGGCATTGCGGGCCAACGTCCCCGCCGAAAGCCTTAAACTGATCTCTGCCGTCATCGTGGCTTTGGCGATTGCGGCTCCTGCCCTGCGGGACCGGGCGGCTTTCCGCCGGCGCCGCGCCCATGCCGAGAAAGAAGGTGCCCGTCATGCTTGATCTGAAAAACCTGAGCAAGACTTTCAACCCTGGCACCGTCAACGAAAAGGTGGCCCTGCAGGGGGTCAGCCTGCATCTGGAGGAAGGGGACTTTGCCACCATTGTGGGGTCCAACGGCGCGGGCAAATCCACCCTGTTCAACGCCATTGCGGGTGGTTTTATCCCCGATACCGGCACCATCACCCTGGACGGGAAGGACATCACCTTCCAGCCGGATTACCGCCGCTCCAAGGTCATTGGCCGCATGTTCCAGGACCCCCTCAAAGGCACCGCGCCCCATATGACCATCGAGGAAAACCTGGCGCTGGCGTTCCTGCGGGCCTCCCGGCAGACCTCGCCGTTTTCCCGCATCACCAAGGCAGACCGGGCCCTTTTTGCCGAAAAGTTGTCCGCCCTGGGCCTGGGGCTGGAGGAACGCATGAAACAGCCGGTGGGGCTTTTGTCCGGCGGCCAGCGCCAGGCCCTGACGCTGCTGATGGCGACGCTGGTTACCCCCAAGCTGCTGCTGCTGGACGAACACACAGCGGCTCTGGACCCTGCCACTGCCGACAAGGTGCTGGAACTGACCAAGCAGATCGTGGCGGAACACCATATCACCTGCCTGATGATCACCCACAACATGCACGATGCCCTGACCCTGGGCAACCGCACCCTGATGATGGACGGTGGCCGCATCGTGCTGGACATTGGTGGGGCAGAGCGCGCCCACATGACGGTGCCGGAATTGCTGGAACGGTTTGCGGCCAATGCGGGCCATGCCCTGGACAATGACCGTATCCTGTTGAGCAAGGGCAAGTAAGAAATGCAAAAAGGACCATCCCTCTGCATGGGGGATGGTCCTTTTTTGGTTATTGTACAGGCTGTCCCGGCCAGCCGTCGGTGGCAGAGGTGCTGCCGTCTGGGTACATCCACAGCGCCTCGTAGCCTTCGGGCAGCAGGGCGCGTCCCTCGGCCTCCGGCAGACAGAACAGGGCGGTGGAAAGGGCGTCTCCGTCGCCGCCGCCCTGGCGGGGTGTCAGCACGGCCACGCTGCTGCAATACCGGGCCGGATACCCGGTGGTCAGGTCGATCAGGTGAGAGTAGCGCATACCCTCGTACTCAAAATACCGCTGGTAGTCGCCGCTGACGATCAGGCTGCACCCGTCGGGCAGCTCCAGCGCCTGAATGTAGGTCGGGTCGCTGCCCCAGGGGTTCTCCACTCCGACGGTCCAGGGTCCGTCGGGTTTTTCTCCAATGGCCCGCAGGTTGCCCCCGATATTCAAAAGGGCGCTGTCCAGTCCCCGCTTTTCGGCAGCTTCGGCGGCCATTTCCACGGCGTACCCCTTGGCCACGGCTCCCACGTCCAGCGTCATTTCGGGGTCGGCAAAATGCAGCGTCCCGCCGTCAGTGTCCAGCAAAAGATCCTCCGGGGCAATATGGGTCAGAGCCTGCCGGATCAAGGCAGCCGCCGGCGGGGCAGGGGAGGCGCTCTCCCGGGCGTCGTGCCAAAGAGAGAGCAGGGCCCCGGCGGCAATGTTCACCGCACCGCCGGTCTCCTGCCGGGCCCCGGTGATGTACCACTGGAAAAAGGCCAGCAGGTCATCCCCCAGCGCCACCGGGCTCGCGGAAGCCTGTGCGTTCACGTCATACAGGTTCACCATGCCGTCGTAAGGGTGGTAGATATCGAACAGCTGGTGGTAGTACAGCAGGTCGGCGTGCAGGGCATCCATCTGCCTGTCCCATTCTTCCTGGCTGGTGGCATAGCCCTTTACTACCGCTACGGTGTCGAACAAGTCAAACCAGGTGGAGGTGTACAGCGTCCGGCGGTGGCGCTGGGCTACCAGCAGCACCAGGGTCAGCGCCATGGCCGCCACCAGGGCCAGCCCCAGGCGGCGCAGTTTGGGCATCATGCCTTGTCACCCTGCACGGCGTCATGTTCGCTGTTCAGTTCCAGCAGCAGTTGGGCCAATGTCCAGCCTTTGCTGGTGGGGGTCACCATGGCCCGCAGCGGCAGGGTGACGCCTGCTGCCTGCAGCTGGTCCAGAAATGCCCCCAATTCCCCGGTCTGGTGGCTCAACCCGCTGAGGATCAGCGCCGGACGATCCGGCACGGCGATCAGCGGTGCGGCGGCAGGCGTGGGCTTACCCGCGCACAAATCGCCTACCGTGGCGCCCAGGTCTCCGTTGCCCACCGGGCGCAGTGTCAGGTGGGCGTCGCCGGCGGCGCGGCGCAGGGCGGCCAGGCCGGATTCGTCGTGGTAGTTCCAGACCAGGGCGCAGCGTGGTTCGCGTACAATGTGTGCTTTCATGGCGTATACCTCGTTACAAAAAGGCGCGCCGTCGGGTGGGCGGCGCGCTGAAAAATTGAGATTACAGGTCGGGATGATATTCCTTGCAGGTGCACTTCTTCCACTTCAACCCGCTGCCGCAGGGACAGGGATCGTTGCGGCCAATCTTGGTTACCCGCACCGGGGCGGCGCCCTTGGTGCCGGGCCGGGTGGGCGCACCTTCGCCGGTGGGCTTGGCAACCTGTTCCCGCTTGGGCTCAGGGCTCTGCTGGCGGATTTCGATGGTCAGCAGCATGTGGACGGCGTCCTCCCGGATGGAAGCGATCATTTCGTCGAACATGGCAAAACCTTCGATGCGGTACTCCACCACGGGGTCATGCTGCCCATAGCCGCGCAGGCCCATGCCCTGCTTGAGCTGGTCCATGTTGTCAATGTGTTCCATCCACTTGGAGTCCACATTGCGCAGCAGGCAGATACGCTCCAGTTCCCGCATGGTCTTGGCGCCGTACTTGGCCTCTTTGGCGGTCAGGATGTCCATGCCCCGCTTGTACAACTCGTCGGCAATGCCTTCCCGGGTCACATCATTGAGCTGGGCGGTGGTGTAGTTGAAATCGGTGGGCAGGCACAGCCAGTTCATGAAATGACGGCGCAGACCGGCAAAATCCCAGTCGTCGGCGGTTTCGCCGCTCAGGTAGTTGTTGCAGGCGTCGTCAATGCTCTGGCGCATCATCTCGTGCAGCTTGCCGGAGATATCCTCCCCGTCCAGCACCATCTGGCGCTGCTTGTAAATGATCTCACGCTGCTGGTTCATCACGTCGTCGTACTGCAGCACCTGTTTGCGGATGGCAAAGTTGGAGGCTTCCAGCTTTTTCTGGGCGCTCTCGATGGTGTTGGTGATGAGCTTGTTCTCGATGGGCATGTCTTCTTCCAGGCCCAGGGAGTCCATCAGGCTCTGCACCCGCTCGCCGCCGAAAATACGCATCAGGTCGTCTTCCAGGCTCAGGAAGAACCGGGAGGCGCCGGGGTCGCCCTGGCGGCCCGCGCGGCCGCGCAGCTGGTTGTCGATACGGCGGCTCTCGTGCCGCTCGGTGCCGATGATGAACAGACCGCCGGCTTCCCGCACGGCTTCGGCTTCCCGCTTGATCTCGGGCTCAAACTCGGCGCACAGTTCGTCAAACCGCTTGCGGGCGGCCAGCACCTCGGCGTTGTCGGTGTCGGCGTGGCCGTCGCACTCGGTCAGCAGAAATTCCAGTTTCTCGTCGATATCCGCTTCCGGCGGGGTAGGCAGTTCGGTGCCGGTGGCTTTGGCCCGGGCCTTGGCGTGCTCGTACTCGTCCTTGCGGGCGTCCAGGTCCTTGGTCAGCTCTTTGGCCAGTTCCTTTTTCAGGGCGGCTTTGGCCATGTAGGTCACGTTGCCGCCCAGCATGATGTCGGTGCCGCGGCCCGCCATGTTGGTGGCGATGGTCACGGCGCCCTGCTTGCCGGCCTGGGCTACGATCTCGGCCTCACGCTCGTGCTGCTTGGCGTTCAGCACATTGTGTTCGATGCCGCGCTTTTTCAGCAGTTTGGACAGCGCCTCGCTCTTTTCCACGCTGACGGTGCCCACCAGCACCGGCTGACCCTTGGCGTGGCATTCCGCCACCTGCTCAATAACGGCGTTGTACTTGCCGTTGACGGTCTTGTACACGCTGTCCGGCAGGTCCTTGCGGGCCCGGGGCTTGTTGGTGGGGATGCTCACGATCTGCAGACCGTAGATCTCGCTGAATTCGTCCGCCTCGGTGGAAGCCGTACCGGTCATGCCGGCCAGCTTGTCGTACATGCGGAAGTAGTTCTGGAAGGTGACGGTGGCCAGCGTCTTGCTCTCGGCAGCCACGGTGACCCCTTCTTTGGCTTCGATGGCCTGGTGCAGACCCTCATTGAAGCGGCGGCCGTACATCAAGCGGCCGGTGAATTCGTCCACGATGATGACTTCGCCGTCTTTGACGATGTAGTCGGTGTCCCGGTGCATGACGCCCCGGGCCTTGATGGCACCGTCGATGTAATGGCGCAGGGCCATGTTGTCGGCATCGGCCAGGTTCTCCACGTTGAAGTAGGCTTCGGCCTTCTGCACGCCGGACTCGGTCAGGGTGGCGGTCTTGCGCTTTTCGTCCACCACGTAGTCGCCGTCCACCTGTTCTTCGGCTTCCACCTTGTCGTCCAGCTCCACGATCACGCTCTTTTTCAGCGTCTTGGCAAAGTCGTCGGCGCGTTTGTACATCACGCTGGAATCCTCGCCCTTGCCGCTGATGATCAGCGGGGTACGGGCCTCGTCCACCAGGATGGAGTCCACCTCGTCCACAATGGCATAGGCGTGGCCGCGCTGCACCATGTTGGCCTTGTACACCACCATGTTGTCGCGCAGGTAATCAAAGCCGAACTCATTGTTGGTGCCGTAGGTCACGTCGGCGGCGTAGGCTTTTTTGCGCTCGGCGGGTTCCACGCTGTGCACCACCAGGCCCACAGTCAGCCCCAGGAAGCGGTACACCTTGCCCATCCACTCGCTGTCGCGGCGGGCCAGATAGTCGTTGACGGTGACCACATGGACGCCGCGCCCGGTCAGGGCGTTCAGATAAACGGGCATGGTGGCCACCAGGGTCTTGCCTTCACCGGTCTGCATCTCGGCAATGCAGGCGCGGTGCAGCACAATGCCGCCGATGATCTGTACCGGGTAGGGTTTCAGGCCCAGTACGCGCCAGTCAGCCTCCCGGCAGACGGCGAAAGCCTCGGGCAGCAGGTCGTCCAGGGTCTCACCCTTGGCCAGCCGCTCCTTGAACTGGGCGGTCTTGCCCCGCAGTTCATCGTCGGTCAGCTGCTGCATTTCCGGCTCCAGGGCCAGCACCTTGTCGGCCAGCGGCTGGATGCGCTTGAGCTCTTTGTCGGAGAAAGTGCCGAACAGTTTTTCAAAAAAAGACATAGGAAAACTCCTGTATTTTCCGCCGCCGGGCCCGGCGGCAGACTATTTTACACACTATACTATAATACACCCGCGCAGGGCTTGCTGTCAAACCTGCGCGGGTGCATTTTAGAATTTATTTACGGGTTTCGGGTGGGCGGGCAGGCTCAGCAAAACCAGCATCACAAAGATGCAGCCAAAGCCCAAAGCATCCCACAGGGTAAAGGGGGAACCCAGCACCAGCGTGCTGATAATGGCGGCGGTGACCGGTTCGGCAAAGCTGTACAGGCTGGCCCGCTGGGGGCCGATGAGCGGCACGCCGGACATATACAGGCTGAACGCCAGCACGTTGCCCACGATGACCACTACCGCGATGCCCAGCACCCCCACCGGGCCGGGCAGATAGCCCATCTCCCAGGGGCGGAACACCAGGTGGAACAACGCCCCGCCCATCAGGAACGCCCAGCCCTGCAGCATGGGGGTAGGGTACTGCTTTTGCAGGTTTTTGGGCCACATGGTGTAGATCATCACCGCCACGGCAGACAAAAGCCCTGTACCCAGCGCCGCCGGGCTGATGACCAGGCTGGTGAAACTGCCGTGGGTGGTCAAAAGAAAGACCCCCACCAGCGCCAGCAGGATAGAGAGCAGTTCAAACACCCGGGGGCTGCGGCGCTGCTGCAGGCAGACCGCCAGCAGAATCAACACAGGGGAAACGTCCTGCAAGATGGTGGCGATCCCTGCCGAGGACAGCTGGATGGTCAGGAAATAGAGGAACTGGCAGCAGCTCACGCCGGCCAGGCCGTAGATCAGCAGGTCCAGGGCGTTGCGGGGATTTTTCTTTACGTTCCAGGGGTCGAACAGCAGACGGCGATCCCTGGCACAATAGAAGCCGCACAGCAGCAGCCCTGCCAGAAGCAGGCGGATGGGCACCAGCCAGGTGGAGTCCATCCCCTCCCGCGTGAAGAGGTACTGCCCCATACAGCCGGATATGCCCCAGCAGGCCGCGCCGCCCATGGTCAGGCAGGCGCCCTTTACCCGGTCAGACATGGCAATTTCCTCCTTCCAGTATATACGCGGCGGCTTCCCGCAGGTTACGCACCACCGGCGCACCTGTGGTGCGCAGTGCCTCAGGGGACTGGTGACCGCTGCTTTGCAGTACGCAGCCTACGCCCAGGGCCCGGGCCACCTCAAAATCATGGGTGGAATCCCCGATCATCACGGTACGGGCCGGGTCCACACCGCCCTCCTGTAAAAAGCGCAGTCCCAGGTCCACTTTGCTCTTGGCGTAAATGTCGCCCAGGCCCAGCAGCCGGTCAAAGCAAGGGGCCACGCCCCGCTCGGCCACCTGGCGCTCCAGCGTGGTCACGGGGCTGGCCGACAAAATCACCTGGCGCAGCCCGGCGGCGGCAAAGGCGTCCAGGGCATCCCGGGCGCCGTCGGCCAGGGGACAGGCGACACTGGCGGGGATATAATCTTCCATATAGCTTTGGGCCAGGTCGGCAAAGGGATGGCGGGCAAAGTCAAAACCCGCCCGCTGGTAGTATTCCTCTACAGGAAAGCCAAAAATCGCCCGGTACTGATCGCGGTCGTACCGCTGCGGATAACCGTACCGCGCCAGCAGACGGTTGAGCGCGTCCACGCACAGTTGTACATCATCCAGCAGGGTGCCGTTCCAATCCCACAAAATCAGTTCCGGGCGCATAGAATACCTCTTATTTTTCCACGAAGATGCCGTTGAGTCCCGCATTGGACTCGATGAGTTTTACCAGGGCCACGCCCAGCACGGTGCAGCTGACCAGTTCCCCGACACCCACCGAAATGCCGTTGCTCAGGCAGAGCAGCCAGAGCGGGGCGCTCATGACATGGTAATCAGTGAAGAAAAGGGTGATCTCGATGCCGATGATAACGGCATTGAAGAACACCGGCGGCAGGGACGCCGGGATCGCCAGGCCCTTAAGGCGCAGATGGCGCAGGCGGTAGGTGACCAGGCAGGCCAGCAAAGTGGCGATGGTGCCGAAGATCACGTCGATGATGGTGGAGCCGAACAGGTTTGCCAGAAAGCAGCCCAGTGTGACGCCGATGATATATTCGGCGCCAAAAACGGGCAGCAGGCAGAGGGCCTCGGCCACACGGACCTGGACGGCGCCGTAGCTGAAAGGCGCCAGCACCAGGCACAGCACCACATACACGGCGGCGATGACGGCGCAGCGCACCAGGCGACGCACCGAGGCATGGCTGTCGTTGCGGGGCAGAGCCAGCCGCACAGCGACACAGGCCGCCAGTACGGCGGCCACGGAAGCGATAAACAGATACATACAGACACTCCGGCGGATAGATTTTGACCGCATGCCAGACCGCCAGCCTGGCACCGGTTTGCGCCGCGCAAAGCACGGCGGAGCCTAAAATCCTAAGTTGCTCAACAAAAAATCATTATAGCAAAGCGGCGCAGCGCTTGCAAGGGGGCCGGGCGGGAATTTTGGCGCAAAAGCGCAAACGGTCTTGACTTTCCCAGGCAAACAGTTTATAATTCAAGAGTTACAAGCCGGTGTGTTGGAATTGGCAGACGAGACGGACTCAAAATCCGTTGGTGGTGACACCGTGTGGGTTCGACCCCCACCACCGGCATACAAAAAGCCCCCGGGAACTTAGGTTCCCGGGGGCTTTTCGTATAGCCGTGGTGAGGGGGCGAACAGGGCGGCGCGCCGCAGCGCGCAACCAACAGTCCGGTGGACTGTTGGTTAGCCAGCGGGAGACCCCATCGGCGGCGAAAGGTACGCGATGATAAGGTGCGGGGACGAGGCGCGCCGCAGCCCTGGGCCGTTGGGGTGTAGGGCGGGGTCTTGACCCCGCCGCGGGGCCCGGCGGCAGCCCGCCGCGCTGCCGTTTTTGCTTGTGCCGCCGTTGAGCGCCGGGAAAGCCTGCGGGCTGTCCGGGGGGGGCTGTGGCTGGGGCTACACGGTCCGGCGGGGTCAAGACCCCGCCCTACGTTTGGCGGTTTGTAGGCGCTCCTATATGAAAGTCTGGGGAGTTGATTTCATTTTGGAGGCCATATCAATCGCTTAATGGATTATCAATTATTGAGGCTTGCTTTATATTCAAGGAAGTCCTGAATATAAGGATTGTTCGGATCATAAAGATCGTCAAAAGCTTCTTGAGTTTTTTCCTCAGATATTTTTTCTAAATCATCCCAGCTTACGCCGCCGAGCTCCTTTGCCACAGCATCTGAGTAAGCTCTCTTCTCTTCTATTGTCATATTCTCTACTTCTTCAGGCGTTAACTCTCTAGTAGTACCGTCGTTATAAACTCCAGGGGAGACTTCGTATTTCTCACCTGTATCTGCGGGGGTCTCGGTAGCGGTGGGGTCCGGTATCTGTTCAAGGTTACGGCCAAGGCTGTACTGCCTGAACTCCTCAATAAACTCGTGGGTACAACCCTCTTCCTGCTCCTTCGCTGCATCCCAGTGGTCATACCCACTTGAATAAATATCCTCATACATCACATACCGGGTATCCTGACTGCTCCGAAGGTCCTCGTAGGTTACACATTATCATATTTGTAGGTCTCAACATATACGTCAAATTCGTAATCCGGGCTGTCCGCATTCACAGGGGTGGCGGCAGGCGCCGGTTCCGGGGTGGGAGCGGGGGTCGCCGTAGGGGCCGGGGTGGCGGCTGTCTCCGGGGTCTCAACCACGGCAGGGGCAGACCCCGCTTTGTACCAGACCGCAGCAGCCAGGACAAGGACAACCACCACTGCCGCAGCGATCCATTTTTTCATCTTCTTTTCCTCCTCCACCGGATGATCTCACGGGTAATTATAACGCCGGGCGGTTCGCCTGGCAAGGGAACGCGCCGACTTTTCTGTACCCGGCGCATGTTTCGGTTGGCAGCGCCCGCATGTATAAATCCCTCCCCCGGGTGGCATACTGCTACCCAAAGGGAGGGATTTTTTATGTCCGTATTCAAAAAACTGTTGCTGCTGCTGGCCATTGTGGGCGGCATCAACTGGGGTATCTACGGCATCTGGGGCTTCAACGCCGTGGGCTGGCTGCTGGGCGGCAGCCTGACCTGGGTGGCCCGCACCGTGTTTATCGTGGTGGGGGTGGCGGCGCTCTGCCTGGTGCCCAGCCTGTTTATGAGCGATACCCCTCAGGCGCAGCCCGGTTCCCGCTGAACCTGGGCGGGCAGCGGCCCGCCCTACATAGTTACAGGATGGGTTCGGCGTCCAGGCGGGGGCCCTGGGCGTGCAGCCCTACGCTGAGCACCAGCCCCACGCACAGGTACATCATGACCACGCTGGACCCGCCGGCTGAGAAGAAGGGCAGCGTCACCCCAATGACCGGCAGTACCTGCAGATTCATGCCCAGGTTGATGACGCACTGTACAAACAGCGCTGCAAAAATGCCCACGCAGATGTTGCGGCCCAGGGCGTCCCGGCTGCGCAGCGCCGTGCGCAGCGTGCGCAGGCACAGCACAAACAGCAGTGTCAGCACTGCCGCCGCGCCCACAAACCCCAGCACGTTGGCCAGGTAGGCAAAGATAAAATCGTTCCAGGCGTTGGGCACAAAAATATGCTCTCCGCTGAACAGCCCCTGCCCGGTCAGCCCGCCGGTGCCAATGGCCATGGCGCCCTTGTTCTGCTGGTAGGTAATGTCGGACAGCGCCGGATCTTCCGGCGTCAAAATCGCCATGATGCGCTGGAACTGGTAGCCTTTCAGGATATCGGGTTTCAGGACCAGCAGCGCACCGCCGCCTACAATACCCCCGGCCAGCACGCCGCCCACCAGCCAGTGGGACAGCCCGCCCGCGTACAGCATAATCAGCCCGATGCCCAGAAACACCAGGGCGGTGCCGTCGTCGCCCTGCAGGTGGATCAAGAACGGCGGTACGATCACATGGACCAGCAGCGGCAGCAGGTTGCGGGGGCGGTTGACCTGGCCCCGCAGGTGGCTCAGATGCAGCGCCAGCGTCAGGATAAAGCTGATTTTGGCCAGCTCGGCGGGCTGAAAGGTCATACCCCCCACCCGATACCAGCTGTAGTTGGAGGTGCCGCCCGCGTCGTAACCAACCGTTACCACGCCGAACCGGACGTTGTGCAAAAACAGGGTGGGCAGCACCAGCCCCCAGGCCACCGTGCCGTGCAGCGGCCAGGCCCGCGCCAGGGCGCGGTAGTCCACGGTGGAAAAAATGATGGCCAGCATGACCCCCAGCAAACTGGCGATCAACTGTACCGATGCTTTGTTGTTAGACCCCAGCTGGCTTTGCCCCAGCGAGACCAGAACCACCACGCTGAGCGCCGAACACAGCAGGCAGACCGCCAGATACAGCGCGTCCATGCGGCGCAGGTAGCGGCGGATCAGTGGATACATAGGCAAACTCCCTTCGGGTAGATTATCCCTATTATAGCGCATTGGGGGGCGTTTGACCACGGCTGCAAATTAAATTTTACAAATCGCCCGTTGTGTACTATAATACATACGACTACGCTGTAAGGAGTATGCCGCCATGCAGGAATATACCACCCACTCCCGGGATGAGACCGTGGCCCTGGGCCGGGAATTTGCCAAAACGCTGCCTGCCGGGGCACTCATCGCCTTTACCGGCGGCCTGGGAGCGGGCAAGACCGCGTTCTGCCAGGGCCTGGCCGAGGGCCTGGGCTGCACCGACCCGGTGAGCAGCCCTACCTTTGCCATCGTCAACTACTACCGGGGCCCCCGGCCGCTGGCCCACTTTGACCTCTACCGCATCCACACCGAAAACGACCTGGCCGCTGCCGGGTTCTATGACTACCTGGACATGGGCGCTGTGGTGGCCTGTGAGTGGAGCGAAAACTGTGCCGAATTGCTGGCCCAGGAACAGCCTATCCCCGTGCATATCGAGCGCATTGACGAGACAACGCGCAAAATCACCATCGGGTAATTTTTTACTACATATCGGACAAAAGAGATAAAATATACATTTTGTACAGGTGATACCATGAATTTACTGGCTGTAGACACCGCGGGCAAGACCGCCGCTGTGGCGGTGCTGCGGGACGATACACTGCTGTACGAGACCCAGTGCAACAACGGCCTGACCCACAGCGAAACGCTGCTGCCTATGATCGACACGGCGCTGCGCGCCTGCGGACTGACCGTGAACGACCTGGATGTGCTGGGGGCCACCAACGGTCCCGGCAGCTTTACGGGGCTGCGCATCGGGCTGTCGGTCATCAAGGGGCTGGCACTGCCCCGGCAGATTCCCTGTGCCCCGGTGTCCACCATGGCGGCACTGGCCTACGGGCTGGCCGGGCAGGGGACTGTCATCGGTGCCCAGGACGCCCGCCGGGGCCAGGTCTACTGGGCCGCTTTTGACCTGGAAAGCCATGCCCGCCTGACCGAGGATGCCGCCGCGCCGGTGACTGCACTGCAGGATTTTGTACAGAACTGTAAAAAACCTTTGTTTTTTGTTGGCGACGGCGCCGCTTTGTGTTACAATACCTATGGACAGGTGCCTGGCGTGGCAGCCTGCCCGCCGGCGCTGCAGGTGTTGCGCGGGGCGGGTGTGGCGCTGGCGGCCAGAGCCCTGTGGGAAAGTGGAGGCTGTGTGCCCCCCGCCGCGCTGCTGCCGGATTACCACCGGCTGAGCCAGGCGGAGCGGGAACGGGCCGAAAAAGAAAAACAGCAGGGGGAAACGACCAATGCAATTTGACAAACCCATCGCCTTGGCCGCCGATCACGGCGGCTATGAACTGAAAGAGGCCATCAAGGCCCACCTGACCGAGCGCGGCATCGCCTTTGAGGATTTCGGCACCGACTCCGCCGCCAGCGTGGACTATCCCGACTACGCTGCCGCCGGCTGTGCGGCTGTGCAGGAGGGACGCTGCACTTTCGCCATTCTGTGCTGCGGCACCGGTGTGGGCATGTCCATGTGCGCCAACAAGATGCAGGGCATCCGCGCCTGCTGCTGCAGCGACACTTTCAGCGCTGAGTTTACCCGCCGCCACAACGACGCCAACGCCCTGTGCCTGGGTGGCCGGGTGGTGGGCGCCGGGTTGGGCTGCCAGATCGTGGACGCCTTCCTGAATGCCGAATTTGAGGGCGGGCGCCACCAGAAACGTATCGACAAAATGATGGCACTGCAGGGCCGCTGAATCCCCGGTTTTCTTTTGCCTGTACCGACAGGCTGACGATAAAATTCATTCAACAAGGAGATTGTACCATGAGCGTTGTCGAAATCGTAGATCATCCCCTGATTCAGCACAAGATCAGCCTGCTGCGGGACCGCAATACCGGCACCAAGGAATTCCGTGACCTGGTTAGCGAAGTGGCCATGCTGCTGTGCTATGAGGCTACCCGGGACCTGCCTACCGAGGAGGTCGAGGTGGAGACCCCCATTGCGCTGTCCCGCACCAAGGTCCTGGCCGGGCGTAAACTGGCGCTGGTGCCCATTCTGCGCGCGGGCCTGGGTATGGTGGATGGCATGCTGTCCATGATCCCCGCCGCCAAGGTGGGTCACATCGGCCTCTACCGCAATGAGGAGACCCTCAAGCCAGTGGAATACTACTGCAAACTGCCCAGCGACATCGACGAGCGCGAAGTGCTGGTACTGGACCCCATGCTGGCCACCGGCGGCAGCGCCTCCGATGCCATCAGCCAGATCAAGAAGCGCGGCGCCAAGCACATCAAGTTCATCGGCCTCATTGCTGCGCCCGAAGGTCTGAAAGCCCTGCATGAGAACCACCCCGATGTGGATATCTATGTGGGCGCCCTGGACGAGAAACTCAACGACCTGGGCTACATCGTGCCCGGCCTGGGCGATGCCGGTGACCGCATTTTCGGCACCAAATAACAGCGATACCACGCCAAAGGGCGCGGGCCTATGGGCCTGCGCCCTTTGCTTTTTACAGCGCTTCCGGTTCCGTGTGCAGTTCCACTGTGCGGCGGCCCAGTTCCAGCAGCCCTTCGCGCTGCATCCGGGACAATGTGCTGCTCAGTGCGCTGCGGTCCACCCCCAGAAAATCCGCCAGCTGCTGCCGGTCAAAGGGCAGTGTGAACCGCAGGCTGCCTTGCTGCACCGCCAGCGCTGAGAAGTAGGCTGTTACCCGCCCGCGGATGGTCTTGGGTGCTGTGTACAGATTGCGCCGGGCCAGACCAAGATTTTTGCGCGCCGCGATCTGCAGCAGGTTGCGGGCCATCTGCTGGCGCCAGCGTTCTGTGCCGGGGGCCAGCAGCCGCCCGGCCGCCAGAAACAGCACTTCACCGTCACAGGCGGCTGTTACATTCACCAGCAGCGGCTCCCCGGGCAGGCAGGCGTAGGTTTCGGCAAACAGGTCGCCCTCCCCGGCCTGGCCCAGCAGGGTGGTGCTGCCCCATACATCCAGGTGTTCAATGTGTACCTGCCCGGCCAGTATCAACCCCAGGTGAGTGACCCGTTGCCCGGCCTGCAGCAGCAGTTCATCTTTGACAAAGGGGCGGCGGCGGGTATCCAGGGCCGCCAGTGCGGCCCGGACCTCCTCTTCTGTTAACCCCAGGAACAGCGGTGTGGCGGGCAAATCGCGGATTTCCATGGCTTTCCTCCCGAAATGTTGTAGCTACAACATACAATCTGCCTGTATTGTAGTAAACTGGCGGTACAAAGTCAATACGGAGGCAATTCTTCATGAAAAGACGCATCATTGAGATCGATCAGGAAAAATGCAACGGCTGCGGCGCCTGTGCCGCGGCCTGCCACGAGGGCGCCATCGGTATGGTAGGGGGCAAGGCTCGCCTGCTGCGGGACGACTACTGCGACGGCCTGGGCGACTGTCTGCCCACTTGCCCCACCGGGGCGATCACCTTTGTGGAGCGGGAGGCCGCCCCCTACGACGAGGCCGCCGTCCAGGCCGCCAAGGCTGCCCAAGCACCCCTGGCCTGCGGCTGCCCCGGCAGCATGGCCAAGGCCATCCACCGGCAGAACGATGCCCCGGCGGCCCCCACAGCGGCGCCCAGCCGCCTGACCCAGTGGCCGGTGCAGATCAAGCTGGTGCCGGTGGAGGCCCCCTACTTCGATGGCGCCAAGCTGCTGGTGGCAGCAGACTGCTCGGCCTACGCCTATGCGGCGTTCCATGAACGGTTCATCCGCGGGCATATTACCCTGGTGGGCTGCCCCAAGCTGGACGGGGTGGACTACAGCGAAAAGCTCGCCGAGATTTTGCGCCGCAACGACATCCGGGAACTGACCGTGGTGCGCATGGAGGTGCCCTGCTGCGGCGGGTTGGAAAACGCTGCCAAGCGGGCGCTGCAGGTCAGCGGTAAGTTCATCCCCTGGCAGGTGGTGACCGTCTCCACCGACGGACGGATTCTGGACTGATTTTGACAAAACCTCTTGACTTCAAGTGCGCTTTAAGTGCTACCATGTAGACAAAGCAAAGATGTCAGGAGGTTTTCTTTATGGAAGATCGTATTCAGCGCTGCACCGAAAAGTTCGGCATGCTGTTCGGCTGCGCCCCGGCAGGGGACGAGGGGACCGACCCCGAGTTTATGCAGATTTTGCAGCGGTTTATCTTTGGGGAAGTGTGTTATACCGGCGAGCTCAGCGACGCTGACCGGGAACTGGTCACGGTCACGGTGCTGGCTGTCAATCAGACACTGCCTCAGCTGAAATCCCACGTGGGGGCGGCCCTTAATGTGGGCTGCACACCGGTGGAAATCCGGGAGGCAATTTATCAGTGCGCACCGTTTATCGGGTTCCCCAAGACCCTCAACGCCATTGCCGCTATGAACGAGGCGTTCACCGCTGCGGGTATTGCGCTGCCGCTGCCCGCCCAGCGCACGGTGGCCGATGAAGACCGCTACGAGGCGGGACTGGCCTTGCAGAAGCCCCTCTACGGCACCGAGATTGCTGACCGCTATGCTGATTTGCCGCCTGTCTATGCCGAAGCGGTCCCACGGCTGCTGACCGAGTTCTGCTTTGGCGACTTCGCCACCCGTACCGGCCTGGATGCTGCCCGGCGGGAACTGCTCACCGTGGTGATGCTGGCCGCTCTGGGCGGGGCGGAACCCCAGGTACAGGCCCATGTGCTGGGGGCCGAAAAGGCGGGCAATTCCCGTGACCTCATCCTGGCGGCACTGGTACACGCCATGCCCTACATGGGGGTGCCGCGGCTGTTCAACGCCCTCAACGCCGCCCGCACGGCTTGGGATCAGGCGTAAATCCACAACGAAAAAGAACCGTTCCCAACCGGGGACGGTTCTTTTGTTTGCAGCAAACTCAGTTTTTCAGCGCCTGCATGGGGGCAGGGATGCGCCCGCCCCGGTGGATCATTACAGCGGGGCTGTATTTGCTGATGGGCATGATGGGGGCGTGGCCCAGCAGACCGCCGAAGTCCAGCACGTCGCCGGCCTGGTGGCCGATGGCGGGGATCACGCGGACCGCCGTGGTTTTGCTGTTCACCATGCCGATGGCCGCTTCGTCGGCGATCAGCGCACTGATGACCTCGGCACTGGTATCACCGGGGATGACCACCATGTCGATGCCCACCGAGCAGACAGCGGTCATGGCTTCCAGTTTTTCCAGCGTCAGGCTGCCGCACTCAGCGGCTTGGATCATGCCGTCGTCCTCCGACACCGGGATGAAGGCGCCGGACAGACCGCCTACATGGTTGGAGGCCATGACACCACCCTTTTTCACGGCGTCGTTGAGCAGGGCCAGGCAGGCGGTGGTGCCGCAGCAGCCGCAGCTTTCCAGGCCCATCTCCTCCAGGATGTTGGCCACGCTGTCGCCGATGGCCGGGGTAGGCGCCAGGGACAGGTCGATGATACCCGCGGGCACACCCAGCCGTTCACTGGCCAGGTTGGCCACCAGCTGGCCCAGCCGGGTGATCTTGAACGCCGTGCGTTTGACCAGTTCGGCTACCTCGTCCATGGGGGCATCCTTGGGCAGTTTGGCCAGGGCGGCGCGTACCGCACCGGGGCCGGAGACACCCACATGAATCTCACAGTCCGGTTCGCCGGGGCCGTGGAACGCGCCCGCCATAAAGGGGTTGTCCTCCGGCGCGTTGCAGAATACCACCAACTTGGCGTCGCCCATGCACATGTTGTCTTTGGTCAGTTCGGCGGTCTCGCGCACCACCTGGCCCATCAGCTTGACGGCGTCCATATTGATGCCGGACTTGGTGGAACCTACGTTGACGCTGGAACAGACGATGTCGGTTTCGGCCAGTGCCCGGGGAATGGCTTGGATGAGCCGCTTGTCCCCGGCAGAAAAACCTTTGTGTACCAGCGCGCCGAAACCGCCGATGAAGTTGACCCCCACGGCTTTGGCGGCACGGTCCAGCGCCTTGGCGTAGGCCACGGGGTCGGCGTCGGGGGCGGCGCCCAGCAGCATGGCGATGGGGGTCACGCTGATGCGCTTGTTGACGATGGGCACACCGTATTCGGCGCTGATACCGTCCACCACCGGCACCAGGTTGCCGGCCAGCCGCACGATTTTGTTATAAATCTTCTCACAGGCCTTGTCACCGTCCGGGTCGATGCAGTCCAGCAGGCTGATGCCCATGGTAACGGTACGCACGTCCAGATTTTCGGCGGTGAGCATCTCGATGGTTTCCAGGATGTCGCCGCTGTTCAAAATTCTCATGGCTCGCAGCTCCTCCCGTCAGATGGTGTGCATGGCATCAAAGACTTCCTGACGGGTCATGGTGACCTGCATCTTCATCTCGTCGCCCAGGGCGGTGAAGCGGTCACGCACGGCGGCAGAGTCCACAGTGCATTGGTTCAGGCTGACCAGCATAATCATGCAGAACATTTCCTGCATGATGGACTGGGAGATGTCCTCGATGTTGATGTTCAGCTCGGCGCAAACGGCGCTGACTTTGGCCACGACGCCCACGGTGTCGCGCCCGATGACGGTAATGACGGCTTTCATAACAATACCAACCCCTTCTATGGAATGTCTGTATTATAGCAGAATTTGCCGGTCTGCGCAACCAAACCCACCACAAAACCGGGCGAAGGGGAGAACCCTTCGCCCGGTTGAAACAGGTCTGTTACGGCAGTTCGGGGGCGTAGTCCTCCAGTCGGCGGGGGCTGCCCTCAAAAGCAATGGCGATGGCGTCGGGGCCGGTGTTGGCACTGACCACGCCGCCCAGCTGGAAGAAAGTCACCGGCGCATGCCCGAATGCCTTCTTGCACAGCTTGGCCAATTCATCCCGCTTGGCGGTGCTGGAAGAATAGCCGATCATGTAGGGTACATCCCGCATGTTTTCCACACGGCCCTGTACCCACTTTACCATGGCGGGGGGCACGGCGGCATCACCGCGCACTTTGGCCTCCACCTTGGAGATACCATCGTTCAGGCTGATGATGGGCCGGATGCCCAGCAGGTCGCCGACCACGGCAGCCGCGGCGCTGACGCGGCCGGATTTTTTCATCTGCTTCAGGCTGTAGGCAGCCAGGCAAATTTCCACACAGTCCAGCTTGCGCATCATCTCATCCACGCAGGTGCCCAGCTCACCGCCGTTGCGTACCTTGCGGGCACACTCGCACAGATACCAGCCAAACGGCATGGAATAGGTATGGCTGTCCAGCACACGGATGCGCAGCGAATGACCGGGACGTTCCTCAGCCAGCATCTCCACAGCTTTCAGGGCATTGTTGTAGGTGCTGGACCCGCCGCTGTTGATGGACAGGTGCACCAGGTCGGTGTAGCCCTCATCCACATAACGGCCGTAGATTTCGCACCACTGCAGCTGGGTGATGGCGGCGGTGGTGGGTACACCCTGGGCGTCGCGCATCATCTGGTAGAACTGTTCATTGGTGAAATCCTTGCGCTCCATGTATTCCACGCCGTCCAGGTTGATAGGGAATCCCACCACCTCGATGCCGTACTTGTCGGCCAGCTCCTGGGGAATATCGGAAGAAGAATCTGTAATAAATCCGATCTTGCTCATTGTACATCCTCACTCCATGTGTAACGGGTCAACTGCCCATGGGTCTCCAGCCCGGCAAAATCCCATTGCCGCAGCGCTTCGTATACACCCACAGCCACCGCGTTGGACAGGTTCAGGCAGCGCTCTCCGCGGCGCATGGGCATACGCACGCAGTCAGCTTCGTGGGCGGCCAGCAGATCTTCCGGCAGGCCGGCGTCCTCCCGGCCAAATACCAGGTAGGCACCGTCCGGGTACTGTACATCCACATGGCGGCGAGGCCCCTTGGAGGTGAAGTAAAAAAACGGTCCGGCATTCCTGGCAAAAAAGTCTGCAAGGTCTTTATAATATGTTATATCAAGCTGGTGCCAATAGTCAAGACCGGCACGTTTTAATTTTTTGTCGTCGATGGTAAAACCCATGGGCCCCACCATGTGCAGCCGGGCACCGGTTACAGCGCAGGTGCGTGCTACGTTGCCGGAATTCTGCGGAATCTGGGGCTCCACCAGTACAATGTTCAAAGTCGGCATGGTTCCACTTCCTGTATATTCCTTTTCTTACGGGGTCATCAGCCGGGGCAGGGTGGGCTCCAGCCACACGCCCAACCGTTCATCGGCGCCTTCCGGTGTGGCGCGGATGCAGTCTGCCACAAAGGCGGCGGCCGCCTGCACGGCAGCCTGGGGCACATTTCCCTGCAGGATGCGTCCCACCAGCACGGCGCCGAAGATGTCCCCGGTGCCGTGGTACATCCGGGGAATCAGGGGCGTTTTTACAAAATAGCCCTGACCGCCCCGGGCAGCGCCTACGCAGCCGATGCTTCGGCTGTCGGCCGGGCCCATCACGCCGGTGACTACTATCTGAGGGGCGATGCGGGTCAGACGGGCAGCTTGCTCGGCGGCTTGTTCGGCACTGCCTACCCCGGGCAGCGCGTCGCCCAACAGCAGGGCGGCTTCGGTCACATTGGGGGTGATAAGGTCGGCCTTGCTGCACAGGTTGTACATGGCGGGCACCATCTCGGCACCCAGGCCTTTGTACAGGCGGCCACCGTCGCCCAGCACAGGGTCCACCACTTTCAACGCCCCGGGCCACAGGGTGAAAGCCTGTTCCACCAGCTTGGCCTGGGCGGGATCGGACAGATAACCGGAGTAGATGCAGTCGAACCGCAGCCCCAGCCGCTGGTAGTGGGCCAGCGCGGCGGGGCCGTACCCGGGATTGGAGAGTTTGGCCGGGGTACCCAGCCCTCCAGTGTGGGAGGACAGCACCGCTGTGGGCAGTGCTACGGCCTGTACCCCCAGGCAGGAGAGGACCGGGACAATGACCGACAGGGCGGCCCGGCCAAATCCGGGCAGGTCGTGAATGGCTAATACGGTTTTGGGTGCGTTGGACATAGGATCAGGTTCCTTTTGTTATGGTGTTGGGCGGTATTTCCTAACGATTCTACCACAAACCGACCTACAAAAAAAGGCACTTTGGGGCGAAAGAAAACTTTTCTGCGGTTTTTTTTCGGCGTATTTCGTATATTCCTGCCCGTTGGTGGCAAGCTAAGGGCGTACCTCAATCCAAAAGGAAAAAAGGAGCGTGGCATCTATGAATCTTTCTACCATGGCAACGGCGGCGGTCGGTATGGCGGTGGGGGCTGCTGTGGTCGGTCTGGCTACTCAGGACCAGCGCCAGATGCGCAAAACAGTGCACAAATTGGCCAAAGGGGCCGAAAAGACCCTCGATGATCTGGACAAGACAATGCGCCAGATGCACTGGTAAGGCAAAAGGCTCCCGGCGAAAACGCCGGGAGCCTGAGCTTTTATATCACAGGATGCGCACACGGATGGCGGCTTCGATACCGCTCAACTGAGAGGCCAGGGCCTCGTTCACATCGCCGGTCACGTCCAGCAGGGTGTAGGCTACGTCCTTTTTGCTTTTGTTGACCATGTTTTCGATGTTCAGGTGGGCGGCAGTCAGAATGCCGGTGATGGCCGAAATGGCGCCCGGCGTATTCTTGTGGATCATGCAGATGCGCCGCCCGCCTACGCGGGGCTGGCTCACATCGGGCAGGTTGACGCTGTGGGTGATATTGCCGTTTTTCAGGTAGTCGCTCAGCTCGGCGGCGGCCATCACAGCGCAGTTGGTCTCGCTCTCAGGGGTGCTGGCACCCAGGTGAGGGGTGCACTCCACTCCTTTGACACCCAGCAGTTCCTCGGTGGGGAAGTCGCAGAAGTAGTGGGCAACCTTGCCGCTGTCCAGCGCATCCAGCAGGGCGGCATTGTCTACCAGCTCGCCCCGGGCAAAGTTCAGCACCCGCACGCCGTCCTTGCACATGGCCAGGGTCTGGGCGTTGATGGTGTGGCGTGTAGTGGGCAGGTAGGGGACATGGATGGTCAGGTAATCGCAGCGGGGCAGCATGTCACCCAGGCTGACGCAGTGCTGTACGCTGCGGGACAGGCTCCAGGCGGCATCGATGGAGATGTAGGGGTCGTAGCCCAGCACCTCCATACCCAGAGAGACGGCGGCATTGGCCACACGGGCGCCGATGGCTCCCAGACCGATGACGCCCAGCGTCTTGCCCCGGAGTTCGGGGCCCACAAACTGCTTTTTGCCTTTTTCCACGTCCTTGGCAATGGTGTCCCGCCCTTTCAGGCTCTGGGCCCATTGCACGGCGCTGACAATGTTGCGGCTGCCTGCCACCATCGTGCCGATGACCAGTTCCGCCACGGCGTTGGCATTGGCGCCCGGCGTGTTGAACACCACGATGCCGGCGGCGGTGCATTCCTCAATGGGGATGTTGTTGGTGCCGGCGCCGGCCCGGGCGATGGCCAGCAGGCTTTCGGGCAGCGGTGCGCCGTGCATGTCGGCACTGCGCACCAGAATGCCCTGGGGGGCAGCGGCTTCGTTGTCGATCTCAAACTGGCTGGCGGGCAGTTTGGCCAGACCCACCGGCGAAATGGCATTCAGTGTCTTGATGGTATACATAATGATCGTCCCTCTTCCGCGTTATTGATGTTCCCGGCGGAATTTTTCCATAAAGTCCACCAGTTTGTCCACACCCTCGGCGGGCATGGCGTTGTAGATGGAAGCGCGCATACCGCCCACCAGGCGGTGCCCCTTCAGGTTGACGAAACCGGCCTCGGCGGCAGCGGCGCAGAACGCCTTGTCGGTGTCGGCGTCGGGGCTGGTAAAGGTCACGTTCATCAGGCTGCGGTATTCTTTTTGTACAGGGTTGTGGTAGAAATCCTGGCTGTCCAGATA
Organism: Candidatus Gemmiger excrementavium; assembly: GCA_019116485.1. Lineage (GTDB taxonomy): Bacteria > Bacillota > Clostridia > Oscillospirales > Ruminococcaceae > Gemmiger > Gemmiger excrementavium. The sequence continues at coordinate 36,736 of DXBO01000009.1, forward strand.
ATCGTACAGCACTTTGGCTTTGGCTTCGTTACGTTTCTTCATTTCCGCCAGGCCGCCCACTTCCTGCTCCAGGTAGCTCATCACCAGCCCGGTCATATAGATGCACCAGCAGGGCGGGGTGTTGTACATGCTGTCGGCGTTCAGCAGCGTGGTGTAGTTCATCATGGTGGGAATCTGTTCAGGGGTGATGCCCTTGGCACTCTTGCCCAGCAGGTCCTCCCGCACGATGGCAACCGCCATACCGGCGGGGGCGATGTTTTTCTGTACGCCGAAGTAGATGGCACCGTACTTGCTCACGTCGATGGGTTCGGAGCAGATCATGGAACTCATATCGGCCACCAGGGGAATGCCCTCCACCTGGGGAACCTCCACAAACTTGGTTCCGAAGATGGTGTTGTTCTGGCAGATGTGGATATAGCTGGCATTGGGATCGTAGTCGATGGCCTTCACATCGGGGATATAGGTGAAGTTTTTGTCCTTGCTGCTGGCGGCGATGCGGGCCTTGCCGAATTTGGCGGCCTCCTCGGCAGCCTTTTTGCTGAAGTTGCCGGTCACCAGGTAATCGGCTGTGCCGGTGGTCATGAAATTCAGCGGCACCATGGCGAACTGCTGGGTGGCGCCGCCCTGGAAAAAGCCAATTTTATAATTGTCGGGGATGTTGAGTACCCGGCGCATAGAGGCTTCGGTGTTCTGGATGATTTCGTCGAACCACTTGCTGCGGTGGCTCATTTCCATTACGCTCATACCGGAACCATGGTAGTCCAGCAGTTCTGCCTGAGCGGTTTTCAGAACAGCCTCCGGCAGCATGGAAGGGCCGGCGCTGAAATTGTAAACTCGTGCCATAGTACATTCCTCCGTCCTATCCAAACCCGCCGGTGTCC
>DXBO01000063.1 GCA_019116485.1 Candidatus Gemmiger excrementavium
TATATCTCGTGAAGTTCCGTTTGTCAAGAACTTTTTTGAGATTTTTTTGAAGTTTTTTCTCAGAGCCTAGCTCCTCGGAAAGCCCTCAAAGGCTGTTGTTATGCGGTTTTCAGCGGCTGTCCGCGTCGCTCTCGCGCCGGACAGCTTGACTATAATACCACCGCAAAACCACTTTGTCAACACCTTTTTTCGGATTTTTTGACAAACTTTTCCCTTCTCTTTTGGGCACTCTGTATATCGTGGTTGTGCCCCCGACGGACCACAAGACACGGTCCCACCAGGCGGGCCATGCTTTTTTGCTATTATATAAGGTATAGGGTACCGCCCGCAAAGGTTTTACTTGCGGTTTGTGCGTCCAGGGCTTATACTGGTAGGCAGAACGAAGTATGGGTGGTCATTGCCATGATGAAGATTTACCGCACCAAAGACAAACAGCTGACGCGGGTAGAAGATATGAACGAGGGGAGCTGGATCTGCCTGACCGCCCCCACCGAAGAAGAAGTGCGGCTGGTGGCCGCCTCGCTGGATATCGAGGCCGACGACCTGTTTGCCGCCACCGACCCGGAAGAGTCTGCCCGTATCAGCCTGGAGGATGGCTATACGGTTATCATTGTGGACATCCCCTATCAGGTGCCCGGTTCCGGCGAGGGCATCTACTCCACCATCCCCATGGGCATCCTGCTGACCCAGGAACTGGTGGTAACGGTCTGTTCGGTAGACACCCCGGTGATCGGGGATTTTTCCGCCTGCCGGGTGCGGGGTTTTTCCACCCGCAAAAAAATGCGGTTTGTCTACCAGCTGCTCTACCGGGCCGCCACCATGTACCAGCAGGAACTGCGGCTCATTGACCGCCGCCGCCAGGCGCTGGAGAAAAACCTGTCCGGCGATCTGCGGGACAGTGACCTGGTCTTGCTGCACGGATTGGAGTCCACCCTGGTGTACTTTGCCACCAGTCTGCGGGCCAACGCCACGGTCCTGGACCGGCTGACCCGCTACAAGCGGCTGGAGCAGTACCCCGATGACCGGGAGCTGCTGGACGACGTGATCGTGGAGATTCGCCAGGCCATTGAGATGACCAGTATCTACCGGGACGATATAAAAGGTACCCGCGAACTGTTCAGCGCGATTCTGGACAACCGCCTGAACAACGCCATGAAATACCTGACCAGCATCACGCTGCTGATGGCCGTGCCCACGGTGGTCAGCGGGTTGTACGGCATGAACGTCTCGTCGGAGGGCATGCCCTTTGCCAGCAGCGACGCCGGGTTCGGCATCGTGCTGGGGCTGACCCTCATCGTATGCGCCGTGACCGCCTGGTTCCTGCACAAAAAACATATGCTGTAACCTTTTCCCCGCCTGTAAAAATCCAGGCGGGGGTTTTCTTTTGCGGGGCACTGTGGTAGAATATAAAGGTATATGGAATTTTCTCCGTATAGGAAACAGAGGCAACCTGTGAAAGGGAAAGGATAAACGACCATGTGTGGTTTTGTTGGTTTTACCGGGCTGCGCGAAGCCCGCGAGGCGATCCTGCACAAGATGGCGGACCGCATCATCCACCGCGGCCCCGATATGGAGGGCTATCACCTGAGCGGCGACACCCCGGCCACCGCCATTGCGCTGGGTTTCCGCCGGCTGAGCATCATCGACCTGGCGGCAGGCCGCCAGCCCATGTACAACGAGGACGGAACCGTGGTCTGCGTGTTCAACGGCGAGGTCTACAATTTCATGGACCTGCGCACCGAACTGCAGGCCAAGGGGCACATCTTCAAGACCCGGTGCGATACCGAAGTGATCCTGCACGGGTACGAGGAATACGGCACCGCCCTGGCAGCCAAGCTGCGGGGCATGTTCGCCTTTGTAGTCTGCGACACCAAGACCAACACGCTGTACGGCGCCCGGGATATGTTCGGCATCAAGCCTTTCTACTATACCCAGACTGCCGAGGGCGAACTGCTGTTCGGCTCTGAGATCAAAAGTCTGCTGGAACACCCGGGCTTCCGCCGGGAGGTCAACCCCGAGGCGCTGCGTCCTTACCTGACTTTCCAGTACAGCGCCATGAACGAGACCTTCTTCAAGGGCACCTACAAGCTGCCCGCTGCCCACTGGTTTGAGTACAAGGACGGCAAGATGCACATTGAGCGGTACTGGGACGCGGATTTCCGCCACAAGACCGCCAAAAGCTACGAGGAATGCGCCCAGGAGATCGACGAGCGGGTGCGGGAGTCGGTGGCTGCCCACCGCATCAGCGATGTGAAGGTAGGTTCCTTCCTGTCCGGCGGCGTGGATTCCAGCTATATCACCGCCTGCCTGATGCCCGACGACACCTTCTCCGTCGGGTTTGAGACGCCGGACGGCGGCCACAAGTTTGACGAGACCACCGAGGCCGCCGAACTGTCCGCCAAGCTGGGCATCCACAACTACCGGGAGATGCTCACCAAGGAACAGTGCCTGAACGCCTTTGCGGACATCCAGTATCACATGGATGAACCCCAGTCCAACCCGTCCTCGGTGCCGCTGTATTTCCTGTGCCAGCTGGCCCGCCGCCATGTAACGGTGGTGCTGTCCGGCGAGGGCGCCGACGAGATCTACGCCGGGTACGAGTGGTACGCCGATACCCCGCTGATGCAGAAATACAAGCACCTGCCCGCCGGGCTGCGTCACCTGGCCAGCGGCGCCAGCCAGCATCTGCCCTACTTCAAGGGGCACGACTTCATTATTAAAGGAAGCGGCCGTCCCGAGGACTGGTTCATCGGCCAGGCCCTGGTCTATACCGAAAAGGAAGCCTACGACATCCTGAAACCCAAATACCGGGTAGGCCCCACCGCCCGGGAAGTTGCCGCGCCCATCTACGACCGGGTCAAGGACCTGAGCGAGCTGGAGAAAAAGCAGTACCTGGACCTGAACCTGTGGCTGCCCGGCGACATTCTGCTGAAAGCCGACAAGATGAGCATGGCCCATTCCATCGAACTGCGGGTGCCCTACCTGGACCGGGAGGTCATGCGGGAGGCCGGCACCTACCCGGCCCAGTACAAGCTGGCCGGGGACACCAAGGCTGTGCTGCGCACCGCCGCCAACAAGACGCTGCCCGACGCCTGGGCCAACCGCACCAAGAAAGGCTTCCCGGTGCCCATTGCCAAATGGCTGGAGGACCCGGCCTTTGCGGCCAAGGTGCGCGCCCGGTTTGAAAGCGACGTGGCCGCCGAGTATTTCGACCAGGACAAGCTGGTGGCCATGCTGGCCGATCCCAAGCATGAGCGCCGCAAAATCTGGACGGCTTATACCTTCCTGACCTGGCACGAACAGTTCTTTGAGAAATGGAACTGAACACGTGAGGAGATGCAATTTTTGCTATGAATACCGATCTGATCCCTGTATTTTTGGGCGCCGACCTGAACTGCTACAATTTTGCCCGGGCTTTCCATGAGGCTTATGGTGTGGAGAGCTACGCCTTTGGCCGGTATGCCATGGCCCCCACCAAGTATTCCAAAATCGTGCACTTTACCATCGTGCCCGATATCGACAGCGAACCCACCATGCTGCGGGTGCTGCACGACTTTGCCAAGGCCCACCCGGGCAAGCGCCTTTACCTGTTCGGCTGCACCGACGACTACGCGGCCATGATCATCCGCCGCAAGGCCGAACTGCCGGAGTATATCGCCCCCGGCCCCGCCGCCGACCTGTACAGGTCCATCCAGAAAAAGGCGGAGTTCTACGAGATGTGCGACAAGTTCGGCATCCCCTACCCCACCACCAAGGTGCTCACCGCGCCGGTGGACGCCGCCGAACTGAGCGAAGACAAGCTGGGCTTTGGCTACCCCATCATCGTGAAGCCCTCTTCCAGCGTGGCCTACTGGAAATTCCCCTTTGACGGCATGAAAAAGGTCTACACCGCCGCCGACCCCGCTGAAGCCGCGTCCATCGTACAGCAAATCTACGCTTCCGGCTACCCGGACAAGATGATTTTGCAGGAGATGATCCCCGGCGGTGACGACCACATGCGGGTGCTGACGGCTTTCTCGGACGAGAAGGGCAAGGTGCGGGCCATGTGCCTGGGCCACACCATGGTGGAGGAACACACCCCCCACGGGCTGGGCAACCATGCCGCCATCGTGGCCGAGGACACCACCGCCCTGCCCCTGGTGGAAAACATCCGTCAGATGCTGGAAGCCTGCCATTACACGGGCTTCTCCAACTTCGACATCAAGTGGTCGGGCAAGCCGGAGGATTTCCGGGTCTTTGAAATCAACCTGCGCCAGGGCCGCAGCAACTATTACGTCACCGCCACCGGCATGAACATCGCCAAACTGGTGGTGGAAAAGTGGAACGACGGCGGCAGCGACTGCGTGCTGAACCGCAACGAGGTGTTCTGGCACCATGTGCCCGCCAAGGTAGCCTTTACCTACACCGAGGACAAGCAGCTGGTGGCCCATGCCCAGGGGCTGAAAGCCCAGGGCAAGGAAGCCTGTTCCCTGCTGTACGGCCCCGACCTGCGGCTGAACCCGCTGCGCACCGCCTGCGTGCTGGAACAGCTGCGCCGCCAGTTCAAGAAGTTCAAAACTTACTATCCGAAAGGCTGATGTCCGCCATGAAACTGAACGATCTGGTCCGCCATATCGACCACACCGGCACTTCCGATGCCGAGGTCAGCGCCATCACCTACGATTCCCGCAAGGCGGGACCGGGGGCACTGTTCGTCTGCCTGGTGGGTGCCTGGCTGGACGGCCATACCTATGCCCAAAGCGCCTACGACCAGGGCTGCCGGGCGTTCCTGGTAGAACACCCCCTGGACCTGCCCGCCGATGCCGCCCAGATCGTCACCGACGATACCCGGGCTGCGCTGGCGGTGATCGGGGCGGACTTTTACGGCAACCCCGCCCGGGAGATGCACATCCTGGGCATCACCGGCACCAAGGGCAAGACCACCACGGCGCTGCTGACCGCCGCCATCCTGACTGAAGCCGGGCTGCCCTGCGGGTACATCGGCTCCAACGGGGTGGACTATGCGGGCCGCCACGAGTCCACTGCCAACACCACCCCCGAAAGCCTGGAACTGCACCGGCTGTTCCGCCAGATGGTGGATGCCGGGGTGCACCATGTGGTGCTGGAGGTGAGCAGCCAGGCCCTGCGCCACCACCGGGTGGACGGTGTGCCCTTTGAAGTGGTGGCTTTCACCAATCTGTCGGAGGATCACATCGGCCCCGGCGAACACCCGGATTTTGAGGATTACAAAAACGCCAAACGCCGCCTGTTTGCCGAGTATGACGCCCGGGCCATGATCTACAACGCCGACGACGACACCAGCGACTACATGCGGGCAGGCTTTGGCGGGCAGCAGGTCAGTTTCGGCATCGCCCGCCCCGCCGACTACCACGCCGCGGGCCTGGCCCAATACCGCAGCGAGACCGCCCTGGGGGTGGATTTCGTCTGCGAACACGATGGCAAAGACACCCCCGTGCGGGTCATGTCGCCGGGAACTTTCAGCGCCTCTGACGCGCTGTGCGCCATCGCCCTGTGCGGGGCTTTCGGCGTGACGCCCGCCCAGTCCGCCCAGACCCTGGCCCATACCCCGGTACGGGGCCGGTTTGAGGTGGTGGAGGGTCTGCCCGGCCGCACCTTCATTGTGGATTACAGCCACAACGGCCTGGCCCTGACCAGCGCCCTGAAGACCCTGCGGGCCTACCAGCCCCACCGGCTGATCTGCGTCTTCGGCTCGGTAGGCGGGCGCACCCAGGTGCGCCGCCGGGAACTGGCCGAAGCCTCCAGCGCCTGGGCGGATTACAGCATCCTGACCAGCGACAACCCGGATTTCGAGGACCCCATGGCGATTCTGCGGGATATTGACGCTTACATGGCCCCCGACGCCCAGTACACGCTGATCCCTGACCGGGCCGAGGCCATCCGCGCCGCAGTGGCCATGGCAGAACCGGGGGACATCGTACTGTTTGCCGGCAAAGGCCACGAGGATTACCAGATCATCGAGGGCAAAAAGTTGCCCTTTGTGGAGCGGGACCTGATCCGCGAAGCCTGCCGGGCGCTGGCGCACTGACCCTGTGTTGAAAGAAAAGCACCGCTGCGGAAATTCCGCGGCGGTGTTTTTTCGTATCTGCCAAATATCCCCGCCGCTTTTTGTACACCATGTCCATTGCCATCCCCGCCAGGCTGTGGCATACTGGGTACAAGATTCCATGACCAAATCGAAGGGATGTATGCACCATGAAACGGCTGTTCTGTCTGGCCCTGGCCTTGTGCCTGGCGGTGGTTCTGACCGCCTGCGGGCAGGCTCCAAGCAACGCTTCCCCCGACAACGCCCTGACCGAACTGTTCCGGCAGGAGGGGGTGACCTGGGCGGGCTGCACCGGCGAGACAGCCGCCGCCTTCGACCTGGAGGACGGGCAGCTGACCATCGTGGCCGTGACCTGCGACGTACAGGCGGACGGCAGTGAATCCTACGGTCGCCGGCAGCAGCGCACCGGCGCCGCCTGGGACGACCAGGTCCTGTGCACCCTGTACCGTGACAGCGAACTGCCCGGGCTGATCTTTGCCTGGCAGGTTGCCGAGGAAACAAGCGGCGAGACCTGCCTGGACCTGACGCTGCGGTACGACCCCGGGAACGGCACCTTCCCCCTGAAAGAGGGGCAGACCCTGCGCCTGTACCCCATGCAATTTCCCGATGCCGACAAAACCGCCGAAAGCAAGTCCGACGGCCTGCGCTCCGGCACCGCCGACCAGCAGGCGTTTATCCGGCTGGCGGAACTGTACCTGTAGCGCCGCCGCACCGTGGACCC
>DXBO01000064.1 GCA_019116485.1 Candidatus Gemmiger excrementavium
CGCCACCCTGCTGCGGGCGGACGGGGCCATCCGCCGGGGGCTGGCGGGCAACCTGGCGGGCAGCGTGACCAACATGGTGCTGGACCCCGTGTTCATCCTCGGGTTCCGGTGGGGCATCGCGGGGGCGGCGGCCGCCACGGTGCTGGGCAACCTGGTGGCCTGCGCCATCTATCTGGAGTACATCCTGCGCCGCTCCCGCACCCTGAGCCTTGCCCCCGCCGACGCCCTGCGCCATCCCGCCCGGCTGGGCCGGGTGCTGGCGCTGGGCCTGCCCAACGGGGTCAGCAGCCTGCTGGCCGGGCTGGCGGGCAGTTTCAGCAACCGGATGCTGGCCGGTTACGGCACGGCGGCGCTAGCCGCCATGGCGGCCGCCGACAAGGCCACGATGGTGGTCTCGCTGGTGCAGATGGGCATCTGCATGGGGGTGCAGCCGCTGCTGGCCTACAACGTGGGGGCCCGGGACCGGCCGCGGCTGCAGGCGGCCCTGACCCGCCTGGCCGGGCTGACCTTCGGTTTTGGGGCGGTGTTCATGGCCGCCTGCCTGCTGGGCCAGAACGCGCTGCTGGGGCTGTTCCTGTCCGACGCCGGGGCGCTGGCCCTGGGGCGCAGCCTGCTGCCCTGGCTGCTGGCGGCCAGCCCGCTGCTGGGGCTGTACTACCTGAGCACCAACTTCCTGCAGGCCATGGGCCGGGCCGCCGGGGCCACGGTGCTCTCGGCGCTGCGGCAGGGGGTGCTGCTGATCCCGGCCCTCTACCTGTTCCACGGCCTGCTGGGCCTGCCCGGCCTGGCCGCCGCCCGGGCTGCGGCGGATCTTGCCTCCGTCCTCATCGCCCTGTGCCTACTCACCCATGCGTGGCGAAATTTGGCTCGGCAGAGGTAATGCCGGCCGATTCCCAGGCTGCGAAATCCGCAGGTTGACCACCATTTGACCACTCTTCTTTTCAGCCGGTGTTGGTTGTCGCTTTTGCGTTCCAACATTCTTTTATGGCCACAACAAAAATCGCAGGAATTTGTGCACGCCGCACAAATTTCCGCGCCGGATCATTGTATATCGCCGAATGTCACAGTTCTCCGACCAGACTACTATACCCAACCAAGCCATTACCTAAAGTGCTTGGTACAGCTGCATACTGACGGGCAGAACATACGACGATGGCTCGCCTGTTTTTGGTTGTCTGATGCAGTTTCAAATCACTTTCGATCCATGAGCTCTATACTCCATCGTTCTTTTTCTATACATTTCCGACCTTGCCGCAATCCAACGCACTCCCTTTTCTCATCTCCACGCTTGCCTATCCCTGAGCCCTGTGCTATTCTGGAACCAATCTCAATCCCTTTTGCCGACATGATCCAACGGACCGTTGCGATGTGGGGGTCTTTTGTATGGATACCAAATTGGAGATCCAACGCCTACAACACAGGGTACAGGAATTGGAACAGGAAAACGCAGAATTGCGGGCACGGCTGGCGGCGTTTGATTCAAGCGGCCCTGCGCCGGGGAAAGACAACGGCGCAACATCCTCCAAAACGCAGAGGCCTACAAACACTGTGAGTACATTAAACACCGGTGCAAGTGCCACCGATTTGCCCACATCAGCATGCAACGCCCCAAGCGCACCGCTCTGCCAGGCTGACACCGCCTCTGTCACCCGCGCCAGTTCACCCGCCGAGAAAATTCGGCTGTTCCGCTCCCTGTTCCGCGGCCGCGCCGACGTCTACGCCCTGCGCTGGCACAGCGAAAAGACGCAGAGAAGCGGCTACAGCCCGGTCTGCGCCAACGAATGGCAGCCCGGCCTGTGTGAGAAAGGGCGTGTATCTTGCGCCAAATGCCCGAACCGCGTGCTGCGCCCGCTGGATGACACAGCCATCTACCGTCACCTGGCCGGGCGAGATGCACAGGGGCGGGATGTTATCGGTCTGTACCCCATGCTGCCGGACGAGACCTGCTATCTGCTGGCGCTGGACTTCGATGACGCCAACTGGCAGGACTGTGCCCGCGCTGTTGCGAGCGTTTGCCGTGCGCACAGTATCCCGTTCGCGCTGGAACGCTCCCGCTCCGGCCAGGGCGCCCATGTCTGGCTGTTTTTTGCCGAAGCCACCCCCTGCGCCAAGGCGCGCCAGCTCGGCGACGCACTGCTGAGCGCCGCCATGGATGCCTGCGGCGGCATTTCTTTCACTGCCTACGACCGGATGTTCCCCAACCTGGACACCCTGCCCGCGGGTGGGTTCGGCAACCTGATCGCTCTGCCGCTCCAGGGCCGGGCCCGGCGGCAGGGCAACAGTGTATTTCTGGATGATTCGCTCACGCCCTATCCGGACCCGTGGGCGTTTCTTTCTACCGTGCGCACACTGCTGCCCGGGCAGGTCGATGACTTGCTGGCGGAATTGTGCCCGGGCCGCCCGCCTCTTGGGGCGCTGGCCGAACCGGCGGAAGCAGCAGGTATCCACGCTCCACTCGCAGATAGCAGCCCGTCAACATCCGATTTCCCCACCCCCTGGAAACCCCAACCAACCCACACTCTCTCCACCCAAGACTTTAAGCAGCTGCCGCTCCCCATCGTCCGCGGCAACGGGTTGTACATACAGAAGGAACATCTGACACCGGCGGCCCGTAACCGGCTGATTCGACTGGCCGCCTTTCGCAACCCGGACTTTTACAAAAAGCAGGCCATGCACTTTTCCACTCACAATATCCCGCGCATCATCTCAACAGCGGCGGTGATAGATGGTTTTCTTGTGTTGCCGCGGGGCTGCGAAGAAGCGCTTTGCGCGCTTTTGCAAGATGCCGGAGCCGACTATGCCATTCAAGACGAAACCTGCCCCGGCCGTCCGCTGCACATCGCCTTTACCGGCACACTGCGCCCCGACCAGCAGCCCGCGGCAGACGCTCTGCTGGCGTACCGCAACGGGGTGCTCAGTGCCACAACGGCCTTCGGCAAGACGGTGGTCGCGGCCTGGCTGATCGCGCAGCGCGGCGTGAATACACTGATTCTGGTGCACACCCAGGCGCTGCTCAACCAGTGGCAGGCCGCGCTTTCGCAGTTTTTGCGGATTGATGAATCTCTGCCGCCGCAGCCCAAACGCTGCGGCCGCCAGCGCAAGCGCTGCCTGATTGGGCAGATCGGCGGCGGCAAAAACACCGCCGCGGGATTTGTGGACATTGCAATGCTGCAATCGCTGGTTCGCGGCGGCGAGGTTGACCTGCGGGTGCGGGAATACGGGCTG
>DXBO01000065.1 GCA_019116485.1 Candidatus Gemmiger excrementavium
ACCGATGTGCTGTTCAACCTGATGGACTCCCACGATACCGACCGGCTGTTCACCCGTTCCGGCAGCGAGGATGCCTTTTTCCAGCAGCTGGCGCTGCTGTTCACGCTGCCCGGCAGCCCCTGTATCTACTACGGTACCGAGGTGGCCCTGCCCGGCGGCCATGACCCGGACTGCCGCCGCTGCATGCCCTGGGACAAGATGAATACCCCCGAAAACCAGCAGAGGATCGATCAGCTGCGCCGTCTCATCGCCCTGCGCCGCACCCTGCCCGAACTGCGGGACGGCATGCCGGTGTTCCGGCAGGCCCCCGGGGCCCGGCAGGTGTGGTACTGCCGGGGCAGGGTGGAGGTACTGCTCAACGCCGGAACTACACCCTGGGAACTTTGCCCGGAAAAAGAGGTCCTGTTGGCACGGGGCCTGACCGGGAACCGGCTGGCCCCCGGCGGCATCTGCATCCGGCGCTGACCACGCCTTTTGCCCCGGGCGGCGCCGGAAAAAACGCGCCGCAGCCATTACAGGAGGAACCGTTATGCTTGACAAAACCAAAAAAGACTGGTGGAAATCCGCCGTTGTGTACCAAATCTACCCCCGCAGCTTTCAGGACACCACCGGCACCGGTGTAGGGGATATCCCCGGCATCGTCCGGCGGCTGGACTATCTGCAGACCCTGGGGGTGGATGTGATCTGGCTGTCCCCGGTGTTTGCGTCGCCCCAGGTGGACAACGGCTACGATATCTCGGATTATCGGGACATCGACCCGCTGTTCGGCACCCTGGAAGATATGCGCACCCTCATCCGGGAGGGCAAGCGCCGGGGCATCGGCATCATGATGGACCTGGTGCTCAACCATACGTCCGACCAGCACCGCTGGTTCCAACAGGCCTGCCAAAGCCGGGAAAACCCCTACCATGACTACTACGTCTGGCGGGACGGCACCCCAGACAGCCTGCCCAACGATATGCAGGCGGTGTTCGGCGGCCCGGCCTGGGAGTGGGTACCCCAGGTGCAGCAGTATTATTTCCACCAGTTTGCCCCCCAACAGCCCGACCTGAACTGGGAAAACCCGACCCTGCGGCGGGAAATTTACGATATGATCCTGTGGTGGATGGACCAGGGGGTAGAGGGCTTCCGCCTGGATGTGATCGACCAGATCGCCAAGGAACCGGACCGCAAAATCACCAACAACGGCCCGCGCCTGCATGAATTCTTGCGGGAACTCAGCGCCGAGACCTTCCAGAAGGGCTGCCTGGTCACGGTGGGCGAAGCCTGGGGCGCAGACATCCCCCGGGCCAAACTGTACAGTGCCCCCGACGGCAGCGAGCTGTCCATGGTGTTCCAGTTTGAGCAGATGTGTCTGGACCAGCAGCCCGGCAAGGAAAAATGGGACCTGGCACCCCTGCCTTTTGTCAAGATGAAGCAGAGCTTTGCCCGCTGGCAGCGGGAACTCCACGGCTGCGGCTGGAACAGCCTGTTCCTGGACAATCACGATTTGCCCCGCATCGTTTCCCGCTGGGGCAACGACGGGCAGTACCGGGCCCGCTCCGCCAAACTGCTGGCCACCATGCTCCACGGCATGCAGGGCACGCCCTACATCTACCAGGGGGAAGAACTGGGCATGACCAACATCCAGCTGCCCATAGAGCAATACCGGGATGTGGAGATTCAGAACTTCTATCATAAGCGGATGGCCGAAGGGTACCCGGAAGCGGAAGTCATGGCCTCCATCTACGCCAAAGGGCGGGATAATGCCCGTACCCCCATGCAGTGGGACGACACCCCCAACGCCGGGTTTACCACCGGTACCCCCTGGCTGCCGGTGAACCCCAACTATACCACCGTCAACGCCGGGGCGGAACTGGCCGACCCTGATTCGGTGTTTGCCTATTACCAGAAACTCATCGCCCTGCGCAAACAGTACCCGGTCTTTGTGGATGGTGATTTTACCTTGCTGGAAGAGGAACACCCCCGCTTGTTTGTCTATGAGCGGGCACTGGGGGCGGAGCGGATGCTGGTGGTGTGTAACTTCGGGGACGAAGCCACCCCCTGGAGCCTGCCTGCAGGCTGGGAAAACGCCGAAACCCTCATCGAAAACCTGCCGGCACAGCCCGGCACCCTGCAGCCCTGGGAGGCGCGTATCCTCTGCCTTGCCCGGGCCTGAAGCACCGGCGGGCCCTCTCCCGCTCCGCGCGGTCTGGCGAAACCGGCAAAAAGGGGCTTACCCCCTGGCCGGTTTTGTGCTATAATGAAAAAAATACGGGCGTCGGAACGTCCGCACTCTGCGGGAGGGTTTACCTATGAAAGATGTTGTGGCCCTGGGCGAACTGCTCATTGACTTTGCGCCGGTTTCTGCCGATGAAGCCGGCTACCCCACCCTGAAAGCCCAGCCCGGCGGGGCGCCGGGCAACTTTCTGGCGGCGCTGCAAAAGTACGGCTGCACCACCGCCCTCATCGGCAAGGTGGGCGACGATGCTTTCGGCCATCTGCTGGTGGACACGCTGGATACCCTGGGTATCGGCACGGCGGGCGTTGTAAAGGACCCGGCGGTGTTCACCACCCTGGCTTTCGTCACGCTGGACGCCACCGGCAACCGGTCTTTCAGCTTTGCCCGCAAGCCCGGTGCCGACACCTGCCTGCGCCCCGAGGAAGTGGACACCGCCCTGCTGGACGAGGGCAAGGTGTTCCACTTCGGCACTTTGAGCCTGACGGGGGAACCGGCCCGCTCGGCCACCCGGGCGGCGGTGGCCTATGCCAAAGAACACGGCAAACTGGTGAGCTTTGACCCCAACCTGCGCAAACCCCTGTGGGACAGCGAGGAAGCAGCCAAAGAGCAGATCGAATGGGGGCTGCATCAGGCGGATATTGTGAAGATCAGCGATGAGGAGATCGAGTTCCTGTGGGGTATCTCCCCCGAGGCGGGCGCCCAGAAGCTGCTGACCGAGTACGGCGTGCGCCTGGTCTACGCCACCCTGGGCCCCAAGGGCTGCCATGTGGCCAACCGGAACGGCAGCGCCCAGGTGGCTTCGCCCAGCGGCATCCATGTGGTGGACACCACCGGTGCCGGGGATATCTTCGGCGGCAGCGCCATGAGCCAGTTCCTGCGGCTGAACAAGGCCCCCGAGGACCTGACGGTGGCGGAGATGACTGCCGTGACCCGCTTTGCCTGCTGCGCGGCCAGCCTTTCCACCCAGACCCACGGCGGCATCACCAGTGTGGTGCCGGAGGAAAATGTACGGGCGATCCTGTAAGGGGGCATCCATGAGAGCGGCGATCTGCTACTATTCCCAACACCACGGCAACACCCGGAAGGTGGCCGAAGCCATCGCCCGGGAAGGCGGCGTGGACCTGATCGACATTGCCACCGCGGGGGATGTCCGGCTGGACGGTTACGACTGTGTGGGCTTTGCTTCGGGCATTTACGGGTTCGAGGTACACCCTTCGGTGACAGCCTTTGCCCGGCGGTATCTGCCCCGGGGCAAGGCGGTGTTTTTCCTGTACACTTACGGCGGGGCCAAGGGCAGCGGTACCAAAACGCTGGCTCAGGTGGCAGCCGAAAAGGATGCCCCCGTCCTGGGGGAGTTCGGCTGCCCCGGGTACAACACTTTCGGGCCTTTCAAACTGGTGGGCGGCACCGGCAAGGGCCGCCCCAATGCCGATGACCTGGCCCGGGCCCGGGAATTTTACCGCTCCCTGGCTGCCCAAATACCCTGAATCCCCGATAAACAAAATGCGCGGCGCTTTCCCCCAAGGGAAAGCGCCGCGCATTGTTCTGTTCACAGGTTACAGGCCGGTAAAGGTCATGGGCCGCAGGGGCTGCACCGTGGCAGTCAGGCCCGCCACAGCCAGCGGCACGGGGCCGTCGCCGGGGTAGAACCGGGTGGAAAGTACCGCTGCACCGCCGTTGAGGTAAATTTCCAGCGAGGAACGGTCCACCACCATCGTCAGGGCCAGCGGCCCGGCGTCCACCGGGGCCCGGCGTACCGTGCGGCCGCCGCCCAGGGCTTCGTCGGTAAAACGCAGGCAGACCGGAGCCTCCGGGGTGGCGCGGCTCAGTTCCAGGCCGCCCGCCAGCGTCAGGGCAAAAGCGCCTTGTGCGGTGGCTTTCAGGCGGCAGGGCAGGGGAATCCCGCCCAGGCTTCCGTCCACGGTCACCGGGGTGCCGTCGGCCAGGGCGTCCAGTTCCCGGGCGGGGCGCTGGCACAGGCCGTGGGGGCCGGGGGTCACTTCCCGGGGCAGGGTCAGGCAGTGCTGCCAGCCCAGGTCCGCTGTGGGGTTGCGGTAGTCGGCGTCGGGCATGCCCATCCAGCCAATGAGCATCCGCCGCCCATCCGCCGTTTCAAAGGTCTGGGGCGCGTAGAAATCAAAGCCTTTGTCCCACTCGGCAAAGGGACCGGGGGTGCCGGTTTCGATGCCTCCGTCCAGGGCAAAGTAGCCGCTCTGGTAAACGTTCTGGTTTTCTGTTTCGCCGTGGGGCAGCCCCTGGGGCGAAAGGCTCAGCCAGGTACGCCCGCCCAGGGCGAAGCAGTCGGGGCATTCCCACATGTAGCCGAAAGCGGGAGCAGGTTCCAGCACCCGGGCCAGCCGCCAGGCCAGGCCGTCCTCACTGTGGTAGAGCAGCACGCGGCCCGCGTCGGCCAGGCTGCGGGCGCCCAGCACCATTTTCCACAGTCCATCCTCCCGCCAGACCTTGGGGTCCCGCACATGAAGGGAACAGTCGGCGGGGTAGTCGGCATTGGTCATCAGCAGTTTCTTGGGGGATACATGCACGCCGTCGGCGGTCTCCACCAGCAGGGTGTTGGCCTCCCGCCCGGTGTGGATGTAGTCATGGGCACCGGGGTGCTTTACGTTGCCGGTATAGTACAGCCGCATCACGCCGCCCTCAGCCACCGCACAACCGGAATAAACGCCCCCTTTGTCCCAGGGGGTATCGGGGGCGAGGGGCGCCCCGGTAAAGGTCCAGTGCAGCAGGTCGGGGCTCTGGTAGTGACCCCACAGTTTGGGGCCTGC
Source organism: Candidatus Gemmiger excrementavium (assembly GCA_019116485.1). Taxonomy (GTDB): domain Bacteria; phylum Bacillota; class Clostridia; order Oscillospirales; family Ruminococcaceae; genus Gemmiger; species Gemmiger excrementavium. The sequence goes on from DXBO01000065.1 coordinate 5,005, forward strand.
GCCCCGGGCATCGGCGGGGCAGTACTGGAAAAAGACGTGGTACAGCCCGCCGAAGCAGCACAGCCCGTTGGGGTCGTTCAGCCACCCCCGGGGCGGTTCCAGATGCAGTGCTTGGCGCCAGTCAGGCATGGGCTTCCTCCTTCGCATCGCGGTAGATCAGTACCGTTGCCAGGAAGGCCACCGCAAAGGCCACGGCGATGCTGATAAGGTACTGAGGCAGGTTGTGGGTGGTGATGAGAATGCCGAACACGCCGGTGATGCCGTAGGCCGTGGAGGACACATGCAGCCAGCCGGCCACCAGGGCGCCCGCGCAGCCGCCCAGAATGCCGGCGGCAAAGGGCTTGAAGAAACGCAGATTGACGCCGAAGATGGCGGGTTCGGTAATGCCCAGGAACGCACTGAGGGAGGCGGGCAGCGCCATGTTTTTCAGCTTGGCGTCCCGGGTGCGCAGGGCAAAGGCCAGGGCGGCCGCACCCTGGGCCACGTTGGCGCAGCTGGCAATGGGCATCCAGGTGTCAAAGCCGGTGGCGCTGAGCATGCCGGCTTCCAGGGCGTTGTACATGTGGTGCACGCCGGCTACCACAGTGGGGGCATAGATGGCGCCGCACAGGGCGGAACCCAGGCCGAAGGGCAGGGCAATCAGGGCCTGGACGGCGGCCAGCACATAGTTTTCCACCGTGCCGAATACCGGGCCGATGACCGTCAGGGTCAGGTAGCCGGTGACCAGCACGCTGACCAACGGCGTCACAAACAGGTCGATCATCTCAGGCACGATCTTGTGCAGCCGCTTTTCCAGAGCGCACATCAGCCATACGGCAATGATGACCGGGATCACATGGCCCTGGTAGCCCACCAGTTCCACATCATACAGCCCGAACCAAACCGAGGCCGTGGGGATGCTTTCGGCGGTGGCCACATTCCAGGCGTTGACCAGGTCGGTGTGGATCATAATCATGCCGATGACGGCACCCAGGTAGATGTTGCCGCCGAACACCTTGGCGGCGCTGGTGCCGATGAGGATGGGCAAAAACACGAAAGCCGCGTTGCTGAACAGGTGGATGATGGTGTAGGTGCCGTTGTCGGTCAGGCCGGGGAACACGTTGGCAAAGCCTTCCAGCAGGCCCATGAGCAGGCCGCTGGCCACAATGGCCGGGATGATGGGCACAAACACGTCGCCCAGCGTCTTGATGGCCCGCTTGTACCAGGGGGCCTTGGCGGCGGCTGCCTGCTTGACTTCCTCTTTGCTGGCGGCGGCGATGCCTGCCGCGGCCACAAATTCGTCGTAGACCTTGTTCACGGTGCCGGTGCCGATGATGATCTGCAGCTGGCCCGCCGCCTCAAACACGCCTTTGACGCCTTCCACGTCTTCCACTGCGGTCTTGTCGCAGCGGGCATTGTCCCCAATGACCAGCCGCAGCCGGGTGGCACAATGGGCCGCACTGACGATATTTTCTTTGCCGCCCACGGCGGAAAGAATGTCCAGCGCTGTTTTCCGGTAATCCATGATTCCGTTCTCCTTTCTGATGTTGGGTGGTATCGGTTTCATATTCATTGCTTGTATTATAGCAGGATGAAACCGCTGGAATCTATGGCTGGAACGGCAGAACTTTGGGGCTGGTTCTCATTGGTTTCATATGGTTTCACATTCAGGCCCGCCGGTGGAGGCCCGCTCCACCACCTCGTAGCCCAGCTGCAGGCTGCGCACGCCGGCCCCCTGGCCGCGCATCAGCCGCAGCAGCATCTGGGCGGCCTCCTGGCCGCTGGTCTTGTAGTGCAGGTGGGCGCTGGTCAGGGGTACGGCGGTGACCCGCCCCAGGGCGGAATCCCCGATGCCCGCCACCAACACCTGCCGGCCCACGGCCAGACCGGCTTCCCGGCAGGCCTGCATCACACCGATGGCGATGGTATCGGTGGCACAGAATACCCCGTCGGGGGTGCGCTGGGCCAGCACCTCCCGCATGCGGTCATAGCCGGAACGGGCGGTGAAATCACACAGCAGCATGTCCTCGGCCCGCAGGGGCAGTTCTGCGTCTTTCAGGGCGGCCAGGTATCCCTCGTGCCGGTCAAACCCGGCCGCCCGGTCCCGGGCAGTCACCCCCAGATAAAGGGGGCGGCGGCTGCCGCGGCGGATCAGCAGCTCAGTCATTGCCCGGGCGGCGCCCCGGTCATCGTGGTAGACACAGTTGTACCCCTCGTATTGCTGGGCCACGATCACCACCGGGATATGCAGGCTTTTCAGCACGCTTTTGTGGGCCGGGGTGAAAATGCTGCCCAGAAAGATCACCCCGTCCACACCGCCGGTGCGGAAGGTATCCAGGTAGGCTACCTCGTTGGCGGGGTCGTTGGCGGTGTTGGCCAGCAGCAGCTGGTAGCCTTCCCCCGCCAGGCTCAGGCTGATGCCGTCCACCACCCGGGCGGTACTCTCACTGTTCAGCCGGGGCATCACCACGCCGATCTGCCGGGAACGGCGCACCCGCAGGGTACGGGCCTGCTCACTGGGGGCGTACCCGGTCTGTTCCACCACGGCGGCAATGGCGGCCCGCTTTTCCTCGCTCAGATATCCCTGGTTGAAATAACGGCTTACCGCCGTTTTGGAAACGCCTGCCAGCTTGGCGATCTCAGTGATATTCATGGGGCACCCTCCCTGCATGCGGAATCGGTTTCATACTGTCAGTATAGCAGAGCCGTCCCACCCCGGCAAGAGGGCACAAAAAAAGACCGGCCAAGGCCGGTCTGACGGGCGGTTGCGGGCGCCCTTGCGCTTATTTTTTGTGGTATTTGCGGTCCTCTTCCTCATAGACAGGGTCGCAGGTCAGGTACATACCCAGTTTGTTCAGGGTGTCGCTGTCCACGCTGGACAAAATCACGGTGGAGTGTACGTCGCAGCCTTTCAGCTTGGGCAGCTGATGCAGGGCGGCGGCGGCCTGTTCGCTTTCCGACACCGAGCTGGACAGGGCGATCAGAATTTCGTCGGTGTGCAGCCGGGGGTTTTTGCTGCCCAGGTAGTTGGTTTTTAGGGTCTGGATGGGTTCGATGGCCCGGGCAGACACCAGTTCCAGTTCCTGGTCGATGCCGGCCAGCTTTTTCAGCGCGTTGAGCAGTGCCGAGGAAGCCGCCCCCAGCAGGGGGCCGGTCTTGCCGGTGACGATGGTGCCGTCCGGCAGCTGGATGGCCGCGGCGGGCAGGCCGCCGGTGATGCGGGACCGCTCATGGGCCTGCTGTTCCACGGCGCGGCTGCCCACGGTCAGGCCCGCCTGGTTCAGCAGTAGTTCCAGTTTGAAGCGCTCTTCTTTGACGGTGCCGCCCACTTTCTGGTCGCACAGACATTTCAGGTAGCGGCGGATGATCTCATTGAGGGAGGCCTCCCGGCAGATCTGGTCATCCACGATGCAGTTGCCCGCCATGTTCACGCCCATATCGGTGGGGGAGCGGTAGGGGCTTTCCCCGGCGATCATCTCAAACATGGCGTTGAGTACCGGGAAAATCTCGATATCCCGGTTGTAGTTCACCGCCGTCTCGCCGTAAGCTTCCAGGTGGAAGGGGTCGATCATGTTCACGTCGTTCAGGTCGGCGGTGGCAGCTTCATAGGCCAGGTTTACCGGATGTTTCAGCGGCAGGTTCCAGATGGGGAAGGTCTCGAACTTGGCATAGCCTGCCTTGACGCCCCGCTTGTGTTCATGGAACAGCTGGGACAGGCAGACCGCCATCTTGCCGCTGCCGGGGCCGGGGGCGGTGACAACCACCAGGGGGCGCTGGGTCTCGATGTACTGGTTTTTGCCGTAGCCCTCCTCGCTGACGATGCGGGCTACATCGTTGGGGTAGCCGGCGATCTTGTAATGGCGGAAGGTGCGGATGCCCAGGCCGTTGAGCCGGTTTTCAAAGGCTTCCACCTCGGGCTCAGGGGTGTACATGGTCACGCAGACACTGCCCACATACAGCCCCACGCCCTGGAAAGCGTCGATCAGCCGCAGCACGTCCATGTCGTAGGTGATGCCGTAGTCCCCCCGCATTTTGTTGCTTACGATGTCCTCAGCGCTGATGACCACCACGATCTCGGCCTGGTCCTTCAGCTGCAGCAGCATCTGCAGTTTGGAGTCCGGCTGAAAGCCCGGCAAAACCCGGGAGGCGTGGTAGTCGTCAAACAGCTTGCCGCCGAACTCCAGATACAGCTTGTTGTCAAACTGGGCAATGCGCTGGCGGATATGCTCAGACTGCATGGCCAGATACTTGTCGTTGTCAAAACCAATCTTCATCTGCAACCCTTTTCTTTCCCTGAAACCCGGCGGGGCACGGCGGCCCCGCATAACAAATACACAACAAAACCAGTATACCACACCCGGCAGCGCCGTGCAATGGTACACCGGGCTGCGGGATGTAAAAATCGCGCCGGGGCAGGGTAGAATCTTGACAATGGTACGAAATCGTACTATATTGGTTGGAAATGAATTTCTGCAGGGGGAGATTGCCCATGGAAACCAGCCGACACGATGCGCTAAACCGGTTCAACTATCTGTTGGGCGAAACCGACGCCCTGTACCATGAACTGGCCAACAGGCTGGGGCTTTCCGACAGTGCGCTGCGCATCCTGTATACGCTGTGCGATCAGGGGGACCCCTGTGCGCTGCAGGAAATCTGCCGCCGCAGCGGGTTGAACAAACAGACGGTGAACTCAGCCCTGCGCAAACTGGAGCAGGAAGGCGTACTCTACCTGCAAAGCACCGGCCCCCGCACCAAACAGGTCTGCCTGACCGGATCAGGCCGGGCGCTGGCCCGGCGTACGGCGGGGCGTATCATACAAATGGAAAACACCGTGCTGGCTGCCTGGGATGTCCGGGATGTAAAGGCTTATCTGGCGTATACCGAAAGATTCCTGGGCGATATGCGGCAGCAGGCCGCGGCGCTGGCTGCGGAAGAGGAGGCCCTATGAAGATCAGCCTTTCGGAGCATTTTACCTGCGGCAAGCTGCTGCGGTTCACGCTGCCCTCCATTGTCATGCTGGTGTTTTCTTCCATCTACGGCGTGGTGGATGGGTTCTTCGTGTCCAACTTTGTGGGCAAGACCGCTTTTACGGCGGTAAATTTCATCATGCCGTTCCTGATGATCCTGGGGGCGGCGGGCTTTATGTTCGGCACCGGCGGCGGGGCCCTTATCGCAAAAACCATGGGCGAGGGCGAGCGGGAAAAGGCAAACCGCATGTTTTCGCTGATCGTCTATGTGTCGCTGGGCTGCGGCGTGGTGCTGGCCTTGCTGGGGCTGGCGGGGCTGCGGCCTTTGGCGGCGGCATTGGGGGCCCGGGGCGCCATGCTGGAGGACTGCGTTACCTACGGGCGCATCATTCTGCTGTCGCTGCCCGCCTTTATCCTGCAATATGAATTTCAGTGCCTGTTCGTCACGGCGGAAAAGCCGACCCTGGGGCTGTATGTCACCGTGGCGGCAGGGGTGACCAATATGGTCCTGGACGCCCTGCTGGTAGCGGTGCTGCCTTTTGGGCTGGTGGGGGCCGCTGCGGCCACGGCGCTGAGCCAGTGCGTGGGCGGGGCGCTGCCTTTGCTCTACTTTGCCCGGCCCAACACCAGCCTACTGCGGTTGGGCCGGACGGAATGGAAAAGCAGTGTCCTGTTCAAGACCTGCACCAACGGTTCTTCGGAGCTGATGAGCAACATCTCCATGTCCCTGGTGGGCATGCTGTACAACGCCCAGCTGCTGCACTATGCGGGCGAGGACGGCATTGCCGCCTATGGGGTGCTGATGTATGTGAATATGATCTTTCAGGCCATGTTCATCGGGTATTCGGTAGGGGTGGCGCCGGTGATCAGCTACCATTACGGCGCGGGTCACCACGGGGAACTGCGGGGATTGCTGCGCCGCAGCGGCGGTATCCTGACGGTGTTGGCCCTGTGTATGTTCGGGGCGGCGCAGGTGCTGGCGGGCCCCCTGGGACGGATGTTTGTGGGGTATGACGAAGCGCTGCTGGCCCTGACCCTGCGGGCGTTCTCTATTTTTTCTTTCTGTTTTCTGTTCTCCGGGTATGCCATCTTCGGCTCCTCCTTCTTCACCGCCCTCAACGACGGGCCGGTATCGGCGGCCATCTCCTTCCTGCGCACGCTGGTGTTCCAGGTGGCCTGTGTGCTGCTCTTTCCCCTGTGGTGGCAGGTGGACGGCATCTGGGCGTCCATTGTGGCGGCGGAGGTCATGGCAGTGGCGGTGACGCTGGCTTTTCTGCGTGCCAAGCAGAAGCGCTATCACTATTGACGACCTGCCATATGGAAAAACCGCCCCAAAGGGTGTATACTGATACCAAAAGCGGGAGGCCCCGCGCAGAGAGGAGACCTTTATGGAACGCATGGCATGGAAGGGCCGCATCAAACCCGGCCAGAAAGAGGAGTATGTGCGCCGCCACAACGAAATATGGCCCGAGATGGTGGCGGTGCTCAAGGCGGCGGGCATCTGCAACTATACGATCTACTGCTGCGGCGATGAACTGTTCGGCTACTATGAGTGTGAAAAAGGTGTGGCGTTTGCCGAAAAGACCCAGGCCGAAAGCCCGGTGGTACAGCGCTGGAACGACTATATGCAGGACGTGCTGGAACTGGAGATGGACCCTGTCACCGGCGCCCAGCCCAAGCTGGAGGCTGTGTTCCGCCTGGATTGAACTGTAAAAATACCCGGCCCGGTACCGTGTGGTACCGGGCCGGGCGTTTTGTTCAGGGGTGTTCGGCGGGCGGGCCGGGCAGCGCATTTTTGTCCAGCACTTTGGCCAGCAGCGCCAGCAGCTGGGTGCGTTCCTCCGGTGTCAGGGGCGCCAGGACCCGTTTGTCCCAGTCAAAAAAGACCTGGTGGCTGGCCTCAAAGGCCTGTCGGCCCTGGTCGCTCAGGGTCAGGCGGTAGTTGCGGCCGTCCTTTTCCCGGGTAAGAAAACCGCCTGCCACCAGTTTCAGAACAGTGCGCTGGCAGTGGCCCCAGTCCAGGTGCAGGGCGGTGGTCAGTTCACTCTGGGTGCAGCCGGGATGCTTGCCGATATAAATAATGAAAAACAGGGTGCCGAAACTCAGCCCCAGCTGGTTGAGCCGGGCGGAGGTGAAGTGGGAAAAACGCCGGTACAATACCGAACAGGCGTAGGAAAAGGTGCGGAACATAGGACACTCCTCTCTTGACAAAATCAAGTATAACATGGCCCGCTGCCGCCGGTCAAGGCCGGGCCGGGCAAAAAATCCTGTGTTTTGCGTGGCCTTTTGCCCTTTTTGTGGTATGATAAAAGAAACTTTGTACCTGTAAAGGAGGCCAAAACCCCATGCGCATCCTTGTGGTGGAGGACCAGCCCGACATGAACGCCCTGCTGGTCAAGCAACTGACGGCGGCCCGGTACAGCGTGGACAGCTGTGCCAACGGTGCCGATGCCCTGGACTATCTGGCCGGGGGCGAATACGACGCCGTGGTGCTGGATATCATGCTGCCCGGCATCGACGGGTTGGAAGTGCTGCGCCGCCGCCGCGCCGCAGGGGACGACACCCCCGTGCTGCTGCTCACCGCCCGGGATGGGGTGGAGGACCGGGTCCGCGGGCTGGACTGCGGCGCCGATGACTATCTGGTCAAGCCCTTTGCCTTGCAGGAACTGCTGGCCCGGCTGCGGGTACTTTTGCGCCGCCGTGGGGGTCAGACCAGCGATGTCATCACGGTGGCGGACCTGCAGGTGGACTGCCGGGGCCGTACCGCCGCCCGGGGCGGGCAGACGATTCCCTTGTCCGCCAAGGAATTTGCTGTGCTGGAATACCTGGCCCGCCATGCGGGCACCGTACTCAGCCGGGAGCGCATCAGCCAGGGTGTGTGGAACTATGACTACGAGGGCGGCTCCAACGTGGTGGATGTCTACATCCGTTACCTGCGCAAAAAGCTGGACGATGGCCGGCAGCCCAAACTCATCCACACGGTACGGGGGGCGGGCTATGTCCTGCGGGAGGAACCATGAAAAAACTTTCCATCACCCTGCGGGTCACCCTGTGGTATACCTTGTTCATGGCGCTGCTGGCGGCGGTGGCCCTGGGGTTCCTGTTCCATGCCGCTGCCCAGTCCGCCCGGGAGGGCAAGCGTACCCTGATGCACAGCATGGTGGCCGACAGCCGCGATGAGATCGAGTACAAGGACGGCGAACTGGAGATCGACCGGGACCTGGAAGCCTTCGCCGATGGGGTCTATCTCTCGGTGTACGATGCCGCCGGCGTGCCGCTGTACGGTTTTGTGCCCCGCAGCTTTGACAATTCCGCCGTTTTTGCAGACGGCGAGATGCGTACCGTGGGCGAGGAATACCGCTGGTATCTCTATGACGAGGCCCTGGCGGTGGAAGGGTACGGCACTGTGTGGGTACGCAGCGTCACGGCGGCGGACGCCGTGGACGGCACACTGGCCCAGCTGCTGCACTGGGCGCTGCTGGTGCTGCCGGTGTTTGTGCTGCTGGCGGCGGCGGGGGGCTACCTGCTCACCCGGCGGGCCTTTGCCCCGGTGCGGCGCATCACCCGTACTGCGCGGGAGATCGGCGCCGGCGGTGATCTGACCCGGCGTATCGGCCTGCCCGCGGGCCGGGACGAAATCCACACCCTGGCCGCGGAATTCGACGCCATGTTTGACCGGCTACAGCAAGCCTTTGAGAATGAAAAGCAGTTTACCGACGATGCCTCCCACGAGCTGCGCACCCCCACGGCGGTGATCCTGGCCCAGAGCGAGTATGCCCTGGCCAACACGGACCCTGCCCCCGAGACACGGGCCGCCCTGGAGACCATCCACGACCAGGCGGGGCATATGGCGGGGCTGCTGGCCCAGCTGCTGCTGCTGGCCCGGGCCGACAAGGGCCGCCAGCCGGTGACCTTTGGGCCGGTGGATCTGAGCGAACTGACGGCCATGGTGGCCGAGACCCAGGCCGAGGCTGCCGCCGGGCAGGACATTACGGTACATACCGACCTGGAACCCGGCGTGATGGTGCAGGGGGATGAGACGCTGCTGATGCGGTTGGTCATCAACCTGACCGAAAACGCCATCCGCTACGGTCGCCCCGGCGGTTGGCTGCGCATCACGCTGACCCGGGAGGAGGCCCGGGCAGTGCTGACAGTGGCGGACAACGGCATCGGTATTGCGCCGGAACACCGGGAAAAAATCTGGCAGCGCTTCTGGCAGGCAGACCCGGCCCGCAGCGGCGGCGGGGCCGGGCTGGGGCTGGCCATGGTGCGCTGGATCGCCGCCGCCCACGGGGGGACCGTCACGGTGGAAAGCACCCCCGGGCAGGGTTCGGCGTTTACCTTCCGCATGCCGGCAGAAAAACCCAGCGTTTTAATGTGACTTTAATCTTGGGGCGGTATACTGTAGGTACAACAAAGAAAAACGCATCCCCCCAAGGAGGAATTGTTATGAAAAAGACCGCTCTTACCCTGACCGCTGCCGTGCTGGGCACCTTGCTGCTGGCCGGCTGCACCCAGGCTGCCGCAACAGATGCCGCCCAGGCCGCGGTGGCTCCTGCCCCTGTCACCGCCGAGGGCGCTGTGACCGAAACCACCCCTGCCCCTACCGCCGCCGCGCCGGTGGCAGCCCCTGCCGGCGGGACCACCGCAGGCATTGCGGGCAGCGCCGACCCTGCCAGCGGTTACATCACGGAAGAGGCTGCCAAAGCCGCCGCCCTGGCCCACGCGGGGCTGGCCGAGACCGAACTGCAGTCGGTCCGGGCCAAGCTGGACTATGAGGATGGCCGGGCGGTCTACGACGTGGAGTTTGTGCAGCGCACCGACAGCGCCGCTGCCGAGTACGACTATGAGATCGACGCCCTGAGCGGCGAGGTGGTGTCCTACAACATTGACGCCGAGAACTACGCCGCCGCCACCGGTACGGCGGTCACCGCCGAGCAGGCCAAGCAGATCGCCCTGACCCATGCGGGGGTGGCTGAGACCGACACCCGCAGCATGGAGATGGAAACGGACCGGGATAATGGCCGCACGGTGTACGAGTTCTCCTGGAAAGTGGGCTGGGTGGAGTATGAGTACGACATCGATGCCGACACCGGAGCCATCCTGAACTGGTCTCAGGAGCAGGACGACTGAGCCTGACGCAGCCAAAAGGCCGCCCCTCTACAGGGCGGCCTTTTGGCGTATTGGCGGCGCGGCGGCAGCGCCGGCCTGTGCCGCCGGAGCATGGGCGCGGGTAAGGTTCAGGCTACCGGGGCATCCTGATGGAACAGCGGGCGGGCCTGCAGCGGGTACACCCGCAAATCGCTGCCCTGGCGGGCTGCCTCGTCCATGGTCACGGCGTGCAGGCTGCCGCTGTCATAGGTCTTGTAGTAGTAGGTGCCGGTTTGGGCGTCGATGCAGCTGCTGTAGCGGGTCTCATCGCAGCCGCCCTGGTCGGTGGTCACGGTGCCCCGCACCATGGCCACCGCGTCCAGCACGTGGAAAAACTGTACGATACCGCAGTCACGGTCCGGCCCGAACACCGCGTGGGCCTTGGTGAACACCGCCCGCAGATAACGGGACACCGGGCTGGCGTCTCCCGGCAGGCCCAGGGCGCCGAACCCCTGCCCGCAAAGGGGCAGTTCCAGCGCCGGAGCCAGACTGTTGGCAGGGGCAGCGGTGGAAAGCCCCCGGTAGTTGTGCAGGTTGGTCTGGTGCCAGGGGAAGGGCGGGTTGTTGGTCAGCACCCCGGCGGGGTCCTCGTACAAATGGAGTCCGTCCGCCATGGGTTCCGCCACCAGGGCGCCGGTGGCGTCGGCAATATGCCAGTGCAGCGGCGCCAGGGGAAATCCCGGGGCAAAGGGCTCGGCCACCAGCCGTACGGTAGCCAGCAGTTCCCTGGCCTGGGCCAGCGTTTTGCAGCGGCCCAATACCAGCGGGATCAGCTCAAAAGGGGCCACATTGCAGGCGGCGGGGTCGGGGGCGTCAAAGTAGTGAGCGTTGCCGGGAAAATACAGCCCCGCCATATACAGCCCGTGTTCGTTGGCGGCCTCGGCGTACAGCGGGGTGTTATGGGCTACTGTGGCCATGCCGGTCAGTGCCGGGTGATGGGGCATGGGCGGCAGGTGATGAAAGGTAAAAGGAAAATCCCGGGGGGTGATGACGACCTGCTCCCCGAAAGGGGTGTCCAGGTCCAGGTTGCGGCCGTACAGGCCGCGGTCAGAATAAGCGATGCTGGTACACATAGGCGTTGCCTCCGTTAAGGATAGTGTGGGATTGTATTGATCGAAGTATACACGTCCTGGGGCGTTGATGCAATTGACAGTCTGTAAACAGCGATGTTATACTGTAAACAATCTATGAAGGCGGGGCGCGTCAGGTGGATCGTCCGGTGTGATTTTGCAGAAAAAGTAAAACAGGCGCTGGCAACAGCGCCTGTTTGCCGTGCCCGGCAAGCGCCGGAACGGCGGATTTTTCCGCAAAAGGGGACGATTCGCGTGCAAAAACGCAATATCTATATCTTATATGCCCTGGCACTGCTGCAGGGCATGGTGTTTTATGGGCCGGTTGCCACGCTGTACCGCCAGGCCCAGGGGGTCACCATCTTTCAGATCACCCTGATCGAGAGCGTCAGCTACCTGCTGTGCATCCTGCTGGAGGTGCCCTGGGGCGTGGTGGCGGACCGCATCGGTTACAAAAAGACCATGGTGATCTGCGCGTGGCTGTATTTTCTGTCCAAGATCATCTTCTGGCAGGCGTCGGGGTTCGGCGGTTTCCTGGCGGAACGGGTGCTGCTCAGCGTGGTGGTCACCGGGCTGTCCGGGGTGGATACCAGCATTCTGTACCTCTGCGCCGGGCCGGACCACAGCCAGCGGGTGTTCGGCATCTACAACAGTCTGGGTATGGCAGGGCTGCTTACGGCGTCAGCGGTGTTCACCTTCTTCGTGGGGGACAACTACCGCCTGGCCGCCCTGCTCACGGTCCTCAGCTACGGGGCGGCGGCCATCCTCTGCCTGGGCCTGACCGAAGTGCGTCCGGCGGATTCTCAACGGGCGCGGCGGGAACCCTTTGTGACCACCCTGCGCACCACCCTGGCGGTGCCGGGGCTGCTGGGCTTCCTGGTGGCGGTGGGCCTGCTTACCGAGACCCACCAGACCGTCACAGTCTTCCTCAACCAGCTGCAATATGAGCGCTGCGGTATGGGCAGCGCGGCCATCGGCGGGGTGTACATTGCTGCCACACTGCTGGGGCTGTGCGGTGTCTGGTCCGCCCGGCTCACCGGCAAAACCGGCACCCGGGGCGCGGCGGTGCTGTTCTGCGCGGTTCCGGCCCTGGCCTGCGCCCTGCTGGCTTCCACGGACCGGGCGCTGCTCTCCGTGGGCGGTATCTGGCTGCTGCGCCTGTCCGACACGCTGTTCCAGCCCTTCCAGGTGCGGCTGCAAAATGAACAGGTGCGTACCGACAACCGGGCTACGGCCCTGAGCATCCACGCCATGGTGCTGGATGTGGTAGCCATCCTGACCAATCTGTCTTTCGGTGCACTGGCAGAGCGGGACCTTCGCCTGGCTTTCGGCTTTGGGGTGGGAATCTGCGCTGCGGCGCTGGCACTGCTGCTGCGTTGGCAGCGGCTCCGCACCCGGGCAATGAACGGATAAACGATATGCCCGGCGGGGGATTTCCCTGCCGGGCGTTTTGTATGGGAAATTTTTCCTCACAGTTTGTTCAAAAGAAGTTCGGCTTTTGTTCAAAATCCTTTGATTCCGTTTACACAAAAGGGCGCTATACTGTAGCCGTACTCAAAAAACACAGGCGGGCAGCACCCCGCACAAAACACCACTGCGTTTCGGGCCATGCGAGGGCAGTCGCCCGGCCCGGACCAGACAACCAACAAGGCTTCGTGCCATTGTATATAGAAAGCGCCGCGCCCGGCCGTTCCCCGTGCAGGAACCGCCGGGCGCGACGCTGTGCCCGGGCGGTCACCGGCGCCGGGCCATCACATGGTTGGTCATCGCCACACCCCGGCACACTACCTGCTGGGTGCGTACCACGGCGTAGCCCCGCCGCTCAAAAAAAGGCCGGGCGGTAAGCGAGGCGTGGACCGAAAGGTCGCGGCCCGGTACGGCGCTTCCAGGGCATCGCACAGGGCGGTGGCGATGCCCTGGTGCTGAAACTCTCTGTGCACATACAGCCGGTCCAGGTAGCCGGTGGCGTCGATATCCCCAAACCCTACGATACGCCCCTCTTCCACGGCTACCAGCGCCGTGTGAGCCGCCAGGGTGCGCTGCCACCGGCCCCGGTCAGGGACGGCGGGGGCCCAGGCGTCCAGTTGCCGCGGGGTATAATCGGCTGCATTGACGGTGTGTACCGTCTCATAAAACAGGGTCAGCAGCTCATCCAGGTCGTCAGGGTGGTAAGGGCGCAGAAACATTGTGTTATTCCTCCACTTTCCGCAGCGTTTTGTGGTAGATCGGGGCATCCGGCGACGGCTTGGTCACCGCTGTCAGTTTGCCTGCGGCGATCCACCGCTCCACCCGCAGGGCCAGCCAGGCGTCGCCCATCCCAAGCGGGAACCGCCCCAGCGTCCGCCCAATGAGAACCGCCTCGCGGAAGGTCTCGGGCAGTTCCTCCAGCACCCATTGCAGGTAGCAGTCGTACAGGTCGTCGGCAGCGCCGGTCAATACACCGTTGAGGACCGTCCGCAGGGGCGCGTCCTGGGCTTGCAGCTGCCGCCACTGGGCGGCCAGGGCAGCGGCCTCATCCGTGGGGAGCGTCCGGGCTGTTTGGGCCAGACGCCCGTATTCGCTGGGGTGCAGTTCCCCCAGGCTGTGCAGCACCAGGCCGCCGCTTTCAGCCGGGCACTGGGCGGGCAGCTCTACCAGCCGCAGGTCCAGCTTTTCCAGCCCCAGGGGGCGCAGCTGCTCCAGCGCCCAGCGCAGCCCGCAGGCGGCGTCGGGGGTGCGGTCCACCCAAAAGCGTACAGGCTCCTGTGCGGCCCGGGCCAGCAGAGTGTCCAGGTGTTGGCGGGCACCGGCAAGCGTTTCAGCTGCCGCCTGCCGCCCCTGGGGATAGATGGAAAACAGCTGCTCCAGCGTGGCTTCCCGCAGGGGACCGATGCTTTCTTCCCCGATGGGGCCGATACTCAGCCATAGGGGAAAGGGAAGAATATCCCCCGTGCCGCCCGGCAGCGGCACGGCCCCGGCCCAGCGGCGGCGCTCCCGTTCCTCGGCCTCCCGCTGCAAACGCTCGGTTTCTTCCTCGTCCAGCGGCGAACCATCCTCGCGGGTGCCGATGACACTGATGCAGCCGCCAATGACCGAGTCGTGGCCGATGGCCATCTGCATACTCCCGGCGGCGCTGTCATTGAACAACACTTCCAGCATGGTACATTCCTCCCTTTGTTTTTCCCATTATACCACGGGCGGGAAACCGCCGCAATTTTCCGGTTGCGCCCCGGGGCGTATCCGTAGTATGATACTGCCACGGCGGTGACAACATCACGGAACGCTGTACAGGAGTCCTGTATACTGTAAAAACAAGGGCGCATCCTGTACGAAACCGTGTTTCCGGTGCGTGCTGTGCACCGTCGGCAGTTGTGCCATTCCCACGGACCGGCATTTTTGATAAGGAGAACGATTCATGCAATATCTGATCGCCTTTCTGGAGGGCATCATCACCTTCATTTCCCCCTGTTTGCTGCCTATGCTGCCCATCTACCTGTCCTATTTCGCGGGCGGGGGTGAGCAGAACACCCGCCGGACGCTGACCGCGGCAGCGGGGTTCGTCACCGGTTTTACCGCGCTGTTCGTGGCCATGGGGGCGCTGGCGGGCACCCTGGGCAGTTTTGTGGCCCGGCACCAGACTGTTGTCAACCTGGTATGCGGGCTCATCGTGATTTTCTTCGGCCTCAACTTTTTGGGGGTCATCAAGGTCACACTGTTCCGGGGCAGCCGCCACGCGGTACAGACCGGCAACATGAACTTTTTCTCGGCCCTGGTGTTCGGCATGGTCTTTTCGGTGGGGTGGACGCCCTGCGTAGGGGCGTTTTTGGGCTCGGCTTTGGCGCTGGCCTCCCAGCAGGGGCATGTGGTGGGTGGCATGCTCATGCTGCTGGCCTATTCCCTGGGGTTGGGCGTGCCGTTTTTGCTCAGCGCCCTGCTCATAGACCGGCTGAAAACCGCTTTTGACTGGATCAAACGCCATTACGACATCATCAACAAGGTATGCGGCGGCTTTTTGATCCTGGTGGGCCTGCTGATGGCCACGGGCCTGATGGGCCGTTTTCTCAACCTGCTCAGTTAAGGAGGAACCATGAACAACAAGAAAACCCTTTGGCTGCTGCTTCTGGCTTTTGTGGTGGTGCTGGGCGGCGCGGCCCTTCTGTACCAGAAGCTGGGCGGCGACTACACCCCCGACCAGCTGACGGTGGAGGCCACCCCGGTCCCCACCGCCACCCCTGCTGCGGACGCCAGCGAGGAGGCACAGACGGCGGAAACTGCCGACGAGGAGGAGCCCCAGGCCAACCCTGCGCCGGAATTTACGGCCTACGATGCCGACGGCAACCCGGCAAAACTTTCGGATTATCTGGGCAAACCGCTGGTACTCAACTTTTGGGCCAGCTGGTGTGGTCCCTGCAAGAGCGAAATGCCGGAATTCCAGGCCGCTTATGAGGAATTGGGCGACGACGTGCAGTTCCTGATGGTGAACGCGACCACCGGGCGGGAGACCCAGGCCGACGCCCAGGCCCTGCTGGACCAGGAGGGCTACACCTTCCCGGTGCTGTTCGACACCGACGGCAGCGCCGCCATGACCTACGGCATCTATTCGCTGCCCACCACCTATTTTATTGATGCCGAGGGCAACCTGGTGGCCGGTGCCCGGGGCGCCATCAGCGGGGAAACCCTGCAAAAGGGGATCGATATGATCTACCCTGCCGATTGACGGAACGGAACCCAAAAACAGAACAAAAACCACCGAAGGCGGGCATCCTGCAATCAGGATACCCGCCTTCGGTGTCAGTAAGAGGATATCAGCTGTATTTTTTGACGATGGCTGCCATTTCGTCCCAGCAGCCTTCCATGTCCTGCACCAGCTTGAACTGGGTGCGGGCGCGGTCCAGGTTCTGGCCCGGACGGGTGGTGTGGAAGTAGTGGTCGCCTTCCAGGTAGTCGGTCAGGAAACGGATGCCGCATTCCAGCGTCATCAGCTTGGCACCCCAGGGCAGGGTCTCCTTTTCCAGCGGCGTGAAAGCGTCGCCGGCGGCCTGCAGGAATCCTTTGGTGTAGATTTCGAACAGGTCGATGGCAAAGTTCACCTTGGACAGATCGGGTTCATCCTCGGCGCTGTGGTTGGCGCCGAACCGGATGGAGTCGCCGAAGTCGTTGGCGGCCAGACCCGGCATAACGGTGTCCAGGTCGATGACGCACAAGCCTTCGCCAGTTTCCTTGTCAAACAGGATGTTGTTCAGCTTGGTATCGTTGTGGGTCACCCGCAGCGGCAGCTTGCCGGCGGCCAGCAGGTCGGTCATTACGGCACAGTCGGCCTTGCGGGCCCGCACAAATTCGATCTCGGCAGCCACATCCTTGGCACGGCCCATCACGTCGGCAGCCAGCGCTTTTTCGAAATTTTCAAAGCGGCGGGGCGTGTCGTGGAAGTGGGGAATCGTCTCGTGCAGGGTGGCGGCGGGATACCCGGCCAGCTGCTTCTGGAAATGGCCGAAAGCTACGGCACTCTGGTAGAAATCCTCCGGCGTCTGGACCTGCTGCAGGCAAAGGGTGTCCTCCACAAAGGGGTAAACGCGCCAGCAGCCGCCCTCGGCATCCCGGTAGTAGGGTTTGCCGTCCACCGTGGGGATGACCTGCAGCGTTACCCGGGCAGGGTCCTTGCCCTGCTCCACAGCCTGGCGGCGCAGGTATTCAGTCACGCCGCAGATGTTCTCCATCAGGCCGTCCGGGTCGGTGAAGGTGGCGGTGTTGATCTTCTGCAGGATGTACCGGCGTCCGCCGCCGTCGGGCAGCTGTACATAGATGCAGCGGGTGGCATTGATGTGGCCCTCGCCGTAGGGCAGGGCGCCGGCGACTTCGCCGCCCCAGTCCCAGGCAGCCAGTACGTCGGGGTGTTCAAAGCAGTTTTCCATGATGGTTCCCCCTTAAATCTCATACCAGCGAATTTCGTTGGCATCCAGGTGCAGATCGAAGCTGGACCCGTCGCCCCGGTAGACCGTGGTGTCCTGAGGTTCGTAGGTGTTGTTCACCACGCAGTACTTGCCGTTTTTCACATAGGCATGCACTTCCACGTTGCAGTTGTCGCTGAACCAGGTGTGCAGTTCGCCCTCGGCATGGGCCGCCCACAGAATGGCCCGGTAGAGCACCCGGTTGTTGATAAAGCTGTAGGGCAGGCCGCTGAAATAGACGCCGCGGCCTTCGCCGTACTCGTTCACCGACAGCTGCACTTCCTTGTCCCGCTGGATCAGAATCTCGGTGCCTTCCAGGGCGTAGATGCTCTTTTTGCCCTCGCCAAAGTCCATGTCATGGTCGGGGCAGTCGGCCAGGATGAAGTGATCCCGGTGCTCGTCCCAGTTGTACTTGTCGTAGTTGAGGGTAAAGCCAGTCTCCTTCTCCACGCCCAGGGGGGCCGCCAGCTGCAGGTACCGGCCCTGGTACTGGTGGCCGCCCGGCTCGCCCACGCCGATCAGACCGCCGCCCCGGTGGACAAAGCCCTTGACGGCCGCGGAAATTTCCGGGTCCTCCCAGACTTTACCGCCGGTGTGGGCGGTGTCGCCGTCGCCCACGTTGATGAGCACGTCGATGCCATCCAGCACCTTGGGGTCGGCCTTGATGTCGTCAAAGCTGATGAATTTTACATCGAAGGGGGCGCCGGACAAAGCCTCGATGACGCCCGCATAGCTGTAGTTCTGCTTCTGGTACAGGGCATGGTGCACCATGTGGCAGCCCCAGGCGCGCATCTTGCCCCAGCTGTTCAGCACAGCCACCGTTTTGACGCAGTAGGGGGTGGTGCCCTTGATGTTGCCGTACAGTTCCCGGAACTCGTTGCAGACGCTCTCCACATAGTCCAGGAACTCCGGGAACTCACAGGCCAGTTTCAGGTAGCCGCCGTAGCCGATGCGGTCGATGGGGCTGCGCAGGATGGCCCGACGGGCGGTGACCCAGTTCTCCTTGGCTTCCCGCACCGGGTCGCCGCCTTCGTGGAAGGTATCGGGGAAGAAGTAGGGCAAAAAGCGCCCTTCGGTGTACTTGACGCCCTTGATATCGGAGATCAGGCGCAGGGTGGAACCGTTGCCCACGCTGCCCACCACGGCGTCTACACCGGCGTTCTGGAACTCCGGCATGAAGGGCTCGGTGCCGATCCAGTGGTCGCCCAGGAACATCATGGCTTCCTTGCCGTACTCGTGGGTGATGTCGGTCATCTCCCGCACAAGTTTCGCCACCTCCCGGCGCTGGAACGCCTGGAAGTCCTTGTACTCCTTGCTGGGCACCCGGTACTGGTTGTTGTAGTAGCCCTGGTCGATGATGAACTCGGGGCGGAACTTGTAGCCTACTTCCTCTTCAAACTGTTTCAGAATATACGGGGAAACACTGGCGGAATAGCCGTACCAGTCCACATACTTTTCCCGCTTCAGTTCGTCGAACATGAGGGTGAACTGATGGAAGAAGGTGGTGTAGCGGATGACGTTCACATAGGGGTGCTCGGTGATGAATTTGCGCAGCCGCTCCATGGTGTATTTATGGGTCTTGGGCTGGCGCACGTCGAAGGTGATCTGGTGTTCGAAGTCCTTCCAGTCGTTGACCACGGCGTTGTACATGTGCACCGGGTCCCAGATCAGGTAGGCCAGAAAGCTGACGGTGTACTCGTGGTAGGGCACCGGGGCATCAATGACCACGCAGCCGGTGGCTTCGTCGTAGCGCCAGGCGGCGGCAGGGATGGGCTGGCCGGTGGTGCGGTCCACCACTTCCCACCAGCGGGTAATATCGTCCCGGGTGTTGGGCTGCATCAGTTCGGGGCTGATGCCCTTCATCAGGGGGATGGACAGCGCCCCTTCGGCGGCGGTGTAAAAGGCCGTCATGATGTAGCACTGCTGTACTTCATCGGGATTGGCCTTGGCCCAGGCGTTGTCCTTGCGGGTGGTGTAGTAGGTGGCGTAGACTTTCGCACCGGTATCTTTCAGTTCCTGGGGAAAGTCGGTGCCGTCACAGTCACGGATGGCGTCGGCGCCCCAGCGGTTCAGCAATTCGAGGGTTTCGGGGACCACGTCCATATCGGTGGGAATGGTGACGCGGCCGCGGGGAGTGGAATCAGGCATGGAGATTCCCCTTTCTGTTATTTTTGGGTCTTTTTGCGGTCAGCAAAGGGCATGTTGTAGATGGCCAGGGCCACCAGCAGCAAAGCCACGCCCAGGATCATGATGCCCAGACCGGCCAGCTGGCCGGTCATACCCCAGCCGGTCACAACCATGACCATGGCCAGTACAAAGAAAACGGCGATCAGGATGACGCGCAGTGCGGGATGTTCTTTCCAAAATTCCATAAGATCACCTTAGCCTTTCAGGCCGCCCACGGTCATGCCCTGGGTCAGCTGTTTCTGCACGCAGATGTAAAGGATGAGCGTCGGCAGCATGACCAGCACCAGGCCGGCGTACATGGTGCCGTACTGGGCGGCGCTCTGCTGGGCCTGCATCAGGTTCAAAAGGCCCACGGGCAGGGTGCGCGGCGCATTGGTGGAACTCATCAGCGTCATGGAGATAATGTACTCGTTCCAGAAAGAGAGGAAGTTGAACAGGATGATGGTAATGATGCTGGGCTTGGCCATGGGGAAGATGATGCGGATCATGGTGGTGGCATATCCCGCGCCGTCAATATAGGCGGCTTCCTCATAGTCGTGGGCCAGGGTGGCAAAGTAGCCGGACAGCAGGTAGATGGTGAAGGGCAGCGCCGTGGCCGCGTAGACAATGGCCAGCACAAACAGGTTGTTCAGCAAAAAGCTGCCGCCGGTCAGGTTCTTGATCCAGTTGTCGCCGTCGCGCAGCATCAGGAAGATGGGCACCACGATGTAGTTCACGTTGATGAACAGGCCTGCCATAAACAAGGTGTGCAGTACCTTCTGGCCCATGAACTTGAAACGGGCCAGACAGTAGGCGGCGGGCAGGGCGATGATGAGCAGCAGTACCAGGGCCAGCGCCGTGACCACCACCGAGTTGAGCATGTAAGAACCCATCTTGGCGCCGTTCCAGGCGTCCACAAAGTTCTGCCAGTAGAACCCCGCGGGCAGCGCCCAGGGATTGGAGTAAAATTCCGAGTTCTGCTTGATGGAGGCCATGAACACCCAGGCTACCGGCACCACGATACTGATGGCCAGCAGACCCAGCACCAGGTAGATGAATGCCATGTAGAGCCGTTCACTAGAACGGGAGGTTTGTTTTTCTTGCATTGGTACCCCTCCTTAGAATTCCAGCGGTTCGCGGTCGGTGGCTTTGTTGACCACGGCAGACAGCGCGAAGGAGAACAGGAAGATCACCACGCCGATGGCCATGCTGTAGCCGTACAGGCCGGCATCTTTCTGGCTGTACATGTAGTTCAGCGCCACGTCGGAAGCACCGTTGGGGCCGCCGCTGGTCATGGCCTTGACGAACAGGAACGCCATGTTGATGGTGGAAATGATGAAGAAGGTCAGCGTGGTGCGGATGTTGGTCCAGATCAGCGGAATGGTGATCTGGAAGAACTGGGTCACCCGGCCCGCGCCGTCCAGATTGGCGCTTTCATACAGGCTTCCCGGCACGGCGGACATGGACGCCATGTACATGACCATATAGTAACCGATGGCCTGCCATACCATGGCGATAATCAGCGAGGGGATGACCAGCCCCTCGCCTTTCCACAGGATGGGGTCGCTCATATCCCGGAACAGGCCGATGATGCTGTTGAGCATGCCGTTTTCCGGCTTGTAAATGGCCGAGAAGATGCCCGAGATAACGACCACCGACAGAATGTTGGGAATGTAGAAAATGATGCGGAAAATGTTCTGGCCTTTGATCTTTTCGCGGGTCAGGATCGCCGCGAACACCAGCGCGAAGCCGAAGGTGATGATGGTGACCACCACCACCAGCAGGATCATGTTCTGCATCGAGCGGATGAACTGGGTGTCGCTCAGCAGCATCTGGAAGTTTTTCAGCCCCACAAAGGTCTCATTGGGGGAGTAGGCGCCCCGCTCAAACAGCGACATGCGGAACACGTTGACGGTGGGCACGATCATAAACAGGAAGAACAGGATGGTCGCCGGGGCCAGGCACAAAACCAGAAACCGGCTGCGGCCCTTGTTTTTGTTCATAGGGAGAAACCGCTCCTTTCGTAATGATAGGCTAACAAAAGGCGGGGGCGGACTGACCCGCCCCCGCATGTTGCAGAATTACTCGATGATGTTGGCGCGCATCTGGTCGCTGGCGGACTTGACGCCGTCGATCCACTGTTCCTCAGTCATGGAACCGGAAACCAGGGAGTTGACGGGATCAAAGAAAGCGGTGCGGACTTCCAGGCCGGGGACGGCAGTGAAAGCAGCAAAATTGCCCATAGCGGCTTTGGCGCCGTTGTCGTAGATGGAGTAGAAGAGCTTGTTGTCGCCTTCCAGGGTGTCGGCGATGCCCAGCACAGGCTGAATGGCGCCGGACTCGGCAAAAATCTGGCAGGCGGTGTCGCTGTACAGGAACGCGATGAACTGCTTGGCAGCATCCTGGTTTTCGGCACCGGCAGGAATCCAGCACTGCTCGAACCAGGTGTAGCTGTAGCGGTCACCGCCTTCGCTCACGGCGGGCAGGGCAGTCATGCCCCACTCAAAGCCGTCGGCACGGGGCGCTTCGGCCATTTCGCCCACGATCCAGGTGCCGTTGGGCATGAAGATGGCCTTGTTGTCCAGCACCAGCTGCTGGTTCTGGGTGAAGTCCTGGTCGTTGGCCTGGGCCGGGGTGATGGGGTTGGTGTAGGTGGCCAGCTTGGAAACGATGTCGAAGCAGGTCTGCGCTTCGGGGGTGTCCCAGATGCCTTCCTCGTAGTGGGTGGCCTTTTCAAAGAACTCGGGGCCGCCGGCAGAGTACATCAGGGCGTAGAAGAAGGCGTCAAAGTAGCCGGTGGTGGGGTAGGTGAACAGCGAGATGCCCTCAGCGGCAGCCTTGTCGCCCAGTTCCCACATTTCGTCCCAGGTGGTGGGCACTTCCCAGCCCTTTTCCTTCAGCAGGCCGGCGTTGTAGAACAGGCCGCAGGGGCTGTAGAACATGGGCGCCAGGTAGGTCTTGCCGTC
>DXBO01000066.1 GCA_019116485.1 Candidatus Gemmiger excrementavium
AGCGGGGTGTCCATGGCAGCCAGCAGCACGCCGCCGCCTTCGCCAACCCAGGCCAGGCCGTCGTCGCTCATGCTGTACTCCATGTTGGTGCCGGGCAGCTGGTCCACGCCGGGGCGCATGGCCTCGCGGCCACCCTTGCGCAGCCACAGCTGGTGGTCCGGCAGGTCCAGGGTCAGGGGCAGATAGACGCTTTCAATGTCGGTGGAAAGGGTCTTGCCCAGTTCCAGCCGCAGGTCGATGCGGGGCAGGTCTTCGTACAGTTTCAGCACCACATCGCAGTGCATGCTGCCGGTCATGGAGCCGCGCAGCCGCAGGATGGTGAACACCGGGCCCCGTTCCTCACAGACCACTTCCTCCAGCACGGCGGGGTACTGCTTGGCGTGCTGACCGCGGATGTTGCGGCCCAGCAGGCGGCGCTCCTCGTACACATCGGTGATGCCGGGGCGCACGGGGGTGCACTCATACACCGGTGTGAAGAAAGGCACGCCTTCCTTCGGCAGCAGGTCGCGGCCGCTGCGCTTGTCGTACAGGCGGCACAGGCCCTTGCCTACCTGGTATTCCAGGCGGAAGAACTGGTTCTCAAACTCGTAGGGCAGGCGGTAGGTCACGGGATCAAAGGCGTTTACAATATCCCGGATGCGCTCGGCGCCCACATAGCAGTGCCGGGTGTTCAGGCGGGTCTCTTCCGCTTCCTTCTTATAATAAGTATACCGCTTTACCTCCCCGGGCGCAAAGGTATCCACAAAGGAAATACGGCGTCCGCGGGGGTGGGGGCTGACCTGGCAGCGCAGTTCCCGGCCATCCTCGGTGCGGATCACTGCGTCAGGCAGCCCGGCGGGCAGGGTCTCTACATAAAATTCCACCGCCCGGGGCCCGGTCAGCCCGGTGGGGTTGTGTACCTGGATGGTGCCCTCGGTGGCGTAGTAGCGCAGGCAGTCCCCCTGGTCCCGGGCAATGCGGCCCAGCATGCGGGCGGCAGCCTCATGGGCGCGGCTGGCGTAGCCGTTTTTGCGCATGTCCAGGTCCACTACCATGGACTCGTAGGGGTTGGTGATGCTGGCGGAATGCCCCCAGGTGTGCTCTGCATAGAGCAGCAGGCTGTCCTCGGCCTCGCGGGCCAGGGCCGGGTCGTGGGTCTCCAGGTCGGGGTCCAGACGGCGGGCCAGCTCATAGCTGCGGCAGGCGTCCCGGTAATGCTTGACGGCATAGGGGGTGGAACCCACACCGTTGGCCCACCAGTCGTTCAGGTCGCCGTGGAAGACCGGCGCATCCCGCAGTTTGGGGGCGATGGCGGCGTACAGTTCCTGCAGGCTGACCATGCGCACCTGCACGGTGTCGCCGTACTTCTGGTTGTAGCCCTGGATGGTCTGCAGGATCAGCGGTTCCGGCGGGGCGTTGTCGCTGAATACGCCCGATACCGACGCCAGAATGAAGTCGTAGGGATAGCCGTTCTCCTCGCACTCGGTCAGGTAGTTGTCCAGGTTCTGGGCCAGGGCTTCCACGTCATCCTGCGGGGCGGGGCCGCTGCCCAGACGGTCCTGGGTCATGAAGTTGGGGATGTGGTTGGGGCGCAGGCCCAGCACATTGCCCAGGTTATAATGTTCGCCGTTCCACACCAGCAGGCGGTGGCCGGCGGCATTCTCCCAGAAATAGGCGTTCTGGTTCTGGTACAGGGGGTACATGCCGTGGTGGCAGTGGATGTTGGTGTACAGGAACTCGATGCCGTTGTCCAGCATGGCGTCACGCTGGCCCATGGAGATGCCGTTGATGTCGGCGCACATGGCGGTGTTCAGGGTGATGCCCGCCTGGGCAAACCGCTCCCGCCAGGCAGCCAGGCGGCGGGCAAAGATGCTGCAGTCCAGCAGGTCGGTGAAGTTCAGGTAGTTGGCCGAAAGGCCCAGGCGGCCCTGGGCGGCCAGAGTCAGGAATTGCTGCTGTTCTTCGGGCGTGGCGGCCTTGAAGAACTGCTCCACGCAATAGAGCGTCTCGCAGTTCCAGCGGAAATCTGCATGGGCAGGGTCCTGCATCAGGCGCAGGGCGGTGCGGATGTAGTCCACCTGCAGGTCGATCACATGTTCCTGCAGGTCGGTATAACCGATATCGGTGTGGGAATGGTGTACGGCGTACACCGTGCGGATGGTGTGCTGTTTCATGACGTGCAGCCTCATTTCGGGAAAAATTGCGGGTGTACCCGCCAAAAAGGCCGCCGCTGAACGGGTGGGTGAAAAAGCTGATCCGGAACCAAACTGTTCGATCCAAGGCGGCGGCGCACTGCCGCTGCTGCTGTTTTCTCCTGCCCGCTCAAAGCGACGGCCTTCGTGTCATAGGTGGGTTAGGGGTCCCGGAGCCCTTTCAGGGGGGGGCGTTGTCCGGGCCCGGACGGTCATTAGGCGGCGGTTTCCGCGGTAGCGGCGCCGTTGGAGGCGATGAACGCATTCACCTGCTCCTGGCACTGGGCCACGATGTCGTCAAAGCCGGCGGCACGCAGCTCGGTCATGATCTGGGGAACGATCTCCTCGGTGGGATGGGTGCCGGTCAGCAGCTCGCCCTTGTAGCGCTCGTAGATGGAGATGCAGTTGGCCAGTTCATCCTTGAAGTTGGTGGTATCCAGGCTGAAGCCCAGCAGCACAGAGGGAGAGGCCTGCTCGTTCAGTTCCTTGACCTCGTCATACTGGTTGAAGTCGAAGTCGTCGGTGGGGGTCACGGTGAAGAAGCTGCCCTGGGTGTAGCCGGCCATGGTCCAGTTGGCGTTGTTCTTGTGGACCCATTCCTTGGTGTCGTCGGTGTAATCCCAGTCGTCGCCCTGGACGCCGTAGTACAGCAGGTCACGCACGTAGGTATCGGTGTTGACCAGTTCCAGCAGCTGCAGCGCCTTCTCGGGGTTGGCGCAGTTGGCGGAAATGCAGTTCATGGAGCCACGGACGGTATCGTTGGAAACGATGGTCGGGCCCAGCTTGGTGGCGGCGGCTTCCACGCCCATGTTGGGGCCCCAGGTGGTGATGGCGGCGCCGGACCAGCCCTGGGCTACGCTGCAGGGCTTGTAGTTGTTTTCTTCGGGCTTGGTGGCGGCATCAGAGTTGATGATGCCGGCGGTGTACCAGTCATGGAAGGTGTCCAGAGAAGCCTGGATGTCGGGCTGCTCCAGAACGGGAACGACGGTGGCGGAGGCATCGTCATACCGCACGCCGATGGGCAGCAGACCGGTGCCCATGTTGTCGTACTCAAAGGCGACCCAGGTGGCGCCGTTCTTGTTCATGGGGAAGGCAGCCTCGCCGGAGGTGGCGGTCATGTCGGTCAGCACGTCGGTCATGGTGCCCAGGTCGGCCATGGCGACAGACTCGGGGATGGTGAAGCCGGTGCCCTCGGCCAGTTCCTTGTCCCAGACCAGGTACTCGGTGATGGAGGAGTCCTTGTAAGAAGGCACGGCGTACAGCTTGCCGCCCACTTCACAGGCTTCCCAGTAATCCTCGGGGATGGAGGCGTACAGGTCGGGGGTGGCGGTCTTGACCAGCTCGCTGATGTCGTAGAACGCGCCGATGTTGATGTCGTTGACATAGGTGTTCATGTTGGTGAACAGGATGTCATACTCGCCGCTGGTGTTGACGATGACGTTGCGGCGGTTGTCCCAGTCGCCCCAGGAAACGACCTGCACGTCCAGGTTGACGCCGATCTTCTCTTCCAGGTAGGGGTTGATCTGGGCCAGCCAGGCGTCGTAGTTGGCAGGCTGGCCGTTGCCGACGGTCACCCAGGTCAGGGTGGTGACGCCTTCGGTGGAGGCGGTGTCGCCGGTGGCGGCGCTGGAAGAGCTGCCGCCGCCGCAGGCGGTCAGGCCCAGCGCCATAGCGCCGGCCATACCCAGTGCGAGAGCTTTGTTGAGCTTTTTCATGTTGTTTCTCCTTTTGTATAGTGTGCTTCCTGATGGAAGGAAAACCGTAAACAGACGGATTAGCCCTTGACGGCGCCGATCGTCAGACCGGAGATGAAGTACTTCTGGAAGAAGGGGTAGGCGCAGGCGATGGGAATGACGATGACCACCGCGATGGCCATGCGCACCGACTCAGAAGGCATGGAGTTGCGGTACTGCTGCAGGCTCAGGCCGGCAGAGGGGTTGTTGGCGATGTAGTCCAGGTTCTTCATCATGTTGTTCAAGAGGGCCTGCAGGCTGATGAGGTTGTTCTTGGAGATGTACAAGCTGGACTGGAACCAGTCGTTCCAGTAGCCGAAGGTCAGGAACAAACCGATGGTGGCGAACACAGGCTTGGAGATGGGCACCACGATGCGGCTGAAGATGGTCAGCTG
>DXBO01000010.1 GCA_019116485.1 Candidatus Gemmiger excrementavium
CTACTACAATAACCGACGGATTAAGGCAAAGCTAAAGGGCTTGCCGCCTGCGGTTCACAGACAACAAGCCCTTTCGGTTGCTTGAACAATTCTTATTTGAAATTATTGTCTAACTTTTTGGGGTCACTTCACAGCGATGTGCGGGGCGGTTTTCTGTATACAACTTACTGTACGGTGGTCTGCAGCTGGGGTGCGCCGCCGGCCAGTTCCTCGGCGGTCAGGGGCGCCGGGGGCGTGTCGGGGTGGTCCAGCTTCTCCCGGGCCACGGCCAGCATCAGCTTGATGCGGTTTTCCTGATTCACGCGGGTGGCGCTGGGGTCGTAGTCCACGGGGGTGATGTTGGCATCGGGGTGCAGGGCGCGAATCTTGTTGATCATGCCCTTGCCCACGATGTGGTTGGGCAGGCAGCCGAAGGGCTGGGCACACACAATGTTGCCGTAGCCGCCCTCCACCAGTTCCAGCATTTCGGCGGTGAGCAGCCAGCCTTCGCCCATCTTGGCGCCCAGAGAGATGATGCCCTCGGGCTTTTTCATCAGTTCCCGGAAGGAACCGGGGGCATAGAAGCCGTATTTGCGCATGGCCTCGTAGCTGGCCACGCCGATGGAGTCAAGCCAGCCCAGGAAGGCATCCACGCCGCCGGCGTACAGCTTGTTGCCGCCGTACAGGTCCACGTCCAGCCGCATGTTGGCCACACAGTACTGCACAAAGCCCATCAGGCCGGGCAGGTTGACCTCGCAGTCCTGGCTTTCCAGAAACTTTTCCAGGTCGTTGTTGCCCAGGGGCGAGTATTTGACATAGATTTCACCCACCACGCCCACTTTGACCTTGGGTACCCGGGTCACGGGGATTTTGGCGTAGTCCGCCGCGATTTCGGGGAAATGCTTTTTCATATCATGGGCCGAGTAGTTGCGGTTGGAGCGCAGCCAGATCTGGATACGCTTGATCCATTTCTCGGTCAGGGCATCGGCGTCACCCTTGCGGTTTTCGTAGGGGTGGGTCTGGCTGCGCAGGGCGGCCAGCATATCGCCATAAAAGACGGCGGCCAGCACCTTGCGGATCAGCGGCAGGGTCAGGGGCAGGCCGCTGTCTTTTTCCAGGCCGGAAAAGTTCAGCGACGCCACCGGGATGTTGCCGTACCCGGCCTTGACCAGGGCTTTGCGAAGCAGCTTGATGTAGTTGGAAGCCCGGCACCCGCCGCCTGTCTGGGTGATGAGCAGGGCCGTGTGTTCCAGGTCATATTTGCCGCTGTTCAGCGCGTCCAAAAACTGGCCGATGACCAGCAGGGCAGGGTAGCAGGTATCGTTGTGGACGTATTTCAGGCCCAGCTGTGCCACCTCGCTGCCGCAGTTGCCCAGCACCTCGGTCTGGTAGCCCTCGCTGGCCATGGCGGCCTGCATCAGCCGGAACTGAGTCACCGCCATGTTGGGGATCAGAATTTTATGGGTCTTTACCATGTCCTTGGTAAAGTTGGGGGTCATGTATTCCATACGCTATGCCTCGCTATGTGGGAAAAGGGGGGAGTGGGGCTCAGCCCTGGGCCGCGGCTTCGCGGCGTTCCTCCAGGGCGGCAAACAGACTGCGCAGCCGGATATTCACGGCGCCCAGGTTGGTGATCTCGTCGATCTTCAGCTGGGTGTACAGTTTGTTGCCCGCCTGCAAAATCTCCCGGGTCTCGTCGGTGGTAATGGCGTCCAGCCCGCAGCCGAAGGATACCAGCTGCACCAGGTCCATGTCGGGCTGTTCGGTGCAGTATTTGGCGGCGGCGTACAGGCGGCTGTGGTAGGTCCACTGGTTCAGCACCGAAGTCTGGAACTTCTGCTCATAGCAGCTGACGGCGTCCTCGGTGACCACAGCGGCCCCCTGGCGGATAATCAGCTGGTCAATGCCGTGGTTGACCTCGGGGTCCACATGGTAGGGGCGGCCTGCCAATACGATGATGTGTTTGCCCTCCTTGCGGGCCTTGGCGATGATGGCCGCGCCCTTGTCCCGCACCTGCTGCATGTGGCGGGCGTACTCCTCGTATGCCGCGTCGATGGCAGCAAAGACCTCCTTCTGTTTCAGGCCGGGGAAGGTCTTGATGATGGACTGGTAGAACCGTTTGGGGAAATCCTTGCGCCGCTCCAGGTTGAAGTAGTCATACAGCAGCGGGATATGGGTCAACTCGGGGCAATTGCCGGCCAGCACTTCGGGGTAGTAGGCTACCACCGGGCAGTTGTAGTGGTTGTCGCCCAGGTGCTCGTCCAGGTTGTAGCTCATACAGGGGTAGAACACCGCGTCCACGCCCTGATCGGCCAGCCAGCGGATGTGCCCGTGGCTCAGCTTGGCGGGGAAGCAGGCGGTGTCGCTGGGAATGGTGGCCTGGCCGCTCTGGTACAGCACCCGGTTGGAGAAGGGGCTCACCACCACCTGGAAGCCCAGTCTGGTAAACAAGGTATGCCAGAAAGGCAGCAGCTCATACATATTCAGGCACAGGGGAATGCCGAGCTTCGCCCGGGGCTGTGCCGGGGCGGGGGCGTTACGGTAGTCGTCCAGCAGTTTGAGCTTGTAGGCGTACAGGTTCAGGTCCTCGCTGTTGGCTTTGCCGGTCACCGGCTTATCGCACCGGTTGCCCGAGATAAAACGCTTGCCGTCCGCAAAGGTGTTGACGGTCAGCTGGCAGTGGTTGCCGCAGCCGTTGCACTGTACGGTCTTGACGGTCTGGCTGAAGTTTTCCAGCTCTTCCAACGTCAGCACGCTGCTGTGGGCATCTTTACCGGCGTGGTTCAGACCGTGCAGGGCCGCGCCGTAGGCGCCCATCAGGCCGGCGATGTCGGGGCGGATAACCTCCACGCCCATCTCCTTCTCAAAGGCGCGCAGCACCGCTTCGTTGTAGAAGGTGCCGCCCTGAACCACGATGTTGCGGCCCAGTTCCTCGGGGCTGGAAGCGCGGATGACCTTGTACAGGGCGTTCTTGACCACCGAGATGGAAAGGCCCGCGCTGATGTTCTGGATCGAGGCGCCGTCCTTCTGGGCCTGCTTCACCGAGGAGTTCATGAACACGGTGCAGCGGCTGCCCAGGTCCACGGGCTTGTCGGCAAACAGGCCCAGGGCGGCAAATTCCTTCACATCGTAACCCAGTGCCTGGGCAAAGGTCTGCAAGAAACTGCCGCAGCCGGAGGAACAGGCTTCGTTCAGGAAGATGTTGCTGATGGCGCCGTCCTCGATCTTGAAGCACTTCATGTCCTGGCCGCCGATATCAATGATGAAGTCCACATCGGGCAGGAAATGTTTGGCGGCGGTAAAATGGGCCACCGTCTCCACAAGGCCCCGGTCACAGTGGAAAGCGTTTTTGATGAGCTCCTCGCCGTAGCCGGTGGTGGTCACGCTGGCGATCTCCAGGCCCGGGTGGTCCTTGTAGAGTTTCAGCAGGGTGTCCCGCACCAGGGGTACAGGGTTGCCCAGGTTGGGGCGGTAGCTCTCAAACAGAATGTTGGCGTTCTGGTCGATGACCACCAGTTTGATGGTGGTGGAACCGGAGTCGATGCCGATATGCACCGGCCCGCACTCTGCACCGAAAGGCAGGCAGGGCACCGAGGCTTTCAGGTGCCGGGCGTGGAATTTTTCGTACTCGTCCTGGTTGGCGAACAGCGGCGGCAGGCTCACATAGGTGGCGGTGGCGCTGTAATCATCCAGACGGCGGGCTACCTCATGCAGGTCGGACTCTTCATCGGCATAGAATGCCGCACCCAGGGCCACGAACAGCAGGCTGTTCTCGGGGCACAGGCCGGTCACACCCAGTGTCTTGTCAAAACTCTGGCGCAGGGTCTTGCTGAAAGTCAGCGGTCCGCCCAGGTAGACAATGTTGCCCTGGATGGGCCGGCCCTGGGCCAGGCCTGCAATGGTCTGGTTGACCACCGCCTGGTAGATGGACGCGGCGATATCACCGGCCTGGGCGCCCTGGTTGATGAGGGGCTGGATGTCGCTTTTGGCAAAGACGCCGCAGCGGCTGGCGATGGTGTAGGTGCGGGTGGCGGTCTGGGCGGCGGCGTCCATCTCGTCGGCGCCCATCTTCAAAAGGGTGGCCATCTGGTCAATGAACGCGCCGGTGCCGCCGGCGCAGCTGCCGTTCATGCGCACCTCAGTGCCGCCTGTCAGGAACAGAATCTTGGCGTCCTCGCCGCCCAGTTCAATGATACAGTCGGTACCCGGCACCAGGCGGTTGGCCGCCACACGGGTGGCGAACACCTCCTGTACAAAGGGCACCTGGCAGCTGTCGGCCAGGCCCATGCCGGCGGAACCGGAAATGGCAAGGAATGCCTTGCCGTCGGGCAGATATTCGGCGGCCACTTTTTCCAAAAGGGCCTTGCCTTTTTCTAAAATATGACTGAAATGACGTTCATAGGTGGAAAACAGGATCTCACCCGCATCGTTCAGCACAACGCATTTGATGGTGGTGGAACCGATGTCCAAGCCGACTCTCATAGGGATTTGACCTCCAGTGCAAAAGGGGAAATGGCGGGACAGGCATCGATACAGCGCGG
>DXBO01000067.1 GCA_019116485.1 Candidatus Gemmiger excrementavium
TGTTGGGCTGCATCAGTTCGGGGCTGATGCCCTTCATCAGGGGGATGGACAGCGCCCCTTCGGCGGCGGTGTAAAAGGCCGTCATGATGTAGCACTGCTGTACTTCATCGGGGTTGGCCTTGGCCCAGGCGTTGTCCTTGCGGGTGGTGTAGTAGGTGGCGTAGACTTTCGCACCGGTATCTTTCAGTTCCTGGGGGAAGTCGGTGCCGTCACAGTCACGGATGGCGTCGGCGCCCCAGCGGTTCAGCAATTCGAGGGTTTCGGGGACCACGTCCATATCGGTGGGAATGGTGACGCGGCCGCGGTTCTTCACTTCATTCATAGGTAAATCCCCTTTCGGTAGTGTCAGGCAAGGCACAGCCCGCCCGGTGTATCGTGGGTAAACAGCAGGGCCCGGCCGTACCCGGCATGGCCCCCGGCGCACAGCAGCCCGGCCCCCGGGGCCTGGTGGGCCAGCAGCAGGGTGCTGTGGTCGGGGCCGCTGGTCAGGCGCAGGGCCTGGGCGGCGGTGGCGGGCAGGATGTGCCCGGCGGCATCGGTCACCGGCAGCAGTTCCACCCGGGCGGGGCGGTCCTGCAGGGCCACCACCGTAAGCAGTACGGTGGTGCCGGTAAAGTCGGTATCCAGGGTCAGGGTGGGGGCGCTCTCGTGGGTGTTGTAACGGGGGGCCAGCGTCCCCCGGCCCAGGGTGGGCGTCTGGCCGCTGAGCCAGAACAGCCGGGCATCGGTTTTCTGGCCCTGCCAGTGCACGGCATCCTCTTCCCGGGTCAGGGCGCCGGGGCCAAAGTGGAAATACTGCCGGGCAGTGTGGGGGCGGTCATCGGCGGTGCGCAGCATATCCGCTACCACCACCCAGCCGCTCTTGATGAATACCACCGTCCGTTCCACCACACAGCCCCGGTCCAGGTAGCCCAGGTGCCCGGCGCGCAGGTAATCCGCCGCCGGTGTGGTGCGAAAGACCGCGGGCAGGGGTTCGGCGGGGGAATCCCACCCCCAGGTGGAAAGATACCGGGTAAAATCGGTGTCGTCCAGCCGCAGGGTGTTGTGGGCGGCGGGGCTTTTCAGCGCCCGGCGCAGGGGGCCTTCCACATAGGTGCCCCGGCCCCCGTCCACCAGGACCCCCTCGCCGTTGCGGTAAAGGTCCAGGTGCAGCAGGTCCGCGTGGCCGTGGCCGCCCCCCAAGGGGCCGGTATGCAGGTGCAGGCAGGTGTCCTGGGGGTCCCAGCCTGCCCGCAGCATGTAGTTGCCGCTGTGGGGCAGCGCCTGGGAGGGTGTTTCGGGCCGGCGGGCTTCCAGCGCCGCCAGCTTTTGGGGGGCATCGGGGCCAAAGTCCCAGAAGGTTTCCTCCAGCAGGGGCCCCGGGCGGCGGCTGCCAGCACCGGGTCGCCAAACAGCAGCGCCCCCTGGGCCAGCAGGTCCCCGGCGTCGATCACGTCGCTGTCGCTCTGGGGCAGGATGGTCCGCCCCGGCATCACCCAGGCCGCCAGGGCCGTGGCCAGGGCGTGGGTCTTTTCTTCCAGTTCGGCGGGCACCGGAATGCCTGCCCGGCGGGCCACCAGCAGGGTGTCGGCCACCGCGTGCAGCACCTCGCAGTGGTACATGGGGCTTTGCTCCCAGTGGGTGCCGTCGGGCAGCACGGCGTTGTGCAGGTTTTCCGTCAGGCGGCCCAGGGCCAGCTGCTGCCAGTCGCTGCGCCCCGCCCAGACCCCCAGCAAAAACAGCCCGTGGTCCTGGATGGCCCCCCAGTTGCTCAACTGCTGGAAAGGCCCGTGGGCGGTGCACAGGTATTCCCCGTGGTGAAGCAGGCTTTCCCGGGCACGGTCCAGCAGCGCGGCGGGGATTTCCCCGGAAAATAACCCCAGGGCCCGCAGCCAGTTCTCCGCCCGCAGGCCCGCTTCCAGGGCGCGCCAGGCGGTCTGTTCGCTGGCGGCGGTGTGGGGCACCCGGGTCAGCCAGTCATCCAGCAGGGCCAGAAAGGTGTCCCGGTAGCGGGGCTCCCCGGTCAGCCGCCAGGCTTTGCCCAGGTTCACAAAAATCGTGTGGCGGTTCAGGGCATAGACCCATTCGGGGTCGCCGTTGGGGCTGTGTTCCCAGTCCACCGGGCCGGTGAACCGCACCGGGTCGGGGGCATGCTCCATCTCCCAATGGTCCGCAAAAACGTATTCCCCGCGGCAGATCTCCCCGGCCCGGTCCAGGGCGGCGCGGGCGGCTTGGGGGCAATGGTGTGCCACGGCCCGGGCGGCGGCGGAGGGGGCCGCCCAAAGCAGGGGACGGTAGGGTTGCATCATACTTCCTCCTGTTCGGCGGTAAAGCGTTCCCACCGCCCTGCGCAAAGCAGCACGGTGACCAGGCTGACCACCGCCATGGCCAGCCACAGGATGAATACGGCGTTCCAGCCCCAGCTGTCGGCGGCGGCACCCACGCCCCAGGTGGCGGCTGCCGCGCCCACATAGGTTACGGCGTTCAGCAACCCGGACAGGGCCGCGGCCCCGCCGCTGCGCCCCGCCCGCACCGGGATCACGTTGATGAACAGGGTGTTGATGCCCAGCATGGCGGCGGTGGTCACCGCCAGCAGGGCCAGCGCCAGGGGCAGGCTGCGGCCTACCGCCAGGGGCAGCAGGGCCAGGGCGACGGTGGCCGCCCCGAACAGCACGGCGCAGGTTTTCAGTTCGTTATGCAGCCAGCGGCGGTCCAGCCAGCCGGCCAGGTAGGCGCCGGTCAGGTTCACCAGGGGCAGCACCATGGACACGGCGGCGGAAAGCGCCGGGCTCACCCCGAAGTTGGCCTGCACCATGGTGGGCACCCAGCTGGTGACGCCGTCTTTCAGGGCGCCGTGCAAAATCACCGGCACGGCCAGGCCCAGCAGCCCGGCGCCCAGCAGCACCCCCAGGCCGCTGGCTTTGGGCCGGGCGGCGGTGTGTTCCGGGCCGGGGGCAGAGGGGGCTTCCAGCACCTGGGCGGGAGCGGCCCGGCGCAGGGGAGCGGTGGCAGCGGCCCACACCCCGGCCATGACCAGCACGCCCCAGGCCTGGCCCCGGGCCCAGGCGCTGTCGGCCTTGTAGCCCTGGGCGGTCATCACATGGTCGGGGTTGCCGGTGACCGGGTCCATAAAGCAGGTGTGGCTGGTGGAACCGTCCGCCCGGAACAGGGTGGCGGCGGCGGTTTCGGTGTGGGCGCGGGCGATGTCCGCATACCGGCTGTCACCGGTCTCGGCTGCCGCCCACCACAGCAGGGGCAGGTTCAGCAGGCAGTCGATGATGAGCCGGTATTCCTTGGGGTCGCCCACCCGGCCCCAGGCCTGCAGAAAGCGCCCCGTGGGCTGGTAGCGCTGGGTCAGCCGCTGGGCGGCTTCCAGGGCGGCGCGGCGGGCGGTCTCGCTGCCGGTCAGCCGCCAGGCCGCCACGCAGGAGGGCGTGTACAGAAAGCCCAGGTCGTGGTGGTCCAGGTTTTCGTTCACGGCCAGGCGGTGGGCAAAGCTGTCCACCTGGCGCAGCGCCGCTTCCCGGAAGGTTTCATCCCCGGTGGCTTCATAAGTCTACACCTAAATTAGCGCCCGTCCCGTATATCCGAAAGGTAGGAAATCAGCTTAAAAAACAGGCTATTTCCACGCTCTCGGAATTGTGGTAGAATGAAAAAGCAGAACAATAAACGATAATTTCGGAGTACATACCGATATGGAAATTATAGAAATCAAAGAGAATAAAAAACAATTTCTCCCCTTATTACTGTTAGCCGATGAACAAGAGAGCATGATAGACCGATATATTGATAGAGGAACGATGTATGTATTAGTCGATAATGGGGTTAAATGCGAGTGTGTAGTAACCGACGAGGGCAAAGGCATTCTTGAAATTAAAAATATTGCAACTGCGCCAGAATATCAGGGCAAAGGTTACGGCAAGGCACTAATTGACTTTGTTGCTGCGAAATATAAAGGGAAGTATTCGATACTACAAGTTGGCACAGGGGATAGCCCGTTGACCGTTCCTTTTTATGAAAAATCTGGTTTTGCCCGCTCACACAGCATTGAAAATTTTTTTATTGATAACTATGACCACCCTATTTTTGAAGGTGGGGTTCAACTAACAGATATGATTTATTTACAGAAAAAAATATAAATTCCCATTTATCGGGCAGACAAGGAGGGAGTGCATGGAACTATCCATACAAGAACGATTGAAAGACCTGCGTGTGGAGCGTGGGCTGACGCTGGAACAGCTTGCGGAGGAAACTCATCTTTCCAAATCTGCTTTAGGCAGTTATGAGGGGGACAACTTCAAGGACATCAGCCACTATGCCCTTATTGAACTGGCAAAGTTTTATGAAGTGACTGTTGATTATCTGCTGGGACGCTCTAAAACAAGAAATCACCCAAACGCCGATCTTGCAGACCTGCGTTTGAGTGACGATATGATTGAATTGCTGAAAAGCGGGCGGGTGGATAATTCCCTCCTGTGCGAACTGGCGACACACCCGGATTTTCCCCGGCTCATGGCTGACCTTGAAATCTATGTGAACGGCGTGGCGGTGAAGCAGGTGCAGGCCGCAAACGCCATAGTGGATACCATGAGCGCA
>DXBO01000068.1 GCA_019116485.1 Candidatus Gemmiger excrementavium
CTCCTTCTTACCGCCGTACAGCCAGGGGTTGCGCAGGGCCTTGCAGTGAACCGCGCCACGGATCATCACACGGGTGGCCCACACACCGAACACAAAGTTCAGCAGCACACTGGTGAGCAAGGTGAAGCCAAAGGAATAGATGGTACCGGCGGTGGAAGGTCCGAACCAGAAGAAGATGGGGTTGAACACCTTGGCCCAGAAACCATCCGTAGGGCCGAAAGCACCCATCAGAATAGCAGCAACAATCACAATGGTCACGTTGCCGTCAATGATGGGGGTCAAACCCATCTTGAAACCGCTCTTGACGGCGCCGTCAAGCGTCTTGTTCTTGGCAAGCTCTTCTTTGATACGTTCTGCCGTGATTACGTTGGCGTCCACGCCCATACCGATACCCAGGATGATACCGGCAATACCGGGCAGAGTCAACGTGGAGCCCGGGAAGACACTCAGATAGCCGGAAACCACTGCCAGCGTGGCACAGACCTGGCCCAGCAGCGAGATGGTCGCCACGGTGCCGGGCAGACGATAACGGACGATCATGAGCAGCGCTACGATCACAAACGCCACGACGCCGGCCAGCACCATGACTTCCAGGCTACGGGCACCCAGAGTCGGGCTGATGGTGGAATAGCTTTCCGCTGAAAGAGCGAAAGGCAGCGCACCGGAGTTAATCTGGTTGGCCAGGGTGGCAGCGCTCTCCTGGTCGAAGTTGCCTTTGATGATGGCCTCCCCGGTGGTGATGGGCTCCTCTACCGTAGCGGTGGAGATACTTTCATCATCCAGCCAGATGGAAATCGGGTCACCGCTGGAGGACAACTCGGTGGTAGCGTCGGCAAAGGCCGCGGCGCCCTCAGAGCTGAATTTCAGCTGTACGACCCAGCCCTCGGTCTCACTGTAGGCCGCATTGGCGGAGGTCACGTCGTCACCACTGAGGATTTCCTCCCCATCGGCAGTGGAACCTTCACGGAAAACCATCTTGGCTGTGGTGCCGATCTCATCGATGGCCGTCTGGGGATTGAAATCCGCCTCGTCGGTCTTCCAGGGGAACCGCACAATAATGCGGTCCTTGTTGCTGTCCACATAGCACTCGTAGTCGGTGACGCCCAAACCCACCAAACGGTCTTCGATAACGGTCTTGGCAGCCGCCATCTGTTCCGGGGTGGCATCCACGTCGCCGTCCGGCATAAATGTCACGTCAACACCGCCGCGGATATCAATGCCGAAGCGGATGTCCGACGCCCCCTTGACATAGACATTCCGGGTGTCACCGTACTGGTAACTCACACCCAGGATTGCCGTCAGGGAAAAGACAATAATCAACAGTGCCACGACAAACAACAGCCATGACTTCCCTCTTTTGTTCATACGAAACCTCCAAAATATGCCCGCACCCGCGGGCGGGATGCTTTAGTTACTGCTGGTCGGCCAGCAGTTTTTCCACCACGGCCAGCCGCACGCAGACACACAGCAGCGCGGATGCGGTCTCGACCTCATCCAGGCTGGGATAGGTCGGTGCAATGCGCAGATGAGAGTCTTCGGGGTCCTTGTGATAAGGATAGGCCGCCCCGGCGCCGGTCAGCGTCAGGCCGCAGTCTTTGCACAGCTGAGCCACACGCTTGGCACAGCCGGGCAGCACATACAGGCTGATAAAGTAGCCGCCCTTGGGGTTTGTCCAGTGCGCAATGTTGCCGCAAGGGGTCAGCTCTTCGACGAAGGTGGTCTTGACCGCATCAAAGCAAGGCACCAGACGGCGACGGTGTTTGGCCATATGGGCCAGAACCCCTTCCTTGTTTTTCAGGAATCGCACATGACGCAGCTGGTTCATCTTGTCATAGCTGATAATCATGGTGGCAAAGTGGCGGCACACATATTTCATAGCGCTTTCGCTGCAGGCAAAAGCCGACACACCGGCGCCGGGGAAGGTGATCTTGCTGGTGGAGGTGAACATAAAAACGCGGTCTTCGGTGCCGTATTTCTTGCTCTCATTCAGCAGCACCGGCGTCTCGATGATTTCCTCGGTCAGATGATGCACAATATAGGCTTCGTCCCAGAAAATCTTGAAATCGGGCGCAGCGGTCTTCATGGCTGCCATACGGCGTACCGTTTCATCGCTGTAGGTGTATCCGTCCGGGTTGGAATACTGGGGCACACACCAGATGCCTTTGATGGTATCATCTTCGGCCACCAGCTTCTCCACCAGGTCCATGTCGGGGCCATCCTCGGTCATGGGGATGTTAATCATCTCAAACCCCATATCCTCGGTGATGCTGAAATGGCGGTCATACCCGGGCACAGGGCACAGGAACTTGCGCTTTTCTACCCGGGACCAGGGGCAGGGCGACTCGGGATAGCCGAACATAAAACCGATTGCCATCAGGTTGTACATCAGCTGCAGGCTGGAGTTGCCGCCCACAAACACTTCCTCCGGCTTGACCCCCATCACATCGGCAAACAGTTCCCGGGCCTCATACAGACCTTCCAGATTGCCGTAGTTGCGGGCGTCGTAGCCATCGTCGGTGGTATAGTCATCCATTTTCAGCAGGCCCATGGCCAGGTCCATCTGATGAGGGCCGGGCTTGCCACGGGCCATGTTGAGTTTCAGCCCCATACCCTGATACTTTTTGTACGCTTCTTCCAGCTGTGCTTTCTCAGCGGTCAGCGCCGCGCGGTCCATTGCAAAATAATCTGCCATATGGTTTTACTCCCCCTATCTGAATTGACCTGCCGCATCCCCTCTATTTTGACGCAATCGCAGGCATACACTACATTATATACGATTGCTCCAAAAGAAACAAGCGTTTTTTGCCCATTTTGCCTTAAAAAAGTAAAAAACCGACTATTGGGGTGCGGCTCTTGCATTTTTCACTCCTCACCTATATACTGACAACAAGAAATCATTTTATGAAGGAGGTTGTCCCCCATGGATTTTGACGCTTTACTGGAAGCGAGAAGAAGCATACGCCAATACGCCCCCGGCCACGATGTGACCGAAGCGCAGATAGAAGAGATTGTTGCAGCAGCCGTTCAGGCACCTTCCTGGAAGAATTCCCAAACGGCGCGGTATTACGCCGTGCTCTCCGCTCCTTTGCGAGAGCGCTTTACCCGGGAATGTCTGCCGGAGGGCAACGCCGGAAAATCCCGCAACGCCGCGCTGGTGGTGACCACCTTTGTGGCAAACACCGCAGGTTTTAACACCGAAGGCCAACCGGACAACGAATGCGGCAACGGCTGGGGTTTTTATGATTTGGGCCTGCACAATGCCCTGTTTCTTTTGAAAGCCCAGGAATTGGGTCTGGGTACGCTGGTCATGGGTCTGCGCAACGCCGATGCCATCCGTTCCATGCTGCACATTCCCGAAAATGAGACCATTGTGTCGGTCATCGCGGTGGGCACTGCCGCCCAGTCCCCTTCCAAACCGCCTCGCAAAGCCGTCCGGGATATTCTCACCTTTTATTGACTTGTACTCCCCGGTATACAGGAAAACCCGCAGCGTGGTTTTACCCACGCTGCGGGTTTTGTTATGC
>DXBO01000069.1 GCA_019116485.1 Candidatus Gemmiger excrementavium
AATGAGTGAAGCAGAAAAGAATCTCGTGGTTTCGCTTGCTTTACAGGCAGGAGTAAAGAAGGTTTATGCCTCGCATATTGATGATCTGAATCGACTTGGAGTAATTCCTTTAACAGACGAATCCAAAAACACACCCGTGTTCTAATATTTGATTGGGGCAAAACAAAAGAGCCACCCGAATCTTTAATGTATCAGATGGCGTTATTTATGGTTAACGACATTCTCTACAGCCCCATCACCTCCCCCAGTTTCTCCTGGGCCTCCCGCTTCTTCTTGTCGAACGCATGGGCGTAAATGTCCAGCGTCGTACTGGCCTGGGAATGACCCAACAGGCTGGCTACCGTGCGGACGTCCACACCCTGGGCGATCAACAGGCTGGCGTTTGTGTGGCGAAGGCTATGTACGTTCAGATTTTCCGGCAGCCCGTTCTGGCGCAAAATCTTCTTGAATCGGAAGGTGAAGCTAGTGGGAACCATCGGGTCACCGTTGGGCTGGCGGAACAGGTAGTCCTCTTCTTGCAGCGTTTCTCCCGCCTGCTGCCGCTCCCAGGCGCATTGCTGTTTCCAGGATTTGAGCAGTTTTGCCATCTCTTTACTGACGTACACCACCCGGTCACCACTGGCGGTCTTGTGCGGCTTCACAAAGATGGGTTCGCGGCTCAACTTCACCACATTGCGCTGGATGTGAATGCTGCGCTTCTTCCAGTTGATGTCCGACCAGCGCACCCCGCAGGCTTCGCCCCGACGCATCCCGGTAGCTAACACCAGTTTGAAGTAGGTCTCGTATTTCAGGCTCTGCCCTTCCAGCGCCGTAATGAGCCTTTGCACCAGCTCCTCATCCGCTACCGGGCGCTCTTTCTTCTCGCCCTGTGGCTTGTACATTTTCCAGGCCGGGTTATGCAACAGGTAACCTTTCCCGCTCTTTGCTCTAAATGCAAACGAGGAAGTATGATAAAAGTTGAAGATTTTCAAATAACGATTCGTAACGAGCCAGACGCATAGACGCAGAGCCGATAAACTTGTGAGCAGTCACAGTTTATCGGCTCTGTGTTTTTGTACGGCAAACCATTCTGCCGCAGAATTTTCTTGAAGCGGAAGGTAAAGGTGGTAGGGATCATCAGGCCGCCGGGCAGGTGCCCCGACCATACCGCTTCAGCCAGAGGTGGCGCCCTCCCCGGCAACGGCCTCGCTGCGGTCCAGGCTTTTTTCCATCAGGTATTCAAACAGGATCAGGACACGGGCGTAAAAGTAGTTGGCGGTCAGGTTGCGGTCATCCAGGATGTTGTCGTCCAGCAGGATGAAGGAAAGGTCGGCGTTTCGGGCGATAGGGGAATTGGCTGCCCCGGTGAAAGCTGCGATTTCGATGCCGTGGCTCTTAGCGTCGGTGACCAGCTTGAGGATCGTGTCGGTGGAGCCGCTCTTGCTGATGACGATCATCAGCCCGGCTTTCAGGGAGTTGGTCTCGTACACCTCGTAACTGTTGGTGCCTACGGTGGGGTAGCCCATGACCAGCAGCTTGCGCACAAAGAAATCTCGCAGCGGTTCGCTGAAGCCGGTGCCCGCCACCAAAATCGTGCGCTGGCGGTTCCGGGTCAGTCCATCCAGAAAGGCTTCGATCTGTTCGGTGGGAATCTCCCCGATGAAAGAGTTGATGTCGGAAGTGTGGGCTTTGTTGCGGTCCTCGTTGCGCACCAGGAACCCCAGCTGGTAAATCATGTCGGTGTAGCCGGTGTAACCCAGCTTTTTGCTCAGCCGGATCACCGCCGCCGGGGAGACATAGTTCTGCGCGGCGAACACCCGCACGCTGTACTGGGCGTGCTGCTCCACCGCCTCCAGTACCGCCTGCAGCAGCTGCTGGTCGCTGCCGGTCAGGTGGTATTGGTCGGCAAGTTTGTAGATGTCATGTTTCATGGGGGTTCTCCTACCAGATAGAGTCCGTACGCATCCTTATTATACTATTATACGATTGAACCCCAGCCAAATCAAGAAAAGGGTATTCCAGCGGTTCAAAATTGAAACATGTTTCAAATGCAGTGAACATGTTCAAAACATATCAATAAATATTGAATGTTTTGTGCACAATTGATAAAATGAGATCGTTGAAACAGGAAGGCGCCATCCTGAAACGGAAAACCAAATTCAAAACAGTGAGGAGCAAAGCCAATGAAAACCAAAGTTATGGACGCCATGCAAAGCTTTTCCAAGGCTTTGATTGGCCCCGTCCTGTTCCTGCCGCTGGCCGGCATGATCCAGGCCCTTTCTTCGATCATGTGCAACACCTCCATCGTGGCGGAAGGCAGCGCCATCTACATGATCGGCACCTTCATCAACGGCGGCGTCGGCACCGTCATGAGCAACCTGGGCATTTTGTTCTGCGTGGGCATTACCATGAACCTTGCCAAAAAGCGCAAGGCGGACGCCGCCTTCGTCTCCCTCATCAGCTACCTGATCTGGCTGGCGGCCAACTCCAAATGGCTCTCGGTGGCCGGCCTGATGGCGGAGGGCAGCACGGCCAGCGACCTGTACGGCACCGGCCAGACCATCTACCTCGGCTTCCATGTCACAGATATGGGCGTGTTCCTGGGCATGATCCTGGGCGTCGTGGTGGCGGTGGTCCACAACCGCTTTATCGACACCGAGTTCAAGGGCGCGTTTGCCCTGTACGGCAACAGCAAATTCGTCTTTATCGTCATGCTGCCCATCGTCTTTGTGCTGGCGCTGGCGGCGGCGTATGTGTGGCCCGTTGCGGCGATGGCCATCAATGCGCTGACCGGCATCATGTCCACGGCGGGCGCCTTCGGCGTGTTCCTGTATGGTTTCCTCAACCGCATCCTGATCCCCACCGGCCTGCATCACCTGGTCTGGTCGCCCTTCCTGTGGTCCTCCATCGGCGACAGCATGATCATCAACGGCGAATTGATCTCCGGCGCCAAGTCGGTGTTCCT
>DXBO01000070.1 GCA_019116485.1 Candidatus Gemmiger excrementavium
GTTGTTTCCTCCTGAAGAGTGGTTTTTACTTGTTGGGTACGGGGGACATGAACATCATCATGCTGCGGCCCTCAAGCTTGGGCTGCTTGTCGATGACAGCCTTGCCCGCCAACGCCTCGGCAAACCGCTTATGGACATCCAGACCCAGGCTGGTGTGCGCCATTTCACGGCCGCGGAACCGAATGCTGACCTTGAGCTTGTGACCCTGCTGCAAAAATTTGGCGGCCTGGTTCACCTTGGTGTTGAAGTCGTTGACATCGATGTTCAGAGAAAGGCGGATTTCCTTGATTTCGACCACTTTCTGGTTCTTCTTGGCTTCCTTTTCCTTCTTCTGCATCTCGAACCGGTATTTGCCGTAATCCAGGATTTTGCATACCGGCGGCTTGGCCTGCGGCGCAATCTTGACCAGGTCCAGGTCTTTGTCGATGGCCATGCGCAGGGCGTCGCGGGGGCTCATAATGCCCATCTGCGTGCCGTCCGCCCCGATCAGGCGGATCTCTTTGTCGCGGATCTGCTCATTGATTTCCAGTTCCTTGGAATTGCTGTTGCTGGCGATTGGAACACACCTCCCACAAGTGTTATGATGGTAATGATAAAAGCGGCTGCCATAAAAGCAGCCGCCGAACATACGAAAGCGCGCACCTGAAGTGCGTTGCATTGGTATGACCCGGGATGGTACATCCGCAAGGTGAGCCGACGGCATACTGCCGGTTGCTGCTTTTTTTACAAGCAGTAGTCTACCACAGCCGACGGGCGTTGTCAAGCGGTTTTGGAAAATCCCGCGGAATTTGTGAAATTCATATAGCCAAGCGCGGCGGAATATGCTATTATAGTAAGCTGAAGACTTGTAGTATGCCAAAATACAGCCAAGAGGAGTCTTTTTTCATGAGTGAAAATCAGAAACTGCGCGTAGCGCTGTTTTTCGGCGGGGTTTCCAGCGAGCACGAGGTCAGCTGCGTTTCGGCGTCGGCCTGGCTGCGCGCTCTGGGTGAAGAGCCCTGTGCCGGACGATATGAAGTGTTTCCCATCGGTATTACCAAAACAGGCCGCTGGCTGGCCTGCCACCCCACCCCCGAGGCCATGGCCGACGGCAGCTGGGAGCAGGGGGCCGACTGTGTGCCCTGCCTGCTGAGCCCCGACCGCGGCGACCACGGCGTCTGGCTGCTGCGGGACGGCAAGGCGGAGCTGGTGCCCATCGACATCTGCGCCCCCGTGCTGCACGGCAAAAACGGCGAGGACGGCACCATCCAGGGCCTGTTTGAGCTGTCCCGTATCCCCTATGTGGGCTGCGGTGTGCTGGCCAGTGCCGTCTGCATGGACAAAGCCCTGGCCAACACCGTGATGGATGCCGCCGGCGTGCCCCACTGCCGCTGGACCAGCGCCATCCGCGCCGACGTGGAGACCGACCGCGCCGCCGTACTGGACCGGGCCGAACAGATGCTGGGCTATCCCATCTTTGTAAAACCCGCCAACGCCGGTTCCAGTGTAGGCATCTCCAAGGCTTCTGACCGCGCCGCCCTGGATGCCGCCCTGGACGTAGCTCTGCGGGAAGACGACAAGGTGATCTTTGAAGAATTCATCGACGGGCAGGAAGTGGAGTGCGCCGCCATCGGCAACCCCGACGATCCCGCCAGCGTGTCCACCACCCGCCCGGGCGAGATCCTGGCCGGGGCCGAATTCTATACCTACGACGACAAATACAAAAACGGCGTGTCCCAGACTCTCATTCCCGCCCGGCTGAGCGAGGAGAAGCTGGACGAAGTGCAGGCCGAAGCCCGCAAGGCCTACCTGGCCCTGGGCTGCGCCGGACTGTCCCGCTGCGACTTTTTTGTGGAGCGGGGCACAGGCCGGGTGCTGTGCAATGAACTGAACACCCTGCCCGGTTTTACGGCCATCAGCATGTACCCCAAGTTGATGGAACACGAAGGGCTGACCTTCTCGCAGCTGGTGGACCGGCTGCTGCGACTGGCGGAGAGCCGCCGTAAGGGGGCTTACTGATGGATACACGGCCCATCGGTGTGTTTGACAGCGGCCTGGGCGGCCTGACCGCCGTGCGCCAGCTGCGCCGGGTACTGCCCGGCGAGGATATCGTCTATTTCGGCGATACAGGCCGGGTGCCCTACGGCTCCCGCGCTCACGACACCATCGTGCAGTATGCCCGGCAGGATATCCATTTTCTGCTGGAGCAGGACGTGAAGTTCATCATCGCCGCCTGCGGCACCGTATCCTCTACCTTCCCGCCGGAGGAGGCCGCCAAACTGCCGGTGCCCTATACCGGCGTAGTGGGGGCCGCCTGCCGGGCGGCGGTGGCTGCCACCCGCAACCGCCGCGTCGGCCTGATCGGCACGGCGGCCACCATCCGCAGCGGGTCCTATGCTGCGGTGATCCGGGACATGATGCCCGACGCAAAAATCACCGCCCGGGCCTGCCCGCTGTTTGTGCCGCTGGTGGAAAACGGCTATGTGAACGACGGTAACCCGGTGACCCGGCTGGTCATTGCAGAATATCTGGAGGAAGTGCGTGCCGCCGGGGTGGACACCCTGATCCTGGGCTGCACCCACTACCCGCTGCTGAAAAAGATGATCGGGGATTTTATGGGCGATGATGTCACCCTGATCGACGCCGGCAAGGTCACCGCCCAGGCCGCCGCCGCCGCGCTGGCGGACCTGGACCTGCTCAGTGGCCGTACCGGGGGCGGTACCGCCCGCTACTACGTCAGCGACACGCCGGACAATTTTACCCAGCAGGAACAACTGTTCCTGGGCGAGTACGCCGGCGGTCCGGTGGAGCGCATCGCCATTGAATCCTACTGATCCGATCGAGGATGTTGATCTA
The DNA here is from genome assembly GCA_019116485.1 of Candidatus Gemmiger excrementavium. Classification (GTDB taxonomy): domain Bacteria; phylum Bacillota; class Clostridia; order Oscillospirales; family Ruminococcaceae; genus Gemmiger; species Gemmiger excrementavium. The sequence continues at coordinate 2,836 of DXBO01000070.1, forward strand.
TGGAAGAAAACTATCTTATCACCATCAAGGGCACCATGGAACAGGACGGCAAAAGCGATACCGTAGAACTGATGACCCGGGGTTCCCTGGTGCATAAAGACAACGCCTACTATATCATTTATAAAGAGACCGAGGCCACCGGCTACGAAGGCTGCACCACCACTGTGAAAGTGGCGGACGACGCCCGCAAGGTCTCCATGCTGCGGTTCGGCAAAGTTCCCAGCCAGCTCATTATCGAAAAAGGCACCCGCCATCTCTGCCATTACGAGACCGGCTACGGCGCCATCAGCCTGGGCGTGGCGGCAGACGTCATCGAACACCAGCTGGGCGACCAGGGCGGCAAGCTGAAGTTCAGCTACACACTGGACTCCGGCGCCGAAAACTTCATCAGCCGCAACCTGGTGGACATTTCGGTGGACCCGCTGCCCGCTCAACCCCAATAAATCAAACCAACCGGAGGTTTTGCCAATATGGACTATCAGAATTACAACCCCCGCCAGGCGGCGCTGACCGCTGCCCGTGCCCTGCTGACCGACGCGGCCAAAGCCGCCATGGCGGACGGCTCTCTGCCCGCCGCCGACCTGCCGGAGTTTATCGTGGAGATTCCCGCCGACGTGAAAAACGGCGACGTGGCCTCCAACCTGGCCATGGCCGGGGCCCGGGTGTTCCGCAAAGCGCCCCGTCAGATTGCCGAGGCCATCACCGCCCACCTGGACCTGAACGGTTCCCTGTTTGCCGGGGTGGATGTGGCCGGGCCCGGATTCATCAACCTGTTCCTGGGGCAGGCGTGGTTCACCAGCGTGGTGCGGGCCGCCTGCGCCAATCCCGAATATGGCCGCACCGATGCCGGTGCCGGCAAGCGCTACAACGTGGAGTTCGTTTCGGCCAACCCCACCGGCCCCATGCACATGGGCAACGCCCGGGGCGGTGCCCTGGGCGACGGCCTGGCCGCCTGCCTGGACTGGGCCGGGTATGACGTGACCCGCGAGTTCTACATCAACGACGCAGGCAACCAGATCGAAAAGTTCGGCAAGAGCCTGGCCATCCGCTACCTGCAGCTGTACAAGGGCGAGGAAGCCTGTCCCCTGCCGGAGGAGTGCTACCAGGGCGCCGACATCATCCAGCGCGCCAAGGAATTTGCCGAGGTCCACGGCGATGCCTATGTGAATGCCGACTTTGAAGATTTGAAGAAAGCCATTGTGGCTGATGCCCTGCCCAAGAACATTGCCGGGCTGCAGCGTGACCTGGGCAAGTACCGCATCCAGTACGACGTGTGGTTCCATGAGAGCGACCTGCACAAGAGCGGTGCCGTGCAGGCCGTGGTGGACAAGCTGCTGGAGACCGGCGCCTGCTACAAGGCCGAGGATGGGGCCATCATGTACCGCAGCGCCCAGTATGCCGCCAAATACGGCGTGGCCAACAAACGCAAGACCGAGGACGGCGGCGAAGAGGAAGCCAAGGACGAAGTGCTGGTGCGTGCCAACGGCATCCCCACCTACTTTGCGGCCGATATCGCCTACCATTATAACAAGCTGGCGGTGCGCGGCTTTGACAAATCCATCGACGTCTGGGGCGCCGACCACCACGGCCATGTGGCCCGCATGAAGGGCGCCATGGACGCCATCGGGCTGAACGGCGAACAGCTGGACGTGGTGCTGATGCAGATGGTCAACCTGATGCGGGACGGCAAGCCCGTGCGTATGAGCAAGCGTACCGGCAAGGCCATCACCCTGACCGACCTGCTGGACGAGGTGCCCATCGATTCCGCCCGGTTCTTCTTCAACCAGCGGGAAAGCACCTCCACCCTGGATTTTGACCTGGACCTGGCTGTGCGCAACGACAGCGAAAACCCCGTTTACTATGTCCAGTACGCCCATGCCCGCATCTGCTCCCTTTTGAAAAAGATGGAAGAGCAGGGTGTGGTCTTCCAGGGCATTGAAGGCGTGGATGCCGCCGTGCTGACCGACCCTGCCGAGCAGGCGCTGATCCGTCTGCTGGCGGCCTTCCCCGCTGAGATCGTGGCCGCCGCCGACAAGTACGACCCGGCCCGTATCACCCGCTACTGCATCGATGTGGCCACGGCTTTCCACCGTTTCTACAACGCTTGCCGCATTCTGGACGCCGAGGGCGCCGTACAGCAGGGCCGCATTGCCCTGTGCCTGGGCGTGCGGGGCGTGATCCACAACATCCTGACCATGTTCAAGATCAACGCGCCGGAGACCATGTAACCCCCTCATCACCGCAAAAAGCCGCCGTTCCCATAGAAACGGCGGCTTGTCTTATACGACCCCAACATATTTATTGTACCACTACGCAATAGACTTTTCAATCCGTAACATGTACAAATAATTCTTTTTAAGGTTGTGGATTCTGCGAATGGACGAATTTCTAAGGCTGTGCTATAGTATAGTCACAGAAAGAAAACAGCCGGAGATAAGGAGCTAAGAACTCCAAGAGATGCCACTTTCCAAAGGAACCCAATCAAAGACCGATCGTGAACAGATCGACATCTT
>DXBO01000071.1 GCA_019116485.1 Candidatus Gemmiger excrementavium
GCCGTTGTCGTCCACGGCCAGCAGGTAACGCAGCCAGCCGGCAATGGCCAGAGGAATGGACACCAGGGTGTTCAGGTCGCGGCCTTCGGCGATGTAGCTCTTGATGGTCTCGCCAAAGCGGATGCCCACCTTCTGGGAGGTATCGGTGGCGATGCGCTGGGGGGCGTCCGGCATGAAGGGGTTGGGCAGGCGCTGCTCCACCACTTCGTCAATGAAAGCCTTGGGCTCCAGGATGCCGGGGTTGACCACCACGGGCAGACCTTCCACATAGCCCAGCCGCTTGATGAGGGCCACGATGTCGGCGTCCTTCATCTCGTCGCAGATCAGGGTGTAGCCCAGCATGCAGCCGTACACGCTCATGGCGGTGTGCAGCGGGTTCAGGCAGGTGGTGACCTTCATGCGCTCGGTCTTGTTCACGGTGTCGCGGTCGGTCATGTAGACGCCGGCCTTTTCCAGCGCGGGGCGGCCATTGGGGAACTTGTCCTCCACCACCAGGTACTGGGGACGCTCGGCGTTGACAAACGCCGCAATGAAGGTGTTCTTGCTGGTGACGATGGGCACCATATCCTCGATGCCGTCCTTGACCAGGGAATCCTGCACCATCTGATGGGGGCGCGGGGTGATCTTGTCGATCATGGACCAGGGGAAGGCGATCTTGCTCTCGTCGCTCAGGTAATCGATGAAGTCCTGGCCCACAAAGCCCTTCTCGGCCCAGGCCTTGGCCACAGTCATCACGCTGGACTGCAGCTTCTCACCATTGTGGGAGCAGTTGTCCATGGACACCACGGCCAGGGGATACTGACCGGCCTTGAAACGCTCGAACAGCAGGGCGGCCACCATGCTCATGGCATGGCGGGCGGCGGCGGGGCCTTCGTCCATATCGGCCTGGACAACGGGCATCAGGCTGCCGTCGGGACGGTAGAGGGCGTAGCCCTTCTCGGTGATGGTGAAGGAGATCATCTGCAGGCCGGGATCGGTGAAGATCTCCTTGAAGCGGGCCATCATGGCGGCGTCGGAAGAATCGGCGCGCAGGCCCTCGGCCACAGAACCGATGATCTCCCGGCTGGTGGTGCCGTCCGGGTTCAGGGTGACCATCATGGTCAGGTTGTCGAAGGGGGTGTAGATTTTGTCGATGATGTCGTAGTCGAAGGTGTCCGCCGCGATGATACCGCGGTCGGCCAGGCCCTCATTCAGCAGGTTCTGCTGCAGCGCGGCGATAAAGCCGCGGAAAATATTGCCCGCGCCGAAGTGCACCCAGATGGGGTGTTCCTTGGTGGCGGCGGTCATGGCGGCATGGTCGAACTGGGGCAGCTTGACGCCCAGCTTTTCCCACTCGGCTTTCTGGTTGACGATGGAAGAGGCATTCATCTGCATAGCGGTTTGCTCCTTTTCTGACTGGGTTTGGCGCGGCCCCGGAGGGCCGCTCTCTATGATTCCAGTATACCCTGCAATTTTTATTAGGAAAATGGCCGAGATTGCTTGAAAGATTGTAAAAGTTGCGGTAAAGTATATTTATACAAGATTTCGCCTTTTCAGCGGGCAAAAAGAAGGGGAGTTCCATGGCAGGCTCAAATTTCAACCCCTATACCCGGCGGCAGACCATGATCGAAAATGACTACGAGATCTACCGCTACCGTTCCACCTACATGAACGAGGTGGAACTGCACCACCATGACTTTTACGAGGTCTATCTGCTTTTGCGGGGCCGGGTGGAGTACATTGTGGAAAACCAGATCTACCGCATGCGCCCCGGGGACTGGATGCTCACCAGCCCCCTGGAACTGCACCAGGCGCGCATCTCCACCGACGCCGACGCCTATGAGCGCATCGTGCTGTGGATCGCCCGGCCTTACCTGGAACGGCTGTCCACCCCGCGCACCAGCCTGACCCGCTGTTTCGACACCAGCGTGGCCACCCACACCAACCTGCTGCGGCTGCCCGGGGCCACCGGCGCCCAGATGCGGGCCGCCATTGAGCGGCTTTGCTCCCTGCGGGCGGCCAAGGACTACGGCAGCGACCTGCTGGCCCAGGGGGCGCTGGTGGAGCTGATGATCGGCCTCAACCGCGCCGCCGAGGAACGGGGCGATGCCCGCCCCGTGGGCAGCAGCGACCAGGTGGTGGACGCGGTGCTGCATTATATCAACGAGCATTACAGCGAGACCCTGACCCTGGACCAGCTGGCGGAAAAATTCTTCATCAGCAAATACCACCTGCTGCGCAAATTCGACGCCCAGGTGGGCACCACGGTGCACCGGTATATTCTGCAAAAGCGGCTGCTCAACGCCAAACAGCTGCTGGCGGGGGGCGTGCCCCCCAACGAGGTGTGCCAGTACTGCGGCTTTGGGGATTACGCCAATTTTTACCGGGCCTTCAAGGCCGAGTACAACCAGACGCCCCGGCAGTACATCCAGACGGTGCGGGGGGGCTGACCCCCTGTTGCACTTTGGCCCCGATGCGTGTACAATAAGGGCAGCTGCCCTATGCGCCGAAAGGAGGCTTGCCCGGTGGCGGTCAAAACCGAACAGCGCACCGCCGGCGGCGTGGCCTACACCCTGACCCGGCGCCGGGTGCGCAACATCAACCTGCGGGTACGGGCGGACGGCACGGTGGCCGCCAGCGCGGCGCCCCGGGTGCCCGCCGCCGCGGTGGACGCCTTTGTGGCCGCCCGGGCCGCCTGGGTGGCAAACGCCCGCCGCCGGGCCGCCGACCACGCCCGGCGGGACGCCGCCCTGGACGCGGACCTGCCCCCCAAGGCGGAAGCCCTGGCCCGGATGACGGCCCTTTGCCGGGCATACTATCCCCGATTTGCCGCCACCTGCCCCGGCGGGGCCTTTCCCCGCATCGCCGTGCGGGATATGCGTACCCGGTGGGGCTCCTGCAGCCTGAAAACCGGCACGCTGGCTTTCAGCCGGCGGCTGTGCGGCACGCCCCCGGCGGCCCAGGAATATGTTGTGGTACATGAGTTCTGCCACTTTGCCCACCCGGACCACAGCCCGGCCTTTTGGGCAGCGGTGGCGGCGGTACTGCCGGACTACCGGCAGCGCCGGAAACTGCTGCGGTGACCTTCCACCGCCTGCACGGAGGTTATACCCTTGGCTTCTTCCCAGAAAAAATACACCACGCTGGTGAGCAACACGCTGCTGTTCGCCATCTCCAACTTCAGCTCCAAACTGCTGAGCTTTTTCATCCGCCCTTACCTGAGCTATGCCCTGGACTCCCCCGATGTGATGGGCGTGTCCAGCCTTTTGCAGCAGGCCACCAACCTGCTGATCCCGGTGGTCAGCCTGGGCGTGGCCTACGCGGTGATCCGCTTCGGCCTGGACAAAGGGGTGGAAAAGGCCAGCGTCTTCATCAACGGCGCGCTGAGCATCTTTTCCGGCTTTGCCCTGCTGGTGCTGGCCCTGCCCCTGGTGCGGCTGATCCCCAACGCGGCGGACTACCTGCCCTGGCTGTACCTGTGCGTGCTGGCCAGCTGCCTGCGCACCCTGTGTACCCAGTTCATCCGGGCGCGGCTGCTCAACCGGCTGGTGGCCATTGACGGTGTGCTGACCACCCTGAGCCTGCTGATCTATTATCTGGTGTTTTTGAGCTGGCTGCACCTGGGGGCCACCGGCTTTTTGCTGGCCAACGCCTGCGCCGACCTGACTTCCATGGTGTTTGTGTTCCTGGTGGGCGGGTGCTGGCGGTACTGCAAGCCCAAGGCCTTTGACCGGCACCTGTGGGCCGAGATGCTGCGCTACTGCCTGCCCATGATCCCGGCGTCCATCAGTTTCTGGATCATCAACGCCAGCGATATGTTCTTTGTCCAGGCCCTGTGCGAGGATTACGGCGGCCGCAGCGGCAACTACTGGGTGGGGCTGCTCTCTGCCGGGTATTTTCTGCCCCAGGTCATCACCATCATGGGCAGCATTTTCTACGAGGCATGGCAGCTTTCCGCCGTGACCGAAGAGCAGGACCGGGAAGCTTTTTTCTCCAAAATTTTCCGGGTGTATGCCAGCGTGCTGTTCTGCTGCGTGGCGGGGGTGGTGCTGCTGTGCCGCCCCATGATGCACCTGTTCAAGGCCGACTACTACGACGGCTGGATCTTTGTGCCCTTTTTGACCCTGTGTTCCCTGTGCACCTGCCTGAACCAGTTCCTCAACAGCGTGTATGTGGTGTATAAGCGGTCCTCCGGTTCGCTGTACACCATGCTGGCGGGGGCGGTGCTCAACGTGGTGCTCAATCTGGCATTCATCGCCCTGTGGGGGCCCTGGGGCGTGGCGCCGGCCAGCTTTATCAGCCTGCTGCTGGTGTTTGTGCTGCGGGCCTACTCCACCCGGGGGCTTTTGCAGATCGACTTCCACCCCGGCTGGCTGGCACTGAACCTGGCCCTGGTGCTGGGGCAGATCTGGTGCCTGATGCATCTGGATTCCTGGGTGCTGCCGGTGCTGGTACTCACGGTGCTGGTCTGCGCGCTGAATTTCCGGGAAATCTACTCCATGCTGCAAAAATTGTTGGGCAAGGTGCTGCGCCGCCGCCCCACGAAAGGATAACGCCATGCAAAACGAGATTTTACAAGCCCTGGCCGCCCGCAAAAGTGTGCGGGTCTTTACCGACGAACCGGTGACCGCCGAAGAGCGGGCCGCCATTCTGGAAGGGGCGTTCCAGGCGCCCACGGCAGGCTGCCAGCAGCTGTACACCATCCTGGACATTACCGACCCGGCGCTGCGCCACACCCTGGCCGACCTGTGCGACCACCAGCCTTTTATCGAGAAAGCGGCCCTCTGCCTGGTATTCCTGGCGGACTGCCGCCGCTGGCCGCTGGCCTACCGCGCCGCGGGCCTGCAGCCCCGGGACCCCGGCCCCGGCGACCTGCTGCTGGCCGTGGCCGATGCCTGCATTGCGGCCCAGAACGCCGTGACCGCGGCGGAAAGCCTGGGCATCGGCAGCTGCTATATCGGGGACGTTTTGGAAAACGCCGAAGCCATGCGGGACGCCCTGCATCTGCCCGACCATGTGGTGCCCGCCTGCATGCTGGTGTTTGGCCGCCCCACCGACCAGCAGAAAGCCCGCCCCAAACCGGCCCGCTTTGCCGAAGCCGCCGTGGTGTGCGAAAACACCTACCGTGACCGTACCGGGGAGGAACTGCGGCAGGATTTTGCCTGCCGTGCCGCCGCCGGCAGCCAGGTGGATTTTGACTTTGACCGGTACATCCAGGCTTTCTGCAAGCGGAAGTATGAGAGCGATTTCTCCCGGGAAATGAGCCGCAGCGCAGCGGTGTATCTGCGCGCTTTCTTGTAAGAAAGCGCGGCAAAGAACTTTTACAGAAAAAACGCATGGTCCTCTGACCATGCGTTTTTTTGATGTATTATGGGGCGGGGGGCCGGGCAGGTGGCGGATTTTCGGAGCGGTTGTAGGGCAGGGTCTTGACCCTGCCGGTATGCCTTGCCGTGGCCCGGGGCGTTGCCGGTCATACCCCATGGCACCGTTGGCTGTAGGGGCGGCGTATACGCCGCCCGGGCATTTTTCCGTGGCGGCAGCGCTGCCGGGCGGCCTGTAGGCCGCCCCTACAGCCGGCCATGGAGTTGCCGTGATTCCCATGCCGTCCGCGCCGGGCGGCGGTTGCCCGGCGGGGTCAAGACCCCGCCCTACGGGGCGGGAAGGAACCGAAGCCCCCCGCAAGAAACCAACCCCGCAGGGAATCTCCCTGCGGGGCTGGTTTGATGAGCGTTTCTTTTGGCAAAGGGGGCCGCAGCCGCCCTGCGACGGCGGGGCGATTACCGTATGGGAACATCCCGTTCCCGGAGCATAAGATTGGAGTTTCTTTGGTCCTTTCTTTGCAAAGAAAGGACAAGGGCAAAGAAAGCAGGTTACTGGGCGTCGAAGAGGGACTGGTCGCGCTTGGCGTGGGCGCCCACGTTGTTGTATTCCAGGTTCAGGTAGCCGTAGACCCACTCATCCAGCGCGGGGTCGGTGCCGAAGGTGGCCGTGGTTCCGTCCGGTTTCATGTAATCGTTGGCGCCGGTCACCACCGGGGTGGTCTGTTTCATTTCCAGCAGGTACTGGTAATAGGTGCTCAGGGGCAGGCCCGCCTGCTGGGCAATGGTGGGGGCCAGCATCACCATATCCATCCGGTTCAGCGGGTCGGTGTCGCTCACCGCCGCGTCGATGTTCTCCAGCGGGTAGTTGGCCCAGATGAAGAACGGCGTGCTGCGTTCCAGAATCTGCAGTTCGTTCTGGGGTGCGATGCTCTTGTCCGCCACATGGTCCACAAAGCTGGGGGCGTGGTCGCCCGCCATAGCCACCACTACCTTGCGGCCGGTCTGCTCGTAAACCTGGGTGAAGTAGTCGCACAGGTCGGTGATGGCTTCGTCGGTAAGGCGCATGCAGCTCAGGAACTCGTCCATCACGGCGTCGTACTCACCGTAATCGGTGGCGGCGTGGACGATATCCAGCGATGCATCGTTCATATCGTAGTCGCCGTGGCTCTGGATGGATACCAGGAAAGCGAACCGGGGCTGGTCCTCCGGCATGGCCTCGTACAGCTTGGCGAAGTCCTGGTAGGTGGCGGCATCGGTCTGGTAGGGGCGGTTGCCGTAATAGTCCTGGGTGGGGAAATCGCCCTCAAAATAGGTGGTGTCGAAGCCCAGGGCCCGCCAGGCGGAATCCCGGCGATAGTTGGAATTGGTGTAAGGGTGGGCGGCCATGGTGGCATAGCCCAGGCTCTTGGTGTAGCTGACCAGGCTGTTGGCGCCGTACAGGTTCAGCCAGTTGAAAGGCGTGATGGAGGGCATCAGCATCAGCGAATTGCTGGACAGCATCTCGTATTCGCTGGAATTGGTGCCGCCGCCCACATGGGGGCTGACCGTGTGGCCCAGCACGGCGTTCTGCAGGCTGTTGTACACCGGCAGGATGTCGGTGTCGGCCTGCAGGTCGGTGACCAGGCTGAAATCGTAAAAACTCTCGGACAAAATCAGCACGATGTCGGGGTATTCCTGGGCGGTCTCGGCGGTGGCAAACTGGCCGGTCACCAGGTCGGCGGCCTGCCGGGCCGCGTCGTCGCTGTAGTTTTCCGGCTCCACAATGGGGTCGGACATCAGGGCCGTGGCCTCAATGGTGCCCGCCAGGTAGCCGTACTTGTAATAGGTCTCCTGCCAGGCCCAGCCGTAGGTGGCTTTGGGTTTCAGCGGGTTGGGGCCGAAATACCCTATGTACAGCACGCAGAAGATCGCTGCCGCGCTGGCCAGCACCCGCACGCCCCGGGCTTTCCAGCTGGCGCGCTTGGGGGCGCCCCTGGTCAGCAGCCATTGGGTGAAGCACAGCACCAGGACCGGCACCACCAGCAGGCCGATGGTCAGCACCGTGTGGTTGATTTTCAGGGTATAGCTGCCCATGACCTCGGCGGCGGTGCCCAGGTTCAGGATGTCCTGGGGCATCAGGGCGGAACCGTGCAGGTCCCGGGTGTAATAGTTGATCAGGGCGATAACGGTGAACAGTACGCCGGAAATGCCGGTGGCCAGCCACCACCGCCCCGCCAGGGCGAAGATGACCAGGGTCAGGCAAAAGGCGGTCATGGCGTTGAGCGGCGCGTATACCGGCCACTGGCCCGCCAGGTAGTTGGGCGTTACGCCGTCGGACAGTTCCAGCTGATAGCGGGAGATGAACGCCACCGCCACCGCCAGCACGCAGGGCAGCACACCCTGCAGGAAGATTTTCTTCCAGTTTACGGTTTTTAACGTCTGCATGGGAAAATCCCTTGACCTTTCTATACCATGGGGTTGCAACATACAAACGCCAGTATACCACAGTTCACAAAAAAAAGAAAGAGGTGGATTTTTCCTGGTAAATAAAAGTGCCGGTATCAATGTGACTTTTGTGTCCGAAACAAGGCGCCATGCCGCGAAATCGCGGCATGGCGCCTTGTTCAGTTACAGCGACTGCAGATCGGTCAGTTGCCCCGGCAGACTCAGGTCCTGTCCGCCGCAATCGTTCAGATTCAGGTAGATCAGGCCCGGAAAATTGAGCAAAGCCGACAGGTCGGGAAGCTGGTTCATATCCAGAGAAAGTTGTTCGATCCCTACCCCGTACAGCGGCTCCAATGTGGCGATGGGGTTGCCGTTCAGCTGCAGAGCATACAGGTGTTGACATCAGCCTCAGGCAGCACGCGGCGCCCCCCCTTTTTTGACAAAATTTGGCGGCAAATCGCGCACTCGACGTCATGTGTCTCGTACACAATTTGCCGTCAAATTTCCCTGCATGTGTCGGCACATGTCCGCCAGTGCAGGCGTTTTTATACTTTTTCGACAGTCTGCCGCCGTGTTTATAAAAACAGTTCGTTTTTCTTGCGCCCGGCGCACAGCGGCGCCAGCTTCTGGCTCAGGGCGGCCAGGGCGGCGGGGTCGATGGTACGGGCTTCCGCCGGGCAAAGACTCACGCACCGCATGCAGCCGATGCAGCTTTCGGCATCGGTGCGGCGGGGGTCCGCCGCGTCAATGGCCCCCACCGGGCAGGCGGCGGCGCAGGCCCCGCAATCCACACACCGCTTGGAGGTCTGGGGCACCATGCTGCGCACGCCCAGGGGCTTGTAGGGCCGGTGGCCGGGCAGGGCCGGGGCAGCACAGTTCCCCGCGGCCAGTTTTTCCTGAATCCGCTGGCCGAACACCGCCAGTTCGGCCCTGTCGGCCTCGTCGGGGCGGCCTGCGGCGTAGGTCCGGGCGATGGAATGCTCCGCCAGGGCGGCCACCGCCGCCACCACCCGGAACCCGGCAGCTTCGGCCAGGTCGGCCAGTTCGGCCAGGGTGTCCTCATAGGCGCGGTTGCCGTAGACGCAGACCAGCACGGCCCGGGCCCCGTTGCCCCGTACCCGGGCCAGCCGCTCCGCCGCCGTGCGGGGCACCCGTCCCCCGTAGGAGGGCACGGCGATGAGGGCCGTGTCCTCCACTGTCAGGGTCACAGAAGAAAAATCCATATTGCGGTCACACAGATCCACCACTTTGTCCGCCGGGGCCAGCGCTTCGGCCACGGCGCGGGTGCCCCCGGTGGGGCTGAAAATCAATTGCACATCCATTTCAGTTACCGCCTTTCTGCCCTGCGGGGCGCAGCGCCCTGCAGGCAGGTTTTTCTTTTCAGTATAGCGGGTATGCCGCCCCATGGCAAGGGCCGCGCCCGGGAGAAATCCCGGGCGCGGCCCCTGGTGTTATGCCAGGACGTTATTCCAGCCCCAGGGTGATGGCGTTGACCGCTTCGGTCAGGTCCACCACCAGCGAGCGGGCCACACAGCCCAGCGTCTCGCCGTCTTTCTGGACCAGGCAGTTCTCGCCGTCGTACTGGTAGAGCGCCACGGTCAGTGCGGGGTAGTCGTCGTTATCCAGGTGCACCGTAAAGGCGGCTTCCTGCTTTTTGGCCGGGGATTCGGTGTTGAACCCGTTGACGCTCAGCCCGTCGATGGCGGCGGTCACGTCGTCAAACTCCACTTCCTCGCCGTTGATCTTCCAGGTGTCGCCGCTCTTCTGGGCGGTATAGGTGGCGTCGTCCACCGTGAAGTCGATGCTCTGCACATCATCCCAGTTGAGGGCCAGCACTTCGTCGGGGCGCAGCGTGTCGTAGCCCGCGGCGGCGATGTCCTCGGCGTAGGTGTCGGCGTCCACCCGGTAGACGATGGCCGAATCATCCATGCGCAGGTAGCAGTCCTCGCCCTTTTTGCCAAAGGCCAGCACAATCGTCTGCGGCTCGTCGTCGACGGTACAGGTCACCGTAAAGGTCTGGGCCGGGGCGTCCAGGCCATAGTCGGCCAGGGTGGTGCCGTCCTCGGTGTAGGTGGCGTAGTCGGTGCGGTCCAGGCCCCGCAGGGTGTCCGCCAGGCCGGTGACCTTGGCAGTCGCCAGTTCCCGGTTCTGCCCGTTATCGGTCATATAATACTCGTAGGCGTCGGTGTAGCAGAGTTCCTCGTCGGGGCGGTGTTCCACCGTGAAGGCGGTCTCGCCGGTGGCCACAATGCCGTCCAGCGTGTCGTACTCCGGCAGGTTGTCCTGGCGCATCCAGTCGTCCCGGTCAGTGGTCAGGTACTGGGCCAGGTCGTCGTCGATCAGGTAGACGGTGCCGTCCCCCAGGGTCAGGTAGCGCTTTTCGTCCATGGTGGAGTAGTCCCCCATCTGGATCACGGTCTGCCCGTCGGCGCTGGTCAGCGTTACGGTGCAGGCGGGGCTGTCCAGCCCGTACTGGCCGAAATCCTCCACATTTTCAATGATGAAGCTGGCGTGGACGCTCTCGAAATGCGCGAGCAATTCGCTCATCTTGTCCTGGTCCACCGGGAACGCCCCGTCGTCGGCGTCGGACCAGGTATCGTCGGCGTGGGTAAAGGCCAGCGTCTCGCCGTCCCGGGTCCAGGAGATGCCGGTCAGGGCGCTTTCGCTGGTGGCGATGATCTCCTTATCCACGGTGGAGATGGTGTCGATGTGCTTTTGCACCCCGCTGACCACCGCGATGATGACCACCAGCACCACCAGGACCCCGGCCAGCAGCAACAGTTGTTTTTGCCGTTTCATACCATTTTCCTCCTGCGCAGAATTTCCTCAATGCCCAGCAGCAGGTAACCCACCGGCACGATGCCGATCATGCAGATTTTGAGCCACGCGGCGGAGGACGAGCTGATGGTCAGGTAGTTATAGTCCAGCGATTTGGCCCGGATGGATACCGCATCGGTCTGGCCGATCATCCAGGACAGGCCGTTCATCACAAGGTCCAGGTTGGCGCCGGAGGAATAGGCGTTGTACATTTCATCCAGCAGGAAGTCGCTGGCCACCCAGACCAGCCGCCCGCCGGCCGTGTTGTCCTCGATGGAGACGGCCAGCGTGAAGGGGCCGTCGGTGTCGCCGTCCTCCTTGTCATAGGTCTCCATGGCGTAGCCCGCCGCCTTGGAGAAGGAATCCGCCGAGGTCTGCAGCAGCGAGGTCACGGTGGCGGCACTGCTCTCGCCCACCGTCAGGCCCTGGGCGATGGGCACGATCACATGGTAGCTGCCCTCAGTCAGCGGGTCGGTGATGTCGGATGCCTCGATCTCGGGCATCAGCACATAGGGCGCGGTGAAAGCGTAGTAGTCCCGGTTGGGGTCCACCACCACGCCGTCGGTCACGGTCACGCCGTAGCCGGTCAGCAGCGTCTGCAGGTTGGGCAGTTCGGCGCCGTCCTGGGGGCCGGAAAGCACCAGCAGCCGCCCGCCGCCATGCCCTGGGATTCCGTCAGGCTGGAGATGAACATGCCGATGGCAATGAGCGCCAGCCCCAGGAACACAAAGGCGCACAGCGCCCCGTAGGAGGTGGGCAGGTACACGTCGCCGTAGAACGAGAAGATCAGCGGGTAGATGCAGGCCACCAGCATGGGCGCCACAAACACCACCGCCATGGCCAGGTATTTGCCCAGCACGATATCGGTGGCGGTAATGGGCAGCAGCGAGAGCAGCTGGTCGGTCTTTTGCTTTTTCTCCTCGGCCATGACGCGCATGGTCAGGATGGGCACCAGCGCCACAAACCCGATGCTGAACAGCCCCAGGGCATACTCAAAGTTGGCCACGGCGCTGTTGATGTTGTACAGCATGGCGCCGATGCCGATGAATTCCAGCAAAAACGCCCCGAACACATAGGCCGGCAGCCCGTGGGAGTAGAGCGCCGCCTCGTGCTTAAACACTGCTTTCATGGTCGGTCCCCTCCTGTTCCGGCTGTTCCGGGGCTTCGGGCACTTCGGGCGCGGCGGGCTCGGCCTCGGTCAGCTCAATGAAGATATTTTCCAGATCGGCGCGGATGGGCGTCATCTGCAAAAGCGGCAGGTCTGCCGCCGCAAAGGCCGTGAACACCGCCCGGGCGGCAGCATCGGCGTCCCCGGCCAGGGTCAGGTCGGCCCGGGTGCGGGGCGCGGGGGCCTCGGTCCGGGCGGGGGCGGCGGCAGGCTGCACCGTGTAGCTGCTCACGGCCCCCAGGCCGTCCAGCACGGCGCGGGCGGCGGCCTCGTCGCCGTCTGCCTCAATGGCCAGGCGGTTGTTGGCGGCCAGGGTTTTTTCCAGGTTTTCCGGCGTGTCGAAGGCTACCAGCTTGCCGTGGGCGATGATGAGCACGCTCTCACAGATGGCCTGCACCTCGCTCAGAATATGGGAACTGAGGATGACCGTGTGTTTCTGCCCCAGGTCCCGGATGAGGTCGCGGATCTCGATGATCTGCAAGGGGTCCAGGCCCACGGTGGGTTCGTCCAGGATGATGTAGGGCGGGTTGCCCAGCAGCGCCTGGGCGATGCCCACCCGCTGGCGGTAGCCCTTGGACAGATTGCGGATGAGCCGCCCGGCCATATCGGTCAGGCGGGTCTCCTCCAGCACGCGGGCGATCTCGGCGGTAATATCCCGCTTGGCCACGCCTTTGGCCTCGGCCACAAAATGCAGGTACTCTTCCGGCGTTTCGTCGGTGTACAGCGGCGGTATCTCGGGCAGATAGCCAATGCGCTGCTTGGCGGCGCGGGCGTCCTCAAAGATATCGCAGCCGTCGATGGTGACGGTGCCTGCCGTGGCGGCCAGGCAGCCTGTCATGATGTTCATGGTGGTGGATTTTCCCGCGCCGTTGGGCCCGAGAAAGCCGTAGATATGCCCTTCCCCCAGGGTGAAGGAGATATCGTCCACCGCCGTGACCTCGCCGTAACGCTTGGTCAGGTGTTCCACCGTTATCATGTTGAAATGTCTCCCCCTTTGAACGGTTTTACGGCTATTGTACGACCCAATCGTAAAGAAGTGCTGAAAATCCTGTGTCAACTTTGTGGAAATTGCCCCAAACGCTGCCGGTCCCCGCCCCGTTGACCGCCGGGGCCTGCCGCGGTATACTGGCTTTAAGGAGTTCCCTGCAAGGAGGCAGCCGCCATGAACATGATGGAAGTTTCCCACCTGACCCGGGATTATGGCCGGGGCCGGGGTGTATTTGATTTGAGTTTTTCCATACAGAGCGGTGAAGTGTTCGGCTTTTTGGGCCCCAACGGCGCGGGCAAAACCACCACCATCCGCCATCTGATGGGGTTTGTGCGGCCCCGCCGGGGGTCCTGCCGCATCGGCGGGCTGGATTGCTGGCGCAACGCCGCGGCCATTCAGCAGCATTTGGGCTACATCCCCGGCGAGATCGCCCTGTTTGACGAGATGACGGGCCGGGAATACCTGCGCTTTGTCCAGCGTTACCGGGGCCTGCGGGGGGAAGGCCGCCTGCGGGAACTGATTGACCGGTTCGAACTGGACCCCCGGGGCAAGATCAAGCGGATGAGCAAGGGTATGAAGCAGAAGGTGGGCCTGGTGGCGGCGTTTTTGCATGACCCGGCGATCTATATTCTGGACGAACCCACCTCCGGCCTGGACCCGCTGATGCAGAACCGCTTCGTGGAACTGATCCGGGAAGAAAAGGCCCGGGGCAAAACCATCCTGATGTCCAGCCATATGTTTGAGGAGGTGGACCGCACTTGTGACCGGGTGGGCATTATACGGGCCGGGCGGCTGGTGGCGCTGGACGACATCGATGCCCTGCGGGACCGCCACCTGCGGCGCTACACCGTGACCCTGGCCGACCCTGGCACGGCGGCGGACTTTGCCCGGGATTTTGGCGGCCGGCAGGACCCGGACCACCCGGCCCGGGTAACGGTACACGCGCGCCAGAGCCTGGAGGAAATTTTTCTGGACTATTACGGGGGCGGCGAAGCATGAACCTGACATTGTATAAAAAGGAGCTGAAAGGCTCGCTGAAACTGCTGGTGATCTTTGCGGCGGTGCTGACCCTGTACATTGTAATGATCGTGGACATGTTCGACCCTGAACTGGCCGATGCCCTGAAACAGTTTGAACAGATGATGCCGGAACTGATGGCCGCCGTGGGCATGACCGGCGCCACCGATACCCTGGCCGGGTTTATGATTACCTATCTGTACGGGTTTCTTCTGCCGGTGGTGCCCATGGTGTATACCATTCTGCGTGCCAACGCCCTGGTGGCCCGTTATGTGGACAGCGGCAGCATGGCCGCCCTGCTGGCGGCCCCGGTGCCCCGGAGCCGGGTGGTGCGCACCCAGCTGGGAGCGCTGTACAGCGGCATTGTGCTGCTGGTGGGTTACTGCACGGCGGTGGAGTGGGCCAGCGCCCGGCTGCTGTTTCCCGGGGAACTGGCGGCGGCGGAACTGCTGCGCATGAACGCCGGGCTGCTGGCGCTGCAGCTGCTGATCGGGTCGGTGTGCTTTTTCTTTTCCTGCCTGTGCGACGACACACGGGGCAGCATCGCCCTGGGGGCCGGGCTGCCCACCCTGATGTATCTGGTGCAGATGCTGGCCAACATGGGCGGCAAGCTGGAACCTTTCCGCTACGCCACCTTCTTCACCCTGTACGACCCCACGGCCCTGGCCGCCGGGCAGGCGGCGGGCTGGCAGGGCGCGGCGGTGCTGCTGGCCGCGGCCCTGGTGCTGAACCTGGCCGCCGGGGCGGTGTTCCGCCGCAGGGATCTGCCTCTGTAAATGCCCCCCGCGGCAGGGCCGCAGATTGACCGGCCAACCAAAAACCGGACCCTTGCGGGTCCGGTTTTGCTGGTATGGGGGAAGGGTGCCGCGCCCTGGGGCGGCGGGCTGCGCCTTTGCAAAGAAGGAACCGAAGAAACTCCAAACTTTCGCCCGGGGATGGTCCGCCCGCGCAAGACGGGCGTTTACCATTCGATCTCCCGGGGGTACGTTTCGTCGATGAGGCGGTAGGGCAGCCCGTGCAGCTGGCACTGGCGCAGGGCTTCAGCGTTGTCCGCCAGGGCGGTATCCAGGGTGAAGTCGCTGTCGTCCAGGCGGTGCTCCACTACGTTGGCGTACCGCTGTACCTGGGCGAAGTGCCTCAGCAGGTAGTCCCGGCTCATCACCAGACAGAGATAGCGGATTTCGGCCCGCTCTGCGGGGGTGAAATCCTGCTGCCAGGTGTAGGGGATATAGCACCCCTCCACGGTCAGGGACTGGCGGTTTTCCAGCGCGGTGCGGATCATCTCCCGGGCAATGGGCCAGAGTACGGCGGTAAGGGCCTCGTCCTGGGTGGGGGACAAGGCGATGGTGCCGCTGCGGATCAGGCCCATTTTCAGGTGGTCCAGGCTCAGGTAGGGTATGTGGCGGCGTTCCAGCAGCTGCTGGGCCAGCAGCGTTTTGCCGGTGTGGGAAGCCCCGGCGATGAGATAAATCATAGGGTACTCCTTACAGGATGTAGGGGCGGCATATATGCCGCCTGGGCAATCGCGTGGCTGAAGTAAAACCCCCGGGCGGCGTATACGCCGCCCCTGCGTCTGCCGATGCCCCGGGCTGCGATGTAATCCAGACAGCGCCCACGGGAAGGCCGCCCGGCGGGGCCAAGGCGCCCGCCCTACAACCTGCCGTGGATTTATCCGGTTCCCGGTTCGTTTGCCGTTTCCCGCCAACCGTAGGGCGGGGTTTCAACCCCGCCGTTTGGAGCGGGCCACAGGCCCGCGATCCACCATATTTATTATTTATTCTTTATTAATTATTCTTTCTCCGCCGCCCTTTTCCGGGAAACTATATAATGTATAGGATAATGTATCGGCTGGTCCTCACCGCCGCGCGTTGCGCTGCCAGATGGTGTACAGCCCATCCAGGATCAGGGTTTCCCGGTACTCAATGCCCGCCCGGCAGGCGCTGCGCACGCTGCGGGGCAGGGTTCCGGTGGCTACCACCGGGGCGTCGGGGGCTTGCAGGGCGGCGCGGAAATTCTCCACCATGCCGTCCACCATGGCTGCCGTGCCGTACACCATGCCGCTCTGCAGGCAGTCCGCCGTGTTGGCGCCTACCACCCGCTTGGGGCGGGCGTCCAGCTCCACCTGGGGCAGCTGGGCGGTGTTTTTCACCAGCGCCGACAAGGCCAGCTGTGGGCCCGGCATGATCGCGCCGCCAATCAGTGCCCCCTCGGCGTCCACCGCCAGCATGGAGATGGCGGTATCAAAGTTGGCCACCACCAGCGGCGGGGTCTGGCGCTGCAGCGCGCCTACCACGGCGCACAGCAGTTCGCCGCCCAGCTGGGCCGGGTTGTCCATACGGATGCGCACCCCGCTTTTCAGCCCGGGGCCTACCTCCATCACGGGGGCTTCGCACATCTTGTGCAGTGCCTCCCGCATGCGGGGGGTCAGCGCCGGCACCACGCTGGAAAAGATCACATCGGTGATCTGGGTGGGCTCAGCCCCGTACAGCGCCAGCATGTTGACCATCTTGTAGACCAGTTCGTCGCTGCTCAGCGCGGCGTCCGCAAACAGGCGCGAGGAAAACACCAGCTTGCCGTCCTTGGTGTAGGAACCAAAGGTGATGTTGGAGTTGCCGATATTCAAAGCCAGGATCATGGCGGTCCCTCATTTCTGTAAAGATGCTTTTATACTATTATAATAAGAAGCAAATTGCAAGAGGGCGGCGGCTGCGCAAGAAATTGTGGTGCAAAACAAGAAAAACAACAATATACAGAGTGCCCAAATGAGAAGGGAAAAGTTTGTCGAAAAAACTGAAAAAAGGTGTTGACAAAGTGGTTTTACGGTGGTATTATAGTCAAGCTGTCCGGCGCGAGAGCGACCACGACAGCCGCTGAAAACCGCATAACAACAGCCTTTGAGGGCTTTTCGAGGAGCTTGGCTCTGAGAAAAAACTTCAAAAAAATCTCAAAAAAGTTCTTGACAAACGGAACTTCACGAGATATAATAAATAGGCTGTCACGCAAGATGCGAACAGCGAGCAGGACCTTGAAAATTGAACAAAACTGAAACTTGTGGAACCTTATCGTGGG